>NZ_LMPK01000011.1:26184-42343 GCF_001423825.1 Microbacterium sp. Leaf351
CCCCGGAGGAGACCGCGCAGATCCGGGCGATCTTCGCCGATCCCACCCGCCGGCGCACCACACCGGCACGCCCGACTCTGTTAGGCGGGATCGCGAGCTGCGGGAAGTGCGGCGCCGGACTCACCATCACCGGAAAGCTCTCCCCCACCAGCGACACCCGGCGGTACACATGTCAAAATGACCCCTCCCGCCCTGAACGGGGTGGACTGAGTATCAACACCGCCCACCTCGACGACTACGTCACCGACCGCGTTCTGCGCCGCCTCGCCCACCCTCCGGCCGGGAGAGACGGGCCATCGACGAACGCACTACTGCGGCAGGTCGCGAACATCAATGTTCGGATCGGTCAACTCGATCAGGACTATCAGCACCGCGTCATCACGCGCCGTGAACACCAGATCGGGATCGAGGCCGCCAGCTCAGCGCTTCGCGACGTTGAGCGGCGCCTCGTCGCTGCTGAGGGAGCGATCGGCCTGTATGCGGCACCCGTCGGGAACCGGGAAGCGCTCGAGAGTTGGTGGCATGCACTCGATGTCACCGACCGCCGCGCCGTGATCACGACGTTCATCGCCAAACTCCGGATCGCTCCCGGCCGACCGGGACGCAGCTTCGACACGTCCCGGGTTCGCATCACCTACCGCCCCTAACCAACCACGCACCCGAAGGTCAGATCAGATCCGGCGAGCTCGCGCGGGGAGGCTGACGTACGCGCTGCGCTCACCCCGGAGAGCCCCATCGGAACCACGACTGCCCTGATCTATCTGCGGATCTCCGCCAACCGGACCAGCGAACACGCTTCCATCGGGCAACAACGAGCCGACTGCGTTGAGCTGGCTCACGAGCTCGGCTACGCGCGGATGATCGAGTTCGCCGACGAAGCCGTCTCCGCCTACCAAGACCGAGCACGCCCCGCCTACCAAGAGCTGCTGCGGCAGCTCGAAGAGTCAGCGACCACCACCGTGATCGTCTGGCATCTCGATCGCCTCTACCGCAAGCCGCGAGAGCTCGAGCAGCTCCTCGACCTGCTCGATGCCAACCCGATCCGCGTGGAATCCGTGCAGGGCGGGTCCTTCGACCTCAATCGGCACGAAGGACGCCTGTTCGCCCGCCAGCTCGTCGCATTTGCGCACTACGAATCCGCCCACAAGGGCGCCCGAGTAGCCCGCGCTCAACAACAACGCGCCAAACGCGGACTACTGCACGGCGGACGCCACTACGGATACCGGCGCGATGGCTCCCTCGACACACATGAGGGCAGGGTCATCCGTCGTATCGTGGATGACTATCTGATTGGGCTAACTCCCGTTGTCATCGCCAGAGACCTCACCCGAGCGGGAGTCCGAACGCCGATCGGCGGCGACCGGTGGGGCGCGACCACCATCCGGTCGATTCTCGGCAGCGACCGACTGCACCGGCGGCGCCTCACGGCGGAGCGCGAGCCACAAACCCCAGGACGCTGGGACGCGATCATCACTGCCGATGAGGCAGCGCTCGTCGAAGCCCAGTTGCTGCTGCCGGGCATCGCGGCCTCGCGCTCGTCCCGGAGCCTTCTGGGAGGCATCGTCTGTTGCCCTCGATGCACTGGTCGCCTCGTTTCCGGCGTCAACCGGCTCGGGCGCCGAGAATACTCGTGCCGCACCGCGACCGTCCGATGCGGCGGACCGACCCTCGATGCCAAGTTCTTGGACGCCAAAGTCGAGGCCGAGGTCTTCAACCTCTTGAACAGGGAGCGGATCGGACATCTGCCGTGCGCGCATCAGATACTCCGCAGTGTCCGGGAAGCTCGTCGTCGGCTCGTTCTCCTCGCGGAAGATTTTGGCGCGGGGGAACTCGATCATGCTGAGTATCTCGAGCGTCGGGTCCCCCAGACGACCGTTCTCTGCGAAGGTTTCCGAGCTCTCAGCGCACACCGCAGGGCAAGAGTCCTGTCGCTCGCAGGGCCAGACCTTCAGGAGCGGTGGGGAGCGAGTCTGTCCTTTCGCCGGGCGGTCGTCTGTGCGTTTTACCCGGACTGCGTCTACGGCGGCACGTGTCCACCCCACGAGACAGCTCGAGGAATTTCGCCGTTGGACGGTTACGCCGCCACCTGAGCATGCTCTGTCGGGGTGCTATCCGACGCCCTCGAGGCTACGAACAACCTGGCGAATCTGTCGCCTCAAGCCCTTGGAAGCATCCCCGGTACGCTTAGCGTCCTCAATCACGGACTCGACCTGCTGCAAGACGCGTTCCAGCGTCTGCAACGTCGACGCGAGTTCCGGCCTCTGACCGTCGGCCACCGACGCGGCCTGACGTGCGACACCACGAAGACCTGGGTGTTTGCTCGCGAACGCGACATAGTCGTCCCAATCGATCCGACGCTCACGTCCAGTGCCGGAGCATGCGAGCGGATCACGGGATCGCTGTGTCCAGTTCGTAACCGTGGAAGTACTCACGCCAAGCCGGTTCGCCAAACCGGTCGTCGTGAACATCGCACCCAAGCTAACTCCAATTGGTGTGTTGGAAAGTCCAGATTACTCCATTTGGAGATAGGGTGGAGAGCATGGGATCACCTATCTCCCAGATGACCACGCTCGACCGTCTCGCTGGCGCCGCTCGCCTGAGCGGCGCGGTTGGTGACGCGTTCTTCGCCCCGGATCTGGCAGAGCACCAGCGGAGAGCGAGCATCGGGATGGGAGCCGTGACCCGGCTAGATCTTCTTGACGATGCTCTTCACAACCTTGAGGCGGACGAGCTAGCTCCAGTTGGAGATCTGAGCTCAGCACTGCCGGCTCGTCCAGCCGGGCGTGTGATCAAGGTCGAAGTTCATGCTCGCGATGCTCGAGCGGCGTTCAACCGCGCGGTGATATTCCGGGCCGTCAGCCCGGTGAGCGTCGTCACCCCCTGGCCGAGAACGGGGCTTGGAGAGCTTGCGCTCGAAGCCAGCGCCCTCGGGGTCGGCCTGGTAATCACCACCGGGCCCGTTCACGAACAACTCGTCGAGCCAATCCCCGTCAACAACGATCTAGATCCGGCGACGTGGGCGTTCCACGAGCGAGCCTACGACCACTGGCTCAGCGCGCTCCCGCACCACTGAACTCGGGTGTCAGACCGTCAAGCTCGACCAGCTGCACGAGCGTCCTGTTCGGGCCCCCGGCTCCACGAACCAGTGCCAGCGGGTGCCCAGCCAACGCAGACGCCCGCTCCTGTGCGAGCCACCCGCGGCGGAGCTGCGGATCAAGCGCAGCGACCTCGTTGTGGTGATCGGTGAAGGCATGAAGGTTGTGCTCGACGAATTCTGCGTACTCCCGCTGTCGATAGATCGTCAACGAACGTCCCCCGCACTCTGTGCATGAGGGCGCATCCGGTCGTGACGCGTACATCTCCGCGAACACCGTCGGCGTGCAGATCTCCATGATCGGACGATGAAAGACACCCAGCTCGAAGTTACGCGAGCGCCTGCCCCCGCCACCTGGCATCGACGGAACCCGAAGGCCGCTGTTGATTCCGACCGCGACCGACGCGGCGCCGTGAGCGAACGTGTCGGCCGCGATGAGTGGCTCCGTCGCGAACAGCCGCTGCACCCACCCATCAGCAACGAGGTGGCGAAGAGACGCCAACCGCCCATTAGGAACCATCGAGTCTCGGCCGCCAAGAAGTGTCATCGAGACCGGGCGCCCAAACTCATCAAGGGCCTGCCGCAGAGCAACGAGATTGTCCTCGTCGAGGATGGACGACTGCAGCGGGAGATGGGGAATCAGCTCCGGACGCGTCGCCTTGTCGAGCTCCATGAACAGACTCGCCAGTGTGCGCTGCCACCCCTCGCGACGGATCGCTCGCGTCGGAGACAGCACCGCCGTCGCTCCCGCGTCGACAAGCGCAGCGGTGTACTCATCCAGACTGAGGCCAAACAACCCGTCGTCGGCGACCTTCGACAGCGGGCGGTCGACATCCGCGATCGCATCACGCCAACTACCGTCGTCGACAACGAGAACAAGATCAGGCTCTGACTCGGACAGTCCGCGCAAGCTGCCGACCTCGGAGCCAGTCAGCACGACGCCGGCACCAGGAGTCTCACGAGCCTGCGCAACGGCAGCAGCAAAGTCCGTCGAACCGGCCTGAAACAGGAAACTCGGTTCGATCCTTCCCGCTAGCGTTGTGCTCACGATCTGATCCTCCAGATCCCACTTTTACCGCGAACGCACACGAGATCCGGGTCGCGACACGCCGAGGGTCAGAAATCGTCCTAGGTGTCGCTCTCCACCACGGACTTACTGAGGTCAGATACTCCATGTGGTATTCCCGGCATGGGTGGCACCGGAGACAAGGATGCTGCGTCCCGCCCGCATGGCCGTGTGCAGCAGGTCGGCACGCTGCGCGTCGAGGGAGCCCGCCGCCACGAGGTCGCCGAGCCCGCCGAAGGACGGAAGGAACTTGCGGATGTTCACCGACCAGTGACGCCGCGTGATGAACCATCGCGTGTTGCAGTGAATGCAACTGTTCACGTTTGCAAACGACGCCTATTCGTCTTGTTCGGTGCCGAACTGCTCTGACCATAACAGCGCGATCTTGCGGATGCCGAGTCCTGAGTTGACATGGTGATGCACTGTCCCATACTTTGTTGCATCTAATGCAAGACTTTGGGGCTTCTCCAGCGGCGCTTCGACTGATCACTTCAGCTTCGAACGTCGCGCTGGCGAACCCTGAGGAGCAGGTCTTCAACGCGATGATCGAGGGCTGGCGGAACCAGCAGTTGTCACGGGGGCTTCGTGATCAGACGATCCGAAATCGGACGGCGACGGTGACCCGGTTCCGTGATTTCGTGGACAAGCCGCCGTGGAAATGGACGGTGGCGGATGTGGATGAGTTCACTGCGGAGTCCGGTGGCCGGACTCGGACGCTGTCGACGATGCGCGCCAATCATGGGTCGATCCGTGGGTTCTGTGACTACCTCACGAACCCGTTGTACGACTGGATGGAGATCTGCGATCGCGAGTTCGGGGACGTCCCCTCGCAAGTGTGTCTGCCGTGGAACACAGTGGCGCACCGGTTCGAGTTCGAAGGCGATGGGAAGCGTCGCCCGTTCACGTATGACGAGGTGGAGCGCCTGTTCGACACGGCCGACGCCCGCGTTGAGCTGCTCGTGGCGTCGGGCCGCAAGGGCGCGCTCGGCGCGCTGAGGGATGCCCAGTTGCTGAAGACGGTGTACGCGTTCGGTCTGCGCCGCACCGAGGCGGTGATGCTCGATACCGTCGATCTGCACCACAACGCGAAGATGCGCCAGTGGGGGCGCTTTGGTGCGATCCATGTGCGGTGGGCGAAGGCCGCGGGCGGCGGCGCACCACGACGGCGCACGGTGCTGCTGGTGCCGGAGTTCGATTGGTGGGTGCCCGGCATGCAGCAATGGCTCGAGCAGGCCCGGGAGCGCTTCGCGCCCGGAGATGACCTCGACGCGCTCTGGGTGACCGAGCGCCGCACGCGTCTGTCCGCCGGTTATCTCGACCGAAGATTCGCGGAGCTGCGGGACGAGGCCGGCCTGTCGAAGGATTTGACGCTGCACAGCCTCCGGCATTCCTATGTGACGCACCTGCTGGAGTTCGGCTACGCCGATCGATTCGTCCAGGAGCAGGTCGGGCACATGCACGCGTCGACGACCTCGATCTACGCCTCTGTCAGTTCGGACTACAAGAACCGGGTGCTCGCCGAAGCCCTGAAGGCCCTCATCGAAGGAGAAGCTGATGACCATTGAGCTCGATACCGGATGGAATCTGCGCAGTGTGATGGCCTCGCGCGGGATCTTCCAGACCTCCAAGCTGAAGCCTCTGCTCGAGGACCGCGGCATCGACCTGTCCCGAGAGCAGGTGTATCGGCTGGTGACGCAGCCACCCCAGCGGGTGCGTCTCGACGTCCTCGCTGCTCTGTGCGATGCGCTGGAGTGTTCACTCGACGATCTCGTGACGATCACTCGCCGGGAGGCCTCGGCCCCGGTTGCCGTGGGCGAAGAAGCGACGCGCGGGTCGATTGGCGATCTCCGCCCCGTTCGCGCGACGATCCGCCGGCCGCGGACGAAGTAGCCGCGGTGGCGAAGCCTCCGCAGCAGCCGCGAGTCGCGGAAGTCGTCGACCTCGTACGCCCCCTTGTTCCCGAGATCTCGCCCGAGCGTCTCGTCGAGATCGTGCATTCAGTCGCGCCGGTGCCGCTGACGCAGCGGCTTCTTGAGCTTGCGCTGATCAAGCAGCCGGGGGTCCTCGAGGGGCGGCATGCGAACGTGCCGGTGACTGTTCAGGACCTGGCCCGTGCGCTCGTCGACGACGGAGCAGGCATGGTCGTCCTGCCGACGTGCGAGTCGTGTGGCCGCGCGGTCCGTCTGCCACACAAGACACCGAACGGTGGTCGGCACTGCTCCCGATGCGAGCGGAACGCCCGGTCGGTTTCCTGCGCTTCCTGTGGCCGGGTCCGACCCGTGCAGCGCACGATCGACGGGCAGCGCTTCTGCCGCGACTGCTGGCGAGCCGACCCTCGATCGTTCGGCGACTGCTCGCGGTGCGGTCAGCATGCGACGATCATCGTCCGCCGCCCGGAACTTGTCTGCCTGGCCTGTTACACCGCACCGATCAAGACCTGCGGTCTCTGCGGAGAGCCTGGCCGCGTCGCCTCCCACCTTGACGGGCGACGGGTCTGCGCGCGTTGCTACTACGCGATGCGCAGACCCCAGCCCTGCCCCGAGTGCGGGCGCAGGGTGTTCCTCACCGGGTTCATGAATGATCAGAAGGTCTGTGCTGACTGCGCGGGTGCGCCGGTAACGATGGCTTGTCCTGGCTGCGGCTCGATCGAGGAGATCCGCAAGCATCACCTCTGCGTCGAGTGCCGCAGGCCCATCGCGATCCAGCAGCTGCTCGCCGACGACACGGGAGAGATTCGGACGGATCTTCACCCTCTTACGGACTACCTGCTCACGCATCACAGCAAGGCGGCGTCGCTGGAACGCTGGCTGCACAAGAGTAAATGCGCGAGCGTACTCCGCGAGCTCGCGGACGGAGCCCTGCCGCTCACCGCCGAGGCGATCATTACCCGAGCCCAGTCAGGACAGGCCGTCGCGTTCCTCCTCTCGCTTCTGGTCCGCTCAGGAGTGCTCCCGGCGCTCGACGTCGAAGCAACACGCTTCAACCACTGGCTCAACGACTGGCTCGACGACATCGACCACCCCGAGGACCGGCTGATCCTCCGCCGCTACTGCACCTGGGAGCTCCTCCGGTCCACTCGAACCCGCAGCCAATCCAGCCCCGCCGCCGGCTTCCAGAGGCAACGAGCCGCGCTGAAGTACTGTGCCGCGCTCCTTGGAGAGATCCGGGCGCAACAGGAGACACCGGCGACGTTCCCGCAGCGCCGGCTCGACGCCTATCTGACCGGTTCGCCCAGCCAACGCGACGCGCTGGCACCGTTCACTCGCTGGCTCCGAAAGCACCGGCTGAGCACCCTTCGGGTCGAATTCCGAGCCCACCGCCTCGAAGGGCGAGACTACGCCTCCGACCACCGCTGGCAGATGGCCCGCAGGTTCCTGTCCGATCCTGACCTGGACCCGAAGACCCGGGCCGCAGGTCTCCTCGTGCTGCTCTACGGAATACAACTGACCCGCATCGTCACGATCACACGGACACAGGTCAATACGAGCTCGCAGCCCGTAACACTCACCGTCGGAGCCGAGCCGATCGAGCTCCCCGAGATCCTCGGCGACGCCATCGTCGAACTTGTCGATGCTGCCCAGCACCACCCAGAAGGATGGCTGTTCCCCGGCAGGAACCCCGGCCGTCACCTCACCCCGGGCCCGCTGAGCCGCCGTCTTCGCACCGAAGGTTTGCTTGCCGGGAGCGCCCGCACGACAGCGCTCATCGAGCTCACCCGGCAATTGCATCCCCGGATCGTCTCGGATCTCCTCGGCATCACGACGGCGTCCGCTGCATCATGGTCGCGTCTCGCCGGCGGTGAATGGTCCGACTACCCGGCGCTTCGTTCCACCCACGCCTGAACGAGCATCACACGTCCGAGCCGGGGCCGGAAATCGCTTCGCGCAGCTGATCGACGGTCGGTGACCCTGCCAGCCCGGCAGGGGTGCGGAACACTCGACAGGCGAGCCCCACCGGCGCACCCTCCTCCGCGAAGGGGTCCACGCCGTTGACGAGGACGGTCGGAGACCCGTGAAACCCGAGGCGGGCGGCGTCCTCGGCGGTCTCGACTCGCTGATGGGCGACGCGGACATCCGCTCGACCCTCGACGACCTGAGCAAGCCGGTGATCGAGCACCTCCCAGTTCGGGCAGCCGTCGAAGTACTGCAGTGTGATCTCCATGAAGGTCCTCTCAGTTCTCGGTGCCGCGGATCATCAACAGCGCTCCGGCGATCGCGGCGGTGACGATCACGATGTCGGCGACGTTCCCGATGAACCAGTTGCCATAGGCGAGGAAGTCCACGACGTGCCCCCGAGCGAATCCTGGGGCACGGAAGAGCCTGTCGCCGGCGTGCGAGGCGGCGGCCCCGCCGAGCGCGCCGATGACGATCGCCCACCCAGGGCGTCGGACGCGGAACGCGAATACGATCGCAGTGACGGTGGCCGCGACGGCGATGAGAGCGAACACCCAGGTGGAGCCCTCGCCGAAGGAGAACGCCGCTCCGGGGTTGTACGCGAGCTGCAGGCCCAGCAGGTCGCCGACCAACGGGATCCGCTCGTGCTCCGACAAGGCGGCCTCGGCCCACGCCTTCGTCCCCTGGTCGACCAGGACGACGAGGACGGCGATCAGCAGCGCCCAGGCCGTGAGCCGCCAGCGCCCTCTCTGCGACTGCTCTTCCGACGCCCGCTCAACGTCAGTTTTCGCGTCCGGGGTCATGCGAGGACCTCGAAGAGGCGGACAATGACGCCGGATTCGATCAGGATGAACAGGCCCAGGCCGATGAAGACGACGGGAACGAGCCAGTGCTCGACGCGCTCGAGCGTCTCCGTGACGGCCTTGTGGGTCCCGATCAGTCGGCCAGCGGCGCACCAGACGGCGACGAGGATCAGGAACACGACGATCATGATCGCGACGTCGCCGGGGGTGCTGGTGCGGAAGATCGGCGTGTAGAGGGAGATGTTGTCCGCCCCGTTGGCGATGGTGATCCCCGCTACGCCCCACAGCCCGACCGCAGTGATCTTGTGGTCGTCGTCATCGTCGTCTCCGTTGCGGCGCAGGCCGCGCACGAGGGTCCAGATGCCGATGCCGAGCGGGATCAGGCCGAGGAACCCGACCCATTCGTCCGGGACGATCGTCAAGCCGAGGGCGGCGACCACGCTGATCACGACCAGGGTGATGAACCCGAGGTACTGGCCCGCGACGATCTGCCAGGGTCGTGGGCTCCCGCGCCGGGAGGCGAGGAAGAGAACGGTGAGCACGACGATGTCGTCGATGTTGGTCGCCGCGAACAGACCGATCGCGGAGCCGATGGTCGCGAGCATCAGCTCTCCAACCGTGGGGTGCGGGTGCGGGCGGCGCGCAGCCCGTTGAGGATCACGATGACCTCGGCGATCTCGTGGACAAGGACGACGGCGGCGAGACCCAGGACCCCGAACAGGGCGAGCGGGAGCAGCGCGGTGATGATCAGCAGCGACAGGATGATGTTCTGGTTGATGATCCGCCGTCCCCGGCGGGCGTGGTCGAACGCCCGCGGGATGAGGCGCAGGTCGTGGCCGGTGAAGGCGACGTCGGCGGACTCGATCGCGGCATCGGAGCCGGTCGCGCCCATCGCGATGCCGATGTCGGCGGCCGCGAGGGCCGGAGCGTCGTTGATGCCGTCGCCGATCATCGCGACCGATCCCGCCTTCGACAGCTCGCCGATCGCGGTCGCCTTGTCCTCAGGACGCAGTTCCGCGCGCACGTCATTGATCCCGGCCTGCGCAGCCAGTGCACGAGCGGTGCGGGCGTTGTCGCCGGTGAGCATGGTCACCTCGATGCCCTGATCCGCGAGGGTGCGGACGACTTCGGGGACTTCTGGTCGCAGTTCGTCACGGACGCCGATCGCGGCAACAGGTGCCCCGTCACGGTGCACGATCACGACAGTCATCCCTTTCTCCTCGAGAACCGCCACCCGGTCGCCGAGCCCAGCGGCGTCAAGCCAGCGGGGGCTGCCGACTATGATCCTCGCCCCGTCGACGGTGCCTTCGATGCCGTGCCCCGCCTGCTCGGTCACGCCGGCAGCCGCCGGAACACCCGGCGCTGCCGCGGTGATCGCCGCAGCGAGAGGATGCGTGCTGTGCTGTTCCAGCGCTGCCGCCCAGGCGAACGCCTGCGTCTCGGTCACGCCGTCGGCGGTAAGGACGGCGGTAACCGTCGGCTCGTTGCGGGTCAGGGTGCCGGTCTTGTCGACAGCGACGTGCCGGACAGCACCGAACCGCTCGAACACCGCACCCGACTTGATGATCACGCCGAACTTGCTCGCCGCGCCGATCGCGGCCACGACCGTCAGCGGCACCGAGATCGCCAGCGCGCAGGGAGAGGCGGCGACCAGCACGACGAGCGCGCGGGTGATCCACACCTCCGGGTCGCCCAGCAGCGACCCGATCAGCGCAACCAGCGCAGCGAGAATCAGCACGCCCGGCACCAGCGGGCGCGCGATCCGGTCCGCGAGACGCGCCCGCTCGCCCTTCTCCGTCTGCGCCTGCTCCACCAACTCGACGATGGTCGTGAGCGAGTTGTCTGTGCCCGCCGCCGTCGTCTCGACCTCCAGCGCGCCGGAGCTGTTGATCGCGCCGGCCGACACCGCATCCCCGGGCCCGACCTCGACCGGGATCGATTCCCCGGTGATCGCCGACGTGTCCAGGCTGGAACGCCCCGCACGAACGATCCCGTCGGTCGCGATCCGCTCGCCCGGACGAACGACCATGACCTGGCCGACCGTCAGCTCCTTCGCCTGCACCTCCACGGACCCGCCGTCGCGCAGCACGGTCGCGGTCTCCGGAACGAGCTTCAGCAACGCCCGCAGACCCCCGCGGGCCCTGTCCATCGCCTTGTCCTCCAGGGCCTCAGCAATCGAATACAGGAACGCCAGCGCTGCGGCTTCCTCCACGTAGCCGAGGATCACCGCGCCGACAGCGCTGATCGTCATCAGGAGTCCGATGCCGAGCTTGCCCTTGAACAGCTTCCGGATCGCACCGGGCGTGAACGTCGACGCACCCAGCAGGAGACCGATCCAGAACAGCACCAGCGCCGGGATCGCGAGGCCGGACCACTCAAAGACCAGACCGGCCAGGAACGCGACACCGGAGAACACCGGCACCATGACCCTCCGGTCCCTCCACCAGGGCCGCTCGGCCTCCTCGTGTTCCTCGCCCGCCGTGGCGGCAGGCTCATGCTCGCAGCCGCACGCCGCGCTCACGCGTCAGCCCCCGCTCCGCAGCACCCCGGCACCGTGCACGCCGAGTCCACGCACGGAGCGTGCTCGTCGACAGCCAAGGTGACATCCACCAACGCGACAAGCGCGGCGGCGAGGTGCGGGTCGGCGATCTCGTAACGGGTCTGACGACCCTCCGGTTCGCCGACCACGATCCCGCAGTCACGCAAGCACGTGAGATGGTTCGACACGTTCGAGCGCGTCAGCTCCAGCTCGCGCGAGAGCACAGCCGGGTAACTCGGGCCATCGAGCAGGGACATCAGGATCCGGGAACGCGTCGGGTCTGCCATGGCCCGGCCGAGCCGGTTCATGACATCGAGGCGTGAAGCAATGGTCAGCATGCACTGAACTATACAGTATGCGCTGATCAATCACGGATCGGCCGGTGGCCAGCCACCACCCGGAAGCCAGCCGACATCTGGTCAATTCGCGACTCAACAACAATCGGCGCTACCAGTATCGGGGATCACGACGTGCAGACGGCTGCCGTCGGGCAACGACGCGTCGACGAACGGCTGACTGAGGTCGACGCGGCGGCCGGTGGTGTGCAGCATCCGCTCGACGAGGTCACGCACCCCCTCATCGGTGAGCGTCAGCGCGACACGCTCGCTGCGACCTCCGCGCGCGATGAAGACGCGGTCGGGCGCGTTGATCCAGATCTCCTCGACCGTCGGGTCATCGACATAGGTCTGCAGCACCCCGAATCCGCTCACCGCGGCGAGCACGGCACGCACCGCGGCGTGCTCGTCGTCGAGCGGAGCCGCGCCGCGCGCGAGCGCCTGATCGTTGAAGCGCCGCACTTCGGCGCGCACGACGTCGGCGACGATCTCCGGATGCCGCGACGCGTCGGTGCGCTCGGAGCGCAGCCGCTCACGCACCCGCTCGACCACGACGGCGCGGCCGGTGGGCGGCGTCGCGATCGGAGGCGGGTTCATGCGACGCATCCTGGCAACGAGCGCCGCCTGCGCGCGGAGCGCTCTCCACAGTCGCCCTCGTGGGGAGGAGACCAGGCAGGCACGCGTGCCGCATCGCGGACCCAGCCCGCACCCGATCGCGCCAGCCACGAACGACACCCGTGACGGCTAGCCGCGAGACCGCCGGGAACCGTCGGCCATCGCCGCTTCCGCGACGATGCCTCTCACTAGACTGATCGCACTCGCGGGAGTGGTGAAATTGGCAGACACGCAGGATTTAGGTTCCTGTGCCTGAGGGCGTGTGGGTTCAAGTCCCACCTTCCGCACGACCGGCGGCCGTTGTCGTCGGCAGGTCCCCTGTCTAGATCGGGTTTCCCGTGCACCACGCAGCGCTCATCCCCTGGCTCGACCCTGTCCACATCATCAACCAGGCAGGTCCGTGGGCTCTCGCCGTCGTCTGCTTCATCGTGTTCGCCGAGACGGGCCTGCTCGTCGGGTTCCTGCTGCCCGGCGACACCCTGCTGATCATCGCGGGTGTGCTCACCAACACCCACGACATCTTCGGGCTCAACATCTGGGTGGTGTCCCTGCTCATCGCCCTCTCGGCGTTCATCGGCGGTGAAGTCGGCTACCTCATCGGACACAAAGCCGGGCCGGCGATCTTCGAACGCAAGGAATCCGGGCTCTTCAGCAAACACAACGTCGATCGCACGAACGCGTTCTTCGAGCGCTTCGGCGGGCTCACCGTCATCCTCGCCCGCTTCGTGCCGATCGTGCGCACCTTCGCGCCGGTCGCCGCCGGCGTCGGCCACATGCCGTGGAAGCGCTACTCGCTCTACAACCTGATCGGCGCGCTGCTCTGGGGCTTCGGCATGACGATGCTCGGCTACGTGATCGCGTACGTGCCGTGGATCCGTCATTTCGTCGTCAACTACATCGACCTGATCCTCGTGGGTGTCGTGGTGCTGACGGTGCTCGTCACCGGCTACCACTACCTGCGCGAGCGTCAGAAGGCGAAGAAGGCGCGCATCGCGCGGGATGCCGCGGCATCCGCCGGCGAGGCCTGATCAGCGCAGCGTCAGACGTGGGCGTCGTGCTCGACGTGCCCGGCGGGCTCCAGCTGGAACGTCGAGTGCTCGACGTCGAAGTGGTCGGCGAGGCACGTCTGCAGACGGCTCAGGATGCCGCCGGCCTCCCCGCTCGCGAAGCACTCGTCGGTCACGACGACATGGGCTGAGAAGACCGGGGCTCCCCGCGTCAGCTGCCACACGTGCACGTCGTGCACCGCGACGACGCCGTGCGTCTGCAGGATGTGATCGCGGATCTTCTCGACCTGCATGCCGGCCGGTGCCGACTCGGCGAGCACGGAGAACACCTCGCGCAGCAGCCCGATCGCGCGCGGGATCATCAGGGCGGCGATCGCGAGCGACGCGATCGCGTCAGCCTGACCGAACCCCGTCACGAGGATCACGACCGCCGCGATGATCACCGCCGCGGAGCCCAGCAGGTCACCCATCACCTCGATGTAGGCGCCGCGCACATTCAGGCTGTGACGCTGGGCGGCGCTGAGAAGCCACATCGCGGTCGCGTTCGCGAGAAGGCCCACGATCGCGACGACGAGCATGGGGCCGGCGAGCACGTGGGCGTCCTCGTTGGAGACGAGACGGGTGATCGCCTCGACGACGATCCAGACGCTCAAGCCGATCAGGATGACGCCGTTGATGAGGGCACCGAACACCTCGGCGCGCTGGTAGCCGAACGTGCGCCGCTCGTTCGCCGGCCGGGCCGCCACGGCGCTCGCGATGAGCGCGACGACGAGGGCCGCGGCATCCGTCAGCATGTGGGCCGAGTCGGCCAGCAGCGCGAGCGACCCGGTGAGGATCGCCCCCACGACCTGGACGACGAAGACCACCGAGGTGATCGACAACGAGATCGCCAGCAGCCGGCGATTGCTTCCCCCGCGGAGCCCCCCGGCTCCGTGCGCGTGATCGTGCATGACTCCACGGTAGAACCGGGAGGTGCCGGATGCCGCGTCCTCGCGCTAGTCGGGAACGAGACCGATTCTCAGGGTCGCCCGGCGGCGTGCGCCCACTCCGGAGAACCGGCTCCTCTGCCGTCGGCGACGCGCGGTCAGGCGCGGATCTCCGGAGATGCGGTCGCCCACGCGCGGCCGCAGGCCGCCCGGCCGCCGCGCCCCCGCGTCAGAGCGCGCTGAGCAGCGGCGCGAGCGCGACGAAGGCGCGCGCGCGATGGGATGCCGCGTTCTTCTCCGCCGCACTCCACTCGCCGACGGTGCGCTCGGCCGCGAGATCCTGACCCTCGGGGATGAAGATCGGGTCGTAGCCGAAGCCCCCGTCGCCCGAGGCCGCCAGCGCGAGGCGCCCGGGCCACACGCCCTCGACGACGTGCTCGTCGCCGCCGGGCACGACGAGCGCGATCGTCGAGACGAACTGGGCGCCGCGGTGCGGGTCGGGGACGTCGGAGAGCTGGTCGAGCAGCAGTTCGAGGTTCGCGCGGCCGTCTTTGCGGTGGCCGGCCCAGTAGGCCGAGAACACGCCCGGCGAGCCGCCGAGCACGTCGACGCAGATGCCCGAGTCGTCGGCGAGGGCGGCGAGGCCGGTGTGGGCGGCGGCGGCCCGCGCCTTGATCAGCGCATTCTGCGCGAATGTGACGCCGTCCTCGACCGGTTCGGGCCCGTCGTAGCCGACGACCTCGAGGTCGGGCCGGGTCGCGGCGACGATGGCCGCGAACTCCTCGACCTTGTGGGCGTTGTGCGTGGCCAGCACGATGCGCTGCGGCATCCGCTCAGCCCTCGAGCGCAGCGGTCTGGGCGTCCCGCAGCGACGCGGCACCGGCGACTCCCAGTTCGAGCAGGCGGTCGAGTTCGCGCTTGTCGAACGGCGCGCCCTCGGCGGTGCCCTGCACCTCGACGAAGAGCCCACGGCCGGTGACGACGACGTTCATGTCGGTCTCGGCGCGCACGTCCTCGACGTACGCGAGGTCGAGCATCGGCTCACCATCGATGATGCCGACGGACACGGCCGAGACCGAGTCGATGAGCACCTGCGACTTCTGGCCGATGAACTTCTTCTCGCGCCCCCACGCGATCGCGTCGGCGAGGGCGACGTAGGCGCCGGTGATCGCCGCCGTACGGGTTCCGCCGTCGGCCTGCAGCACGTCGCAGTCGATGACGATCGTGTTCTCCCCGAGCGCCTTCGTGTCGACGACGGCACGCAGCGCGCGACCGATGAGCCGGGAGATCTCGTGCGTGCGACCGCCGATCTTGCCCTTCACGCTCTCGCGGTCGTTGCGCTGGTTGGTGGCGCGCGGAAGCATCGCGTACTCGGCGGTCACCCACCCCTTGCCCTTGCCGGTCAGCCAGCGCGGCACGCCGTTCGTGAACGACGCCGTGCACAGCACCTTGGTGTTGCCGAACGAGATGAGCGCGGAGCCCTCGGCCTGGGCGCTCCACCCGCGTTCGATGGTCACGGGACGCAGCTGGTCGACGGCGCGGCCGTCGGCGCGGACGATGTCGGTCATGAGATGGCCTCCTCGGATGCCGCGGCCCTCCGCGGCAGGTCGATGACTCCGGTCTGCACGAGCTGCACGCTGCGCACCTCGCGGCCCATCAGTCGATGGGCGAGCCGGATGAAGTCGTCGGCGGACGTTCCCGTCGCCTCGTAGACGTGGTGGGGTGCGGCATCCGCCGGTGCGAGCAGGTCGCGGGAGACCAGTTCGCGGTAGACGTCCTTCGCGGTCTCGGTGTCGCTCGAGACGAGGCTCACGTCCGGGCCCATCACATAGCTGATCGCGCCCTCGAGGAACGGGTAGTGGGTGCAGCCGAGCACGAGGG
>NZ_LMPK01000011.1:42399-49158 GCF_001423825.1 Microbacterium sp. Leaf351
AGACCTCGACGCCGGGCGCGATCTGCAGCATGTCCTGGTAGGCGCCCGACGAGATGGTGCCGAGCGTGCCGATGACGCCGATACGGCCCGACCGGCTCGTCGCGACGGCGGTGCGCACGGCGGGGCCGATGACCTCGACGACCGGCACGTCGTAGCGTTCGCGCGCGTCGCGCAGCATCGCCGACGACGCCGTGTTGCAGGCGATCACGAGCATCTTCACGCCCTGCTCGACGAGGGTGTCGAGCACCTCGAGCGAGTAGCGCCGCACGTCGGCGATCGGCTTCGGGCCGTACGGCGAGTGGGCGGTGTCGCCGACGTAGAGCAGCGATTCGGCCGGCAGCTGCTGCGAGATCGCCCGGGCGACGGTGAGACCGCCGACCCCGGAGTCGAAGATCCCGATCGGCGCGCTGTTCACGATCACCGAGCCTACCCGCGTGCGGCGCGCCCCTACGCTGGAGCCATGCCCGAGAGCACGGCTCTGCTGACCGACCGGTACGAACTCACCATGCTCGACGCCGCAGTGCGCGACGGCACGGCGAACCGCCGCTGCGTGTTCGAACTGTTCGGCCGGCGCCTGCCGGGCGGTCGGCGCTTCGGTGTCGTCGCCGGCACGGGCCGCCTTCTCAGCCTGCTGCGCGACTTCCGCTTCGGCGAGGACGAGCTGCGGTTCCTGCGCGACGAGAGAGTGGTGGATGCCGCCACCCTCCGTCTCCTCGAGCAGTACCGGTTCACCGGCACCATCACGGGCTACCGCGAGGGCGAGCTCTACTTCCCGGGCTCGCCCGTGCTCACCGTCGAGGGAACGTTCGCCGAGGCGGTCATCCTCGAGACGCTCGCCCTCAGCGTGCTCAATCACGACTCGGCGGTGGCGACGGCCGCCGCGCGCATGTCGATCGCGGCCGGATCGCGACCCCTCGCCGAGATGGGTTCGCGTCGAACGAGCGAGCAGGCGGCGATCGCGGCCGCGCGCGCCGCGTTCATCGCGGGATTCGGGGCGACCAGCAACCTCGAGGCGGGGCGCCGGTTCGGCATCCCCACGATGGGAACGGCGGCGCACGCTTGGACGCTGCTGCACGACACCGAGGAGGACGCCTTCCGCGCGCAGATCGCGGCGCTCGGCGTCGACACGACCCTGCTCATCGACACCTACGACATCGACCGCGGGGTCGAGACTGCGGTGCGGGTCGCCGGCCCCGGGCTCGGCGGGGTGCGCATCGACTCGGGCGATCTGCCGGTCGTCGCCGCGCACGTGCGCGACCGACTCGACGCCCTCGGTGCGCCGCGCACCCGCATCACCGTGACGAGCGATCTCGACGAGTACGCCCTCGCGGCTCTCGCCGCCTCCCCCGTCGACGCGTACGGGGTCGGCACGTCGCTCGTGACCGGCTCCGGGAGCCCCACGGCGCAGATGGTCTACAAGCTCGTCGCGCGGCAGGATTCCGCCGGCACCTGGATCCCCGTGGCGAAGGCGTCGGCCGAGAAGGCGACGACGGGTGGCCGCAAGAGCGCCTTCCGGACGCTCTCGGGCGGGGTGGCGACATCCGAGCTCATCCGGGTGGCGGACGGCTTCGACACCCCGCACGGCAGCGACCACCCCGACGCCCGGGCACTCCAGACGGTGCTCGTCGATCACGGCGACATCGACACCGCGTTCGAGGGGTCAGAGGGCGTGTCCGCCGCACGCGCCCACCACATCGCGGCTCGCGCCGAGCTGCCGTCGCGGGCCCTCGGTCTCAGCCGATCGGACCCCGCGATCCCGACGGTCTACGCCGCCGGGTGATGAGCGGGGCGGATGCCGCGCTCACGCCTTGAGCGACTCGTAGATCTCCTTGCAAGTGGGGCACACGGGAAACTTCTCGGGGTCGCGCCCCGGCGTCCACTTCTTGCCGCACAGCGCGCGCACCGGCTTGCCGGTGAGCGCGGACTCGAGGATCTTCTCCTTCTTCACGTAGTGGGAGAAGCGCTCATGGTCACCGGGCTCGATGTTCTCCTCGCGGATGAGCTCTTCGAGCTCTCGGTCGAGGGTGGCCAGACCCCCATGGTCGGGCGCGTCGAGTGGGGTGCTCATGGGTTGCCAGTGTAGCCGCGGGGACGCCCGCTCGGACCGGTGATCCCCAGCCCGGAGCGCACTGTCAGGGCGGGCGCATAGGATCGCCGCGTGGCGAAGAAGGTGCACCGCATCCACTCGCTCCCGGACGACGCGCCGTGGGCGGGAGGTCTGCCGCCCGAGGGGTCGCCGGAGCATCCGCTCTCGATCCGGGCCCTCGATCGGGTGCTCTCCCTGCAGCGGCCGGTCGTGCTCGCACACCTGCGCAGCGTGCGGCTGCGGCATCCGGATGCCTCACCGGCAGAGATCGTTCGCGTGCTCGAGCGTCGCTACCTCACCGCCATCACGACCGGCGGCGCTGCGGTGGGTGCGACTGCCGTCGTGCCGGGGATCGGGACCGGAGTGACACTCGCCCTGAGCGGTGTCGAGACCGTGGGGTTCCTCGAGACGACGACCCTGTTCGCACAGTCGATCGCCGAGGTGCACGGCGTCGCGATCGACGACCCCGACCGGGCTCGGGCGCTGGTGCTGACCCTCATGCTCGGACAGGAGGGCGTCGCCCTCGTGTCACAGCTGGCCGGTGAGGCCACCGGACGCGGTCAGAACCGCGCCGGCTACTGGGGTGACCTCGTCACCCGCACGATCCCCCGCGGCGCCCTGGGTCCTGTGGTCGACACCCTCAAGTCGACCTTCGTGCGTCATTTCGCGACCCGCGGCGGCGCCTCGATCATCGGGAAGGCACTCCCCTTCGGCATCGGCGCCGCGATCGGGGGCACGGGCAACCATCTGCTCGGCCGCCGGGTCGTGACGACCTCACGGAAGGCCTTCGGCGCGCCCCCGGCGATGCTGCCCGTCGAGCTCGAACCGCGGGCGGGCGCCCGGCGTACCGAGCACATCGTCGGCGGCGCGCTCGGCCGTGCCGCCGGCGGCGCCGCGGCGATCACCGGCAGCGCGGTGCGCGGGGTGTCGAAGGCGACCGAGCGGCTGCGCCCCCGCCGCGAGCTGCGCATCCGCGAGAACCCCGCCCCCGACGACGACAGCGGGCGCCGACCCTGAGGTCGACGCCCGCTGTGCGGCATCCGTTCGTCAGCTGAGCGAGCCGAGCGTGACGTCGACCGTGTGCGATGCGCCGTCGCGCACATAGGTCAGCGAGGCCTTCGCGCCCGCAGCAAGCGCACGCACCTCGGCGGTCAGGTCGACGGCACCGGTCACGGGCTGGCCGTTGAACTCGGTGATGATGTCGCCCTTCTGCAGACCCGCGGCGGCCGCCGGGCCGCCCGAGGTGACGTCGGCGACATAGGCGCCTGAGATCGTCGCGCCGGTGACGTTCGCCGAGTCCTGCACCGACGCACCGAGCAGACCGTGCGTGGCCTTGCCGTTCTGGATCAGCTCGTCGGTGATGCGCTTGACGATGTCCGACGGAATCGAGAAGCCGACGCCGATGTTGCCCGACTGGGTCCCCGACGTCGACGAGCCGGTGCCCGCGATCGCGACGTTGATGCCGATCAGCTGACCTGAGGAGTCGACCAGCGCGCCACCGGAGTTGCCGGGGTTGATGGCGGCATCCGTCTGGATCACCGAGATCTTGATCGTCGAGGTCGTGGAGGTCTGCGTCTGGCCCTGTCCGAAGTCGAACTGGAACGGCGACTGCTGGCCCTGCTGCGTGTCGCCGCCCGAGCTGCCGGAGCTGCTGGGAGCGGACGACGCGATCTCGATCGAACGGTTCAGAGCGCTGACGATGCCGTTGGTCACGGTGTTCGACAGGCCAAGGGGCGCGCCGACGGCGATCGTCTGGTCGCCGACGTTGAGCTTCGACGAGTCGCCGAAGGTGATCGGGGTCAGCCCCGACGCGCCCGTCAGCTTGATGACGGCCAGATCGTAGGTCGGGTCGGTGCCGACGACCGTCGCGTCGTAGATGTGACCGTCGGAGGTGGTGACCTTGAGCGTGGCGTTGGCAGTTGCGCCGTCGAGGGTGACGACGTGGGTGTTGGTCACGACGTACCCGTCGGCGGTCAGGATGACACCCGAACCGGTTCCGGCGGACTGGCCCGACTCGGCACTGATCGTGACGACGCTCGGCACCACCTTCGCGGCGACTGCCGTGGTCTGGTTGACGGAGCTGGTGTCGTTCACGGTGACCGTCGTCGGGCCGGATGCCGCGGACGTCGTGCCCTTCGGGCTCCACAGCGTCATACCGGCAGCCGCACCGCCGAGGCCGGCGGCACCGCCGACGATCGCCGCGGCGACGAGGAGACCGACCGCGCGCGTCGCGCCGGACTTCTTCTTCGGCGCAGGAGCAGCGGGGGTGCCCCAGAGGGGAGCGGTCGGGCCGGTCGCGGCCGGGCCGAACGACTCACCCGTCGCCGGGGCGACCGGAACGGTCGGCGCCGTCGCCGAGGCGGCCTCGGCCGCGGAGATCTCAGGAAGCGGGGGCCGTGCGGCGGCGGTGTCGACGGCCGGCTCCGGCGCAGGGCTCGGGGTGGGGGGAATCGGTGCCGCGGCTGCCGCCTCGGCGTCGGACTGCTCGGGGCGGGTGCCCTCGGCGTCGCTCATGACTGCTCCTTCTGTGCTCTGGGACCACCCTGCACAGCGACTCTGTGCGTTTTCTATGACAGACGTGAAACGGTCCTATGCGCTCCCCTCCAGTAGCGTGTGGCGGGTGCACGACATTCCCGGCGCTTGGCGTCGAGCCGCCCGCGGTGCGGGCCTGCTGACCGATGACGGGGTGCCGATTCCGACGATCTTCGCCGAGATGTCGGCGCTGGCCCAGCAGACCGGCGCGATCAACCTCGGTCAGGGCTTCCCGGACGAAGACGGACCGGCCGAGATCCTCGAGGCCGCCCGGGCGGCGATCGCGAACGGTGTCAATCAGTACCCGCCGGGGCGCGGCATCCCCGATCTGCGGCTCGCCGTGGCCGAGCATCAGCGTCGCTTCTACGGCCTGGACCTCGACCCCGACCGTCACGTGCTGATCACCGCGGGCGCCACCGAGGCGCTGTCGTCGACACTGCTGGCGCTGATCGACTCCCCCGACGACGAGGTGGTCGTCTTCGAGCCGTACTACGACTCCTATGCGGCCTGCGTGGCCCTCGCGGGAGCCCGTCTCGTGACGGTCCCCCTCGCCTGGCCCGATTTCCGACCCGACCTCGACCGGCTGCGCGATGCGGTGACAGACCGCACCCGAGTCATCCTCGTGAACGACCCGCACAACCCCACGGGGGCCGTCTTCGACGACGAGGTGCGTGCCGAGCTGGTGCGCCTCGCGATCGAGCACGACGCGATCATCGTCGGCGACGAGGTGTACGAACACCTCACCTTCGACGGTCACCGTCACCGCCCCCTCGCGACCCTCCCGGGCGCGTGGGAGCGCACGCTGACGATCTCGTCGGCCGCGAAGACGTTCTCGGTGACCGGGTGGAAGATCGGCTGGGTCACCGGGCCGGCCGCGCTGGTCGACGCCGTGCTGGCGGTCAAGCAGTTCCTCACCTACGTGAACGGCGCGCCGTTCCAGCCCGCCGTCGCGACCGCGCTGCGGCTGCCCGACAGTTTCTTCACCGGCATCGCGACGACCCTCGAGCACAAGCGCGACCTGCTGCAGGATGGCCTGCGGACCGCCGGCTTCGACGTCGCCCCCTCGCGAGGCTCGTACTTCGTCGTGGCGGATGCCACTCCCCTGGGCGCGACCGATGCGGCGGCGTTCTGCCGCGAGCTTCCGGCGCGCGCGGGCGTCGTCGCGATCCCCCTGACGGCGTTCGTCAGCGACGCGGCGCGAACCGAGTACGCCACCCTGGTGCGCTTCGCGGCCTGCAAACGCACCGAGGTGCTCGCGGATGCCGCGGCCCGCCTCGCCGAGCTGCGCTGATCCGGTCGCACCGAAGCCGGTGGGCCGTGCTCGATCCCGTCAGATCTCGCGCGGCACGACCGTGTATCGACGCAGCTGCAGGGCGGGGTTCACGCGACGAACCCGCTCGACGTCATCGAGCGAGACGTCCGCGAGCGCGAGCCCGGTGGTCGTGCCGATCGACGCGCGCACGACTCCGGTCGGGTCGATGATCGCCGAGTGCCCCACGCCGATCGGCGGGGTGTGGTCGGCGGCGGCAACGAACACCGTGTTCTCGATCGCGCGGGCGCGCAGCAGCGTCATCCACTGGTCTTCCTTCAACGGACCGCGCACCCACTCGGCGGGAACGAGCACGAGATCGGCGCCGGCGTCGACGACGACACGGGTCGACTCGGGGAACCGCAGGTCGTAGCAGGTGATGAGCCCGACGCGCACGCCATCGACCTCGAGGGTCTGGGGAGCGTCGAGCGCACCGGGCTCGATCCAGTCGGACTCACGCTGCCCGAACGCGTCGTAGAGGTGCTGCTTGCGATAGACCGCGCGCACGCCGTCGGCGGCGACCGCCACGACGGTGTTGCGCACCTTGCCGGAGACAGGCGCCGACTCGACGAGTCCCGCGACGACGACCACGTCGTGCTGCTGCGCGAGGGCCTGCAGGTGGGTGACGAACGGGCCGTCGAGGGGTTCCGCGTGGGCGGCGAGGCGCTCATCGAACGGGTCGACGAAATAGCTCGCGTACTCGGGGAACACCACGAGACGGGCACGGGATGCCGCGGCCCGCGCGACGAGCGCTGCGACCGCTTCGCGGTTGGCCGCAAGCACCTCGGTGGGTGTGAACTGGGCGACGGCGACGGTCAGCGCAGGAGAGGTC
>NZ_LMPK01000011.1:49204-50983 GCF_001423825.1 Microbacterium sp. Leaf351
GAGCAGCTCGGTAGCTCGCTGGGCTCATAACCCAGAGGTCGCAGGTTCAAATCCTGTCCCCGCAACCACGGCGAAAGCCAGAGAGGCCGTTTCCGGAGAATTCCGGGAGCGGCCTCTTCGCGTTCTCGCCGGATCTTCCGTAGACGCGCGCGCTCTCGTAGGCTGACCCCGTCGGACCTCTCGGGAAGGTGCACCATGACGAACGAGATCGACGAACGGGCGAGCGTCGCGCAGATCACCGAACGACTGTCGACCCGGTATCCCCACCTCGACCCTCGCCACGTGGCCAGCGTCGTCGCGGCGGCCTACGACGGAATGAGCACGGCGCGTGTGCGCGACTTCGTGCCCGTGCTGGTCGAGCGCCAGGCCAAGGGTCTGCTGCGCGACGAGGAGGCACGTGCCGATCGGCGTATCCCGGCTTGACCCCGTCGTAGAGACACCCGTCGGGCGCTCGGCGCTCGGCGACGTCCTCCTCGCGTGGAGCGCCTCCCCGCCGGAGCACCGTCATGACACGGGTCGCCGCCTGATGCGCGAGCTCGCGCGCGAGCTGGAGGCCGCGGCATCCGTCGACATCGTCTCCGTCTGCGCACGCTGCGGAGGCACTCACGGCCGTCCCCGCGTCACCGCCGGCGACATCGCCGTGAGCGTCACCTACGCCGGGGATCTGGTGGTGGCCGCCGCTGCTCCGCACCACATCGCCGATGAGATCGGGGTCGACGCCGAGAACGAGGGGGCGGATGCCGCTTCCCCCCTCGCCGACCTCGCGCCCCTGTTCGCTCCCGCTCCCCCGCCGACGACCGTCGGGTGGACGCAGATCGAAGCCGCGCTGAAAGCCGATGGCCGCGGCATCCGCGTGCCCGTGGGAGACGTGGTCGTCGGCGAGGCGGTGCCGTCCGCGCTGCCGGGCGCCGTCGCTGTCACGGTGCCGGGCCGCGCAGAGCCCGTGCACGTCGCGACGTGGCACGGGATCGACGGCGTCGCCGTCAGCGTGGCGATCGTGGCGTCGTTGACAGCGGAGCCGTGAGCGGCGCCGGCTCCCCCGGTGCGCCACCCGCGGGAAGTTCCGGCAGCGTGGTCTCGAACAGCCACGCGTGCAGCAGCGTACGCACCTCGGGGCCGGCGATCTCCTCGGCCAGCGCCACGAAATCGTCGGTGCCGACGCTGCGCCCGCGGTGCCGCGACATCCACTCGCGCAGCAGCGTGAAGAACGGCCCGTCGCCGAGCGTGAGCCGCAGCGCCTGCAGGGTAAGCGCGCCGCGCTTGTAGACACGGTCGTCGAACATGTCGTCGGGTCCCGGGTCGGCGAGCAGCAGATCCTGGGGCAGCGACGCGAGCCGCGCGTGATGGGCGAGGGCCTTCTGATGAGCGGATGCCCCGCCCGACCGTTCCGACCAGAGCCATTCGGCGTAGCAGGCGAAGCCCTCATTGAGCCAGATGTGCCGCCAGAGCGTGACCCCCACG
Source organism: Microbacterium sp. Leaf351 (assembly GCF_001423825.1). Classification (NCBI taxonomy): domain Bacteria; kingdom Bacillati; phylum Actinomycetota; class Actinomycetes; order Micrococcales; family Microbacteriaceae; genus Microbacterium; species Microbacterium sp. Leaf351. The sequence continues at coordinate 50,666 of NZ_LMPK01000011.1, forward strand.
CTGTTGCCGAACCACTGGTGCGCGAGCTCGTGGGCGACGAGGCGCTCGAGGCTTCCCGCGCCGTCGATGTGGTTGGCGCCGAACACCCCCATCCCCTGCGCCTCGAGCGGGATCTCCAGGTCGTCGGCGGTGACCACGACGGTGTAGGCGGGGTGCGGATAGGGACCGAACGCCTCCTCGAAGACCGCCATCATGCGCGGCACATCGGCCAGGTCTGCGTGCACGCGAGCCTCGAGGGCGCGCGGATAGACCAGATCGACCGGCGGTGCGGTCGCGACCCGTTCGACGACGTAGCGGCCGATCTGCAGCGCGACGAGG
>NZ_LMPK01000011.1:51010-53650 GCF_001423825.1 Microbacterium sp. Leaf351
CCGTGTAGTCGGCCTCCGTCGTCACCTCGATGGCGTACGTGGCGCGATCACGGGCGACGTCGTTGCACGGGAACCACGTCGGCGCGCCAGTCGGCTGTGAGGCGACGATCGCGCCGTCGGTGAGCTCCTCCCACCCGAGCGCCCCCCACCGGGTGCGACGCGGGTGCGGCGAGCCGGAGTACGCGACCTCGAGGCGGAACGCATCACCCGCGGCGAGCTCTGCCGACAGCGTGATGCGCAGCTTGCGGTCGCTCTGGCGGAACGTCGCCTTGCGGTCACCGTCCACCCGCACCTTGCCGACCCGCAGGCCGACGACGTCGAGACTCACCGTGCGGGTGGCGGCGAGCGCTCGCCCGTCGAGCACGACGGTGCCCTGCAGGCGGTTGGTCGAGACGCGGTAATCGAGCCGCAGATCGTAGTGCTCGACGGCGATCGCGGCGTCGCCGCTCTGCGGGGTGTACGGGTCGACCGTCATACCCGCTCGCTCTGGTAGGCGCGCACCTTGACTGCCCGCCAGGGGCCGATCGGATTGCCGCTCCACCGTGAGCCGACCGGCACGGCCTCTCCGCGCATCACGAGGGAGGCGGGACCGACGGTCGCATCCGCGCCGATCGTGGCGGCCGGCAGGATCACGCTGTGCGGGCCGAGCGTGCCCCCGGGTTCGATCGTGACGGTGTCGATGCTCATCACTCGATCATGGAACAGATGCGTCTGAACCACACATCCGCGGTTCACCGTCGCCCCGTCGCCGAGGGTCACGAGATCGGGTTCGGGCAGCCAGTAGCTGTCGGTCCACACGCCGCGGCCGACCTTCGCGCCGAGGGTGCGCAGCCACATCGCGAGGGCCGGCGTGCCGGCCGCGCTGTTGGCGAACCAGGGCGCCGCGAGCATCTCGGTGAAGGTGTCCGCCACCTCGGTGCGCCAGATGAAGCTCGACCAGAGCGGATGCTCCCCGGGGTGGATGCGACCGACGAATGCCCATTTCGCCGCCGTCGTGATGAGCGCGGCGACCGCGCCTGCGACGAGCAGCACGACCCCCGACAACAGCACTGCCGCGACCCCGCCCCAGGCCTGGGAGATCGCCGCCAGGGTGAGGAGCACGCCGAGGCCGAGCCCGCAGGTCACGAACACCGGCACGATGCGGCACAGCTCCCACAACGTGCGCGCCACGCGCAGTCCCGGCCGCGGCCGGTAGGTGCGCTCGAGGTCGCCGTCGTTCACGATGCGACGCAGGCGCACGGCCGGCGATCCGAGCCAGGACGATCCGGGCTTGGCTTTGGGCGGTGCGACCGAGAGCACGGCGACCAGGCCGTCCTTCGGCACACGGTGCCCGGCGGCGGCGAGGCCGGAGTTGCCGAGGAAGGCGCGCTTACCGATGCGCACCGGAGCGAGCCGCATCATCCCGGCACTCAGCTCGTAGGTGGCGACCATGGTGTCGTCGGCGAGGAACGCCCCGTCGTCGACAGTCGTCAGCGAGGGGATCAGCAGCACGGTGGATGCCTCGACGTCGTGCCCGACCCGGGCGCCGAGCAGTCGCAGCCACACGGGGGTGAACAGGCTCGAGTACAGCGGGAACAGCACCGTGCGGGAGGAGTCGAGCAGGCGCTCGGTCGTCCACGCCTGCCAGGCGATGCGGCTGCGTACCGGGTGCTCGCCCTCGCGCAGCCCGATCGCGAGCAGTCGGACGAGCACCACCACTGCGGCGGCGTACGCGAGACCTGTCACGAGCGCGGCGGGGAGCAGCCAGGCCAACGCCCCTGGCACGGCATCTGCGACGGATGCCGCATCCCGCACGCCCTGCGCGAGCACCAGCCCGCCGAGCGCGAACGCGGCGATCGGCAGCAGACCGAGCACGGTCGAGGACGCCGCGTAGGCCCACAGCCAGCGCGTCGGAGCGGGGGGCCGCTCGGTCGCTCCAGGGTGGGCGGCACCGACACGAGCAGCCGGCGAACCCGCCCACCGCTGCGCGGCGCGAACGCGCCCGAACACCGCGGAGCCGGGCGCGATCTCGGCACGACGGCCGATCTTCGTGCCGGGCGCGAGGGTGCTCCGCGCCCCCACCGTCGCCCCCGCACCGATGCGGATGCCGCCGATGCGCACGGTGTCACCGTCGATCCAGTACCCCGAGAGGTCGACCTCGGGTTCGACAGCGGCACCCTCGGCGATGTCGAGCATGCCGGTGACCGGCGGCATCGTGTGCAGGTCGACGCCGCGGCCGATGCGCGCACCGAGGGCGCGGGCGTAGTAGCTCACCCACGGCGCCCCCGCCATGCCGATCGGGTCGATCTGCGCGTGCACCTGCTCCGCGAGCCACAGGCGCAGATGCACCGCGCCGCCGCGCGGGTAGTCGCCGGGCCGCAACCGCCACAGCAGCACGCGGGCGAAGGCGGCAGCGATCGCCATGCGCCCGAACGGCGTCGCGAAGAGCACGAGCGCGAGCAGCACGACGATCCCCGGGGTGTCCGGCAGCCACGTGAACCCCGGCCCCAGCCGCAGCAGCCAGCCCGCCGTGATCAGCCACGTCAGCCAGCGCAGCCCGCTGAGGATGAACAGGGGCGCTCCGGCGAGCGTCTGCAGCCACTGCATCGCCCGCGGCGTAGGGCGGGGCGAGCTGAAGGTGGTCGGCGCCTCGTCGTCATG
>NZ_LMPK01000011.1:53663-58747 GCF_001423825.1 Microbacterium sp. Leaf351
TCCGCTGCCCGCGCACGGATGCGAGAGACCAGCTGCGCCGCGGCGAGGGATCCGCCGCCGAGCTGGAAGAAGTCGGCGTCGTCATCGGACGGACGGATGCCGAGCACCGCCGCCCACTGATCGGCGAGCCAGCCGGCGGTGCCGGACAGGGAGGAGTCGGAGTCGGCGGCATCCGTCAATGGCCACGGCAGGGCCGCCTTGTCGACCTTGCCGGAGGTGCGCACCGGCAGATCCGGCACGACCGCGAGGAGCGGGATGAGGGGCGCCGGCAGCGAGTGCGCGAGCTCGGCGCGCGCCACGGCGCGATCGAAGTCGTCGGTGGGTACGACGTAGCCCACGAGCAGCGCGAGCCCGTCGTCGGAGTGCTGCACGACCACGGTCGCCGCTGTGACGGCCGACAGCGCCTGCAGCGCCGCCTCCACCTCGCCGAGCTCGATGCGACGGCCGCCGATCTTCACCTGGTCGTCGGCGCGGCCCTGGAAGACGAGTCCCTCGGGATCGGCGCGCACGAGATCGCCGGAGCGGTAGGCGCGCTCCCACCCCAGCGAGGGCATCGGCGCATACTTCTCGGCGTCCTTGGCGGGGTCGAGATAGCGGGCGAGGCCGACGCCGCCGATGATGAGCTCGCCCACCTCACCGTCCGCGACGCGGTCGCCCTGTGCGTCGACGACCGCGAGCTCCCAGCCGTCGAGCGGAAGGCCGATGCGCACCGGCACGGACCCGTCGAGCGGGGCGGCGCACGCCACGACCGTCGCCTCGGTGGGACCGTACGTGTTCCACAGCTCACGATCGGGCGAGACGAGCCGCGCGGCGAGCTCGGGCGGGCAGGCCTCACCGCCGAAGATCAACAGGCGTACGTTCTCGACCGCGTCCGGCGGCCAGAGCGCGGCCAGGGTCGGCACCGTCGAGACCACCGTGATGCCGTGGCCCACGAGCCACGGACCGAGGTCCTCGCCCGAACGCACCAGCGCTCGTGGCGCGGGCACGAGGCAGGCGCCGTGCCGCCACGCGAGCCACATCTCCTCGCACGACGCGTCGAAGGCGACGGACAGGCCCGCGAGCACGCGGTCACCCGGCGCGAGCGGGGCGTCGGCGAGGAAGAGCCGCGCCTCGGCATCGACGAACGCGGCAGCGGAGCGGTGCGTGACAGCCACGCCTTTGGGCGTGCCGGTGGACCCCGAGGTGAAGATGATCCACGCGTCGTCGTCGACCGTGGGCGGTTCGACGATCGGTACGGCGCTCGTGTTCGGATGGGGTGCCTCACCCGCCAACAGCTCCACCTGCACCGCGGACTCGGAACCGTCGCCGTGCGGCACGAACCGGCCGCCGGCGGTGACCACTCCGGCGACACCCGCCTCACCGAACACCAGATCGGCGCGCTCCTGCGGGTCGTCGGCGTCCACGGGGACGTACGCCGCCCCGGCCGCCAGCGTGCCGAGGATCGCGATGTACAGGGCCCGTCCTCCCGACGGCATGCGAATGCCGACCCGGTCGCCGCGACGCACGCCGGCCGCGTGCAGGCGGGCCGCGAACCGCCACACCTCGGCGAGCAGTTCGGCATAGCTGAGCGCGCCCCGACCGTCGTCGAGAGCGGATGCCGCGGGGTACCGCGCAGCGGTCTGTCGCAGCACGTCGATGAGCGTGCGCGGCGGAGCGGCCTCGGCCCCCCGATCGAGGTAGATCTGCATCGCGGCGGTCAGGAGGACAGCAGCGCGATCAGCTGCGCCTTGGCGAGGCGTGAGTATCCGGTCCTCCCCGCCGCGCGGGCACGCCCGCGCAGCTGCACCACTGTGAGGGCAGCGAGGTCGACGGCGGGCGCCGCAGCGGGCTTCGCCGTGATGGGGGCCGTCGGCACGGGTGCGGGCTCGGGCTTCACGTCCGACGCCGACCTCGCCTTCGGTTCGGGCTTCGCCTTCGGTTCGGGCTTCGCCTTCGGTTCGGGCTTCGCCTTCGACGGGGTCTTCGCCTTCGGCGCCGGCTTGGCCTTCGGCGCCGGCTTCGCCGTCGCGGAGGGCTTCGCCGTCACGGGCGCCTCGACCGCGTCCTTCTTGGCCGCCGCCGTGATCTTCCGGGTGACCTTGGCGGTCGCCTTCTCGAGTTGGGCGAGCGTCGCCGACGCCTTCTTCTCGATCTTCTTCGGGCTGCGCGCGATCTTCTTCTTCGAGGTGTTCGCGAGATCCTTGGCGTCGGCGGCGAGCGCTCCGAGCTTCTTCGCCTGCTTCTTGGGGAGCTCCCGGCTGAGCGCTTTCGCGTCCTTCGCCGCGTGGGCCGCGGCATCCAGGGCCGCGACGGCGGCCTTCGTCGCCTTCTTCTTCTCGGACATCTCGACCTCGACTCTCCGCAGCGCCATGACGTATGCCGCTGCGCGCAAGCAGGGTAGCGCAGCAACAAGAACGGCAGTCGAACGGGCGGCATTCCGACGTCGCATGCTGAGCTTTCGCTATGCACGGCCGGGTCGACTGGACGTCACCGGGCGGGCCACCCTATGTTAGGTAAGCCTTAGCTCATAAGGAATTCATCACCTCGTCGCGAAAGCGAGTGCGTCCGGCATGCTCGCCACCCTGGTCATCGGTCTGCGTGAAGGCCTCGAAGCGGCCCTGATCGTCGGCATCATCGCCGCGTTCCTGCGCCGCAACGGCCGCAGCCTCGTGCCGATGTGGCTGGGCGTCGGCGCGGCCGTGATGCTCTCGCTGATCATCGGCGTCACGCTCAGCCTCATCGAGGTCGCCCTCCCCCAGGCCGCGCAGGAGGGTCTCGAAACGATCATCGGGGCCGTCGCCGTGGTCTTCGTGACGCTCATGATCGTCTGGATGAACACACACGCCCGGGGGATGCGGGCAGAGCTCGAGTCCGAGGCACAGCACGCCCTCGGCCGCGGTGGCGCGACCGCTCTCGCCGTCATGGCGTTCCTCGCGGTGCTCAAGGAGGGCTTCGAGACGAGCGTCTTCCTGCTCGCCACGTTCTCCGCCGCCCAGTCGGCCGGTCTCGCCGCGCTCGGCGCCGTCGTCGGCATCGCGCTCGCCGCACTGCTCGGCTGGGGCATCTTCGCCGGCGGGGTGCGCATCGATCTCGGCCGCTTCTTCCGCCTGACGAGCGTGTTCCTGGTGCTCGTCGCGGCAGGCCTCGTCGTCACCTGCCTGCGGACCGCGCACGAGGCCGGCTGGCTCAACGCGGGCCAGCAGCGCACGATCGACCTCAGCGCGATCGTGCAGCCGGGCAGCATCCAGGCCGCGCTGCTGACCGGCGTGCTCGGAATCCCCGCCGACCCGCGTCTCATCGAGGTCGTCGCCTGGGTCGCCTACCTCGTTCCGGCGCTCTGCTACCTCTTCTGGCCGCGCCGCGCGCGCCCGAGCGCCGCCGGGGCGCAGCGCCTGCGCTGGGTGCTCGCGACCGGATGCCTCGTGCTCGCCGCCGCCGTCGCGCTCACGGCCTGGCTCATCCCGTCGCCGCAGGTCTCCTCTCTCGCGCTCGTCGACCAGGCCTCCCAGGCTCCCGCCGGCTCGGTCGTGATCGCCGATTCCGGCGCCGCGCGCAGTGCGGCGTTCACCTACGCCTCGGGCGCGACCGCCGATCTGCCGCTCGACGCCTCGACCGCGGCATCCGACACTCACCTGGGCGTCACCACGCAGCATTGGCAGCAGACGGCGACGACGAGCCCCGACGGTGCGCCGTCGACGATCACCCTCGACGCCCTGATCACGCTCGCCGGCGGCCGCGTGCCCGTCGGCATCAGCGCTGCGCAGAACCCTGGCCCCTTCACCGCGCAGTGGAACCGCACCGAGGTCGACGAGGTGTGGCTCACCGGGGCGGGGCTGCTCGACGCGAGCGCGCATTCCACCCTCACCGTGACCCTCACCGGCGGTGGGCTGCAGAACGCCCGTACCGTGAGCGTGACCGACACCGCAGCGATCGACGCGGTGACCGCCCCCGACGCCCAGAGCGTGGCGAGCGCGGCGGCCACAGCCGTCGAGCAGGGTGAGGGAGAGCGGGTGCTCTGGGGCGCCGAGGTTCCCGGCGCACTCGTGATCGCCGCCGCCGTGCTGGTGATCAGCGCCCTGCGCCACCGCGCCCGCGCCCCGCGGGGCTCGCACCCCGCACCGACCTCTCCCCCGCCCGAACCGCCCACCCCGGCGATCAGCATCGCTGCCGCCGACCACGGAAGGACCTCATGAACGTCCGCCTCCTGGCCCCACTCACCGCCGCCGCCACCCTCGCCCTCGTGTTGAGCGGATGCAGCGCGGGAGCCGCGCCCTCCGCGACCGCCTCCGGCGGCGCCACCCACGTCGCTGTGACGCTCACCGGCGACAACGGGGGCACCTGCAGCCTCGACGCGGCGACTGCCGCCGCAGGTCCGGTCACCTTCACGGTGACGAACCAGAGCGCGACCTCCATCACCGAGATCGAGCTGCTCAGCGGCGACAGGATCGTCGGCGAGAAGGAGAACCTCGCGCCCGGCCTCTCCTCCGCGAGCTTCACCGTCACCCTCGACGGCGGCAGCTACCAGCTCTACTGCCCGGGCGCCGCCACCGAAACCATCCCCTTCAGCGTCACCGGCCAGGCCGCGACCCCGACCGGCAGCGCCGCATCGCTGATGGCAGAGGGCACCCAGGGCTACGCGACCTACGTCGATGGCGTCGTCGACAGCATGGTGACCGCGGTCGCCACCCTGAAGTCTTCGATCGACGCCGGCGACCTCACGAAGGCGCAGGCCGACTACGCGCTCGCGCGTCCGTTCTACGAGCGCATCGAGTCCGATGTCGACGGGTTCGTGCTGCCGGGCCACTCCGCAACCGACAACGCGGGCAGCCTCGACTACCTCATCGACATGCGCGAGTCGAACCTCGATCCCGCCGTCGGCTGGCACGGGTTCCATGCCATCGAGCGCGACCTGTTCCAGGCCGGCGCGATCACGGCGTCGACGACGCAGCTCGCGGCCGAGCTCCTCACGAACGTCACCACGCTCGACTCGCTCGTGAAGACGCTCAGCTACAAGCCGGAGGACCTCGCGAACGGCGCAGCGAGCCTCCTCGAAGAGGTGCAGTCGGGCAAGATCAGCGGCGAGGAGGAGGCGTACAGCCACATCG
>NZ_LMPK01000011.1:58758-67989 GCF_001423825.1 Microbacterium sp. Leaf351
GCTCACGACGCTCGACTCCGGGCTGACCCAGCAGATCTCCGCGCAGTTCGCCGCCGTCAACAAGCTGCTCGACGGCTACCGCGATCAGAGCGCGATCGGCGGCTACGTGCGTTACACCGACGCCGTGAAGGCCGCGGATGCCGCGACTCTGAGCCGTGCGGTGCAGGCCCTGCAGGAACCGCTTGCGCAGATCGCCGAGAAGGCGGCGACAGCCTCATGAGCGCGGCCGTGCCGCCGCGGGAGCCGTCGTCGCAGGAGTCACCGGATGCGGGGGTCTCCCGCCGCGGACTGCTCCTCGGCGCCGCAGCCGGCGGCCTGGTGGCGGGGGTGGCGAGCGGTTTCGCCGGCGGGCGCGCCGTCGCGGCGCAGCCGACCGCGTCGTCGGGCGACGTCGTGCGGCTCGACAATGCGGTCTCGTTCTACGGCGACGCCGAGCAGGCGGGCATCCGCACCCCTCCGCAGCGGCACTGCGTGTTCATGACGTTCGACCTGACCACGTCCTCACGCACCGATCTGCAGACCCTGCTCGCCACCTGGTCGGCGGCGAGCGCTCAGCTCATGCGCGGCGCCACGATCGGCCAGGTCGAGCCGTCGCAGCCGAGCGCCATCGGCGACGACACCGGCGAGGCCGTCGACCTCGACCCGGCGTCGCTGACCGTCACGATCGGCCTCGGTCCGCGTGTGTTCGGCGACGAGTACGGTCTCGCGGCTCAGAAGCCGCCGCTGCTGCGGGAGCTCTCGCGGCTCCCGAGCGAGGCCCTGGATCCGTCGCTCACCGGCGGCGACCTGTCGGTGCAGGCCTGCGCGGACGACCCCCAGGTCGCCTATCACGCGGTGCGGTCGCTGGCTCGCGTCGGCAAGAAGCTCGGCGCGGCATCCACCCGATGGACGGTGACCGGCTTCGGGCGGGCCTCAGCCGGAAAGGGGCAGTCGACGCCGCGCAATCTGATGGGCTTCAAGGACGGCACACGCAACATCGTCGACGACGCGGACTTCTCGCAGTTCGTCTTCACCGGTGATGGTCCCGACTGGCAGCGCGACGGCAGCTACCAGGTCGTGCGCAAGATCCAGATGCGCATCGAGAACTGGGACACCGACCGGGTGTCCGACCAGAACCGTGTGTTCGGACGCCACAAGCTCAGCGGCGCGCCGCTGACGGGCACGGTGGAATCCGACACCCCGGATTTCTTGAAGACGGATGCCTCGGGCGCACCCGTGATCGATCCGACGGCCCACATCCGGCTGGCCGCGCACGAGAACAACAACGGTCTGAAGATCCTCCGCCGCGGATACAACTACACCGACGGCATCAACCAGTACGGGTTCCTGGACGCGGGCCTGCTGTTCATCAGCTACCAGAAGGACCCCGCGCAGTTCGAGACGCTGCAGCGCCGTCTCGGCTCGTCGGACGCGCTGAACGAGTACATCTCGCACATCGGCTCGGGCATCTTCTTCGTGCCGTCCGCAGCCCGGTCGGGGACATACCTCGCGCAGGGCGCGTTCGCCTGAGTTGCGTGGCGAGGCGGCCCGCGCGTCAGCCGTCGTTCGCGGCGACGGCGTCGGCCAGCCCATCGAGGAACCGCGCGACCACGTCGAGATCGGCGTCGGAGTACGTTCCGGCGACGTCACGCATCGCGCCGAGGCTCTCGCGATAGTGCGCGAAGAACGCGGTGCGCGATGCCGGGAGGAGCGCGATCACCCGCGCGCGGCGATCGTGAGGATGGGGGCGGCGTTCGAGGTACCCCGCCGCCGCGAGCCGGTCGAGCAGTTTGGTCGTCGAGGCCGTCGAGATGCGCAGATGCCGGGCGATGTCGTGCGGACTGACCGGCTGCCCCTGCTGCTCGCGGATGATCAGCATGCGGAGCGTCGCGAGATCGGTGGCGTTCATCCCCATGTCGTCTTTGACGCCCGAATGCATGCGGTCGAGGGCGTCGTTCAGCGCCCGCACGCCCACGAGCACCCGCTGTACGGCGCTTTCGCGGGACGCGGGGTCGGGTCGATACTCGGACATGTGGACACTCCTCCACACCTCTTGTAGCATCGGACTCAGAGATCGCTAGTTTAGCTAGCAAAAGGGGAGAGCAACAGTGTCAGACGTCGAGCAGGTGGTCTTGCTCGACGAGCGCGCCGCTCCCGTCGGGACGACTCCCAAGAGCACGGTACACGGCGCCGACACCCCCCTGCACCTAGCGTTCTCGTGCCACGTGCTCGACGATGACGGACGGGTGCTCATCACCCGCCGCGCGCTCTCCAAGCAGACCTGGCCGGGCGTCTGGACGAACACCTTCTGCGGCCATCCCGGCCCGGGCGAAGACCTCGAGGCGGCGGTGCACCGCCGCGCGCGCGTCGAGCTCGGACTCGCCCTCGACGACGTGACGCTCACCCTCCCCGACTTCCGCTATCGCGCCGTCGACGCATCGGGCGTCGTAGAGAACGAGGTGTGCCCCGTCTTCGTCGCGCACGCGACAGGACCGCTGCATCCCGATCCGGACGAGGTCGCCGAATGGGCATGGGTCGAACCCTCGGATGTCGCGGCCGCCGTCTCCGCGGCACCGTGGGCGTTCAGCCCGTGGCTCGGGCTGCAGGTCCCCCGACTCGCCCTCTACGACACCGCCGCGAGGGCGGCGCGATGATCGCCCGCATCTCCGCGGTCGATCGCGCCGCCGTCGACGACGCGATCGACGCCTCCCTGGCACGGCTGCAGAAGCGAGGGGCCGGGCTCGGCGACGCCTTCGACGACCTCGCAGCCGCGATGGTCCGCGCGGCATCCGGCGGGAAGCGCTTCCGTCCCGCGCTCGTGCTCGCGGCGTTCCGCGCCTGCGGAGGTACCGACGGGCGCAGGGATGCCGCAGCATCCGTCGCCGCGGCGTTCGAGCTGCTGCACACCGCGTTCGTCATCCACGACGACGTGATCGACCACGACACGATGCGTCGCGGCGTGCCGAACGTCGCCGGGGAGTTCCGCCGTCGCGCGCTCGGTGACGGCGCCACACCGTCGGCGGCGACCGGCGTCGGCGAGGCGGCGGCGATCCTCGCGGGCGACGTGCTCCTCTATGAGGCGACCCGGCTGGTCGCGGCGGTCGATCTGCCCGCCGACCTGCGCTCCCGCCTTCTCGATCTGCTCGACGACGCGGTTCTCGTCTCCGCCGCGGGAGAGCTCGCCGATGTCGAGCATGCGGCCGCCGACGCGGAGGCCGAAGACGACAGCCTCATCGCGACCGCTCACGACAAGACGGCCGTCTACTCCTTCGCCGCCCCGCTCGCCGCCGGCGCCGTGATCGCCGGTGCCGACGAGACGGATGCCGCGGCGCTCGCCGCGTGCGGCACCCACCTCGGCCTCGCGTTCCAGCTCGTCGACGACCTGATCGGCGCGTTCGGCACCTCCGCGCAGGCCGGTCGCGACGCCGGCGTGGACCTGCGCGAAGCGAAGCAGACGCCCCTCATCGCCCTGGCCCGTCGCACAGAGGGGTGGCACGCGGTGCGCGACACACTCGCCGTCGCCCACACCGGTCCGATCGCCGTGCTCGACGCGCAGCGCGCGCTCGACGAGAGCGGCGCCCGTGCGGCGCTGGTCGCGCTCATCGACAGCGCCCTCGACGCCGCGCGCACCCGTGCGCAGGAGCTCGGCGCCGCGGCATCCGCCCTCGTCGACCGTGCCGCCGACGCGATCCGCGAGCGCATCCCGTGACCGACGCACCCGGCATCGCGCTCTACGACCGCACGGCAGCGGATGCCGCGGCCACCGTCATCGCGCGTTACTCGACCTCCTTCGCTCTGGCAGCGCGACTGCTCGGAAGCCGGGTGCGGCCCCACATCCGCAACGTCTACGCGCTCGTGCGCATCGCCGACGAGATCGTCGACGGTCCCGCCGCCGAGGCGGGAGTGGCCCGCGACGGCCAGGCGGAGCTTCTCGCCGGCCTGGAGGCCGAGGTCGCCGCGGCCGTCGCGCGCGGGTTCAGCAGCAACCTGGTGGTGCACGCCTTCGCCGGCACGGCGCGCGCGTGCGGCATCGGCACCGACCTCACCGCACCGTTCTTCGCGTCGATGCGCACCGACCTCGATACGACCGTGCACGACGCCCGCTCGCACGAAGAGTACGTCTACGGCTCGGCCGAGGTGGTGGGGCTCATGTGCCTGGCGGTGTTCGTGAACGCGGGGGCGGTCGCACCGATCCAGCCCGACGACAGACTCGTCGCCGGCGCCCGCGCGCTCGGACGAGCGTTCCAGGACGTCAACTTCCTGCGCGACCTCGACCACGACGCGGCCGGCCTCGGCCGCGACTACCTCGGCGCGACCGACGCCCGGTCCCGCGCCGACGTGCTCGACCGCATCGACGGCGACCTCGACCTCGCCGCCGACACCGTGCCGCTCCTCCCCCGCGACTGCCGACCCGCCGTGACCGCCGCCCACGACCTGTTCGCCGCCCTCTCGCGACGGCTGCGTCGAGCGGATGCCGCCGCGAGCCGTGTGCGCGTCCCCGACCCCGTCAAGGCGTACCTCGCCGCTCGCGCCCTGCTGGGCGCACGGCCCCGGCGCCTCGGGGTGCGCGGATGACGGGCCGCACCGCGATCGTCATCGGCGCCGGCATCGCGGGGCTCGCCACGGCCGCCCTCCTCGCAGACGACGGCTACACCGTGACGATCGTCGAACGCGGCGATGACGTCGGCGGTCGGGTCGGCACGTGGGACCGCGACGGATTCCGGTTCGACACCGGCCCCAGCTGGTACCTCATGCCCGACGTGTTCGAGCATTTCTTCCGTCTTCTCGGCACCACCACCGAGCGAGAGCTCGACCTCGTCCCGCTCTCCCCCGCGTACCGCGTCTACTCCGAGGGGTACGACGCCCTCGACGTGCCGAGCGGGCGGGGCGCGGCATCCGCTCTGTTCGAGAGCATCGAGCGCGGCGCGGGCGCGAAGCTCGAGCGCTACCTCGACTCCGCCGCCGACGCCTACGACCTCGCCGTCTCGCGCTTCCTGTACGACCCGTACCTCGGGTACGCGGGCCTCGCCGACGGCGCCGTCGCGCGGCAGCTGCCGCGGCTCGCGCGGCTGCTCGTCGAGCCGCTCGCGTCGCGCGTCGAGCGCACGTTCACGGACCGCCGGCTGCGGCAGATCCTCGAGTACCCGGCAGTCTTCCTGGGCGGATCGCCGTACGGTGTGCCGAGCCTCTACCACCTGATGAGCCACCTCGACCTGACCGACGGCGTGCGGTACCCGCAGGGAGGCTTCACCGCCCTCATCCGGGCGATCGAGCGCCTCGTGCGGGCGCGCGGCGTCGTCATCGAGACGGGCGCCGACGTCACCGCGATCGACGTCGTGGCCGGGCGGGCGCGCGGCGTGCGGCTCGCCGACGGCCGCATGCTCGGGGGAGACGTCGTCGTGTCCACCGCCGACCGGCACCACACCGAGACGGCGCTGCTCGACGACGCACACCGCGAGCTGCCGGAGAGCTGGTGGGAACGACGCACGCCGGGACCGGGGGCGCTGCTGATCCTCCTCGGCGTGCGGGGCGAACTGCCCGAGCTCGCGCACCACACCCTGCTGTTCACCGAGCGCTGGCGCGAGAACTTCGACGCGATCTTCGGGGAGCCCTCGGCGATCCCCGACCCGGCGTCGCTGTACGTGTGCCGCCCGAGCGCGACCGACTCCACCGTCGCGCCGGCAGGCCACGAGAACCTGTTCGTGCTCGTACCGATCCCCGCCGATCCCTCGCTCGGCCACGGCGGCATCGACGGGGCGGGAGACGCGGGAATCGAACGGGCAGCGGATGCCGCCATCGCCCAGATCGCCTCGTGGTGCGGCGTGCCCGACCTCGTGGACCGCGTCGTCTTACGACGCACGATCACGCCCGCCGACTTCGCCGACGACCTGAACGCCTGGCGCGGCACGTCGCTCGGACTCGCGCACACGCTGCGCCAGAGCGCGGTGTTCCGCCCGCGCAACGGCTCGGCGAAGGTCCCGAACCTGTTCCATGCCGGCACCTCGTCGCTTCCGGGCATCGGGCTGCCGATGTGCCTGATCTCTGCCGAACTCGTCGCCAAACGGCTGCGCGCCGACCGCAGCGCGGCGCCGCTCGTCGAGCCGGCGGGTCGCTGACGTGCCCGGCCTGTATCTGCTCGTCATCGTCGTCTCCGCGGCGGGCGTCGCGCTGCTCGACGCGCGATACCGGCTGGCCCTGTGGGCGCGGCCGCTGACCACCGCGATCGCGGTGTTCGTCGGCACCGCGTTCTTCGTCGTCTGGGATCTCGTCGGCATCGCCGCGGGCGTCTTCGTGCAGGGTGACTCGCCGCTCTACCTCGGCATCGAGCTGGCCCCGCACCTCCCCCTCGAGGAGATCACCTTCCTGCTGTTCCTCTGCTACCTCGCCGCCGTCTGCGCCGGAGCCGGCAGCCGCCTCCTCGCGCGGAAGGAACCTCGATGACCTACGCGCTGCTCGTGCTCCCGTTCCTCGCGATCACCGTCGTCGTCACGCTGCTGAGCGCCGTGCGCCCCGGATTCGGACGGCGGATGGCGGCATCCGCCCTCGCCGCCGTCGCCCTGCTCGCCCTCACCGCCGTCTTCGACAACGTCATGATCGGCGCCGGGCTATTCTCCTACCCGCCCGAGCACCTGAGCGGCATCCGCATCGGACTCGCCCCGATCGAGGACTTCTCCTACCCGCTGTGCGCGGCGTTCCTCGTGCCTGCGATCGCCGCCCTCGTCTCGCGGCGCGAGAGGAGCGACGCATGAATGTCGTGCGCACCCTGTTCGTGTCCTCGCGGCCGGTCAGCTGGATCAACACCGCCTACCCGTTCGGCGCCGCCTACCTGCTCGCCACCCGCGAGATCTCCGTCACGCTCCTCGTCGGCGTGGTGTTCTTCCTCGTCCCGTACAACCTCGCGATGTACGGCATCAACGACGTGTTCGACTACGAGTCCGACCTGCGCAACCCCCGCAAGGGCGGTGCTCACGGTGCTGTGCTCGATCGGCGGCTGCACCGCGTGACGCTCTGGGCGGCGGGCCTCAGCTGCCTGCCGTTCGTCGTCTACCTCGTCATCGTCGGCTCCGCGCTCTCCTGGCTGGTGCTCGCCGCGAGCCTGTTCTTCGTGGTGTTCTACTCCGCGCCGCCGCTGCGCCTCAAGGAGCGTCCCTTCGCCGACTCGGCGACCAGCAGCATCCACTTCTTCTCACCGGCCGTCTACGGCCTCGTGCTCGCCGGGGCCACCTGGACGTGGGCCCTCGCCGCGGTCATCGGGGCATTCGCCCTGTGGGGGGTCGCGTCGCACGCCTTCGGCGCGGTGCAGGATGTCGCGGCCGACCGCGAGGCCGGCATCGACTCCGTCGCGACGGCGATCGGCCCCCGCGCGACCGTCTGGTTCTCGCTCGCCTGCTATGCGGCCGCCGCACTCGTCGTGACGGGGGGAGCCTGGCCCGCGCCGCTGGCCGCGCTGCTCGCCGTGCCCTACCTGGTCGCCGTGTGGCCGTATCGCGCGGTCACCGCCGAGACCGCGCACCGCGCCACCGTCGGATGGGATCGGTTCCTCTGGATCAATCAGTTCTCGGGGTTCGCGGTGACGCTGCTGCTCATCTGGTGGTGGCAGCTGGCGCGCTGAGCCTCGAATGCCCGACGGTGGGGTGGACGCCTGCGCGCCCACCCCACCGTCGGTTCACTGCGAGGAGAGCTGCAGCAGCGTGTTGATCGCCTGGGTCAGACGCGCGTCGGCCTCGCCGTACTTCGTCCAGTCGCCGGCCTGGAGAGCCGCTTGACGATCGAGCATCGCCTGCTTGGCCTCCTGGAGCGCCGCCTGGTAGGCGGTCGACGATCCGGTGCCTCCGCTCGCGGAGGGCGACGGCGTGGGCGTGGCGCTCGGGGTCGACGTCCCGGTGGGCAACGGGGATGCCGTCACACCGTTGTCGCCCGCGGCGGCGCCCGAGTTGCCACCGAACAGCGAGTCGAGCGCTGCCGTCAGGGTGTCCTCGAACGCGACCTGGCTGCCGAAGGCGACGAGCACCTTCTGGAGTGTCGGCAGCTTCGTCGCGCCGGACGACTGCACGAACACGGGCTGCACATAGAGCAGGCCGCCACCGACGGGCAGGGTCAGCAGGTTGCCGTTGAGCACCTGCGACTGACCCTGTTTGAGCAGGTTGATGAACGATGAGACGGCGGGGTCGGCGCTGAACGTGTTCTGCACCTGCCCGGGCCCGGGCACCGGAGTCGAGGCGTTGATCACCAGCATCCGCAGCTTGCCGTAATCGGCACCCTTCGTGCCGGCGGTGGTGCCGGCATCCGAATCGACCGCGAGATAGCCCATCAGGACGTTCCGCGCATTCGTCCCGTCGGATTGCGGGATGAACGAGGTGAACATCGAGTAGGTCGGCGAGGCCTGGCCCGGCATCTGCATCGTCATGTAGTACGGCTGCTGCAGCACGGTGTTGTCGGTCGGGTCGGCGGGAGTCGTCCAGGCGTTGTCACGCTGGTAGAACGACTGCGGATCGTTGACGTGGTACACGCCCAGCATCGTGCGCTGCACCTTGAAGAGGTCGGTCGGATAGCGCACGTGGCTGATGAGGTCGGCCGACATGTCGGCGATCGGCTTGACCGTGGACGGGTAGACGTTCTGCCACGCCTGCAGGAGCGGGTCCGTCGGATCCCAGGCGTAGAGCGTCACATGACCGTCGTACGCGTCGACGGTCGCCTTCACCGAATTGCGGATGTAGTTGACGTTGTCGAGCGCGACCCGCGGAGTGGGGTTGTTCGCGTCGGCGATGGCCTGGGACATGCTCGTCGTCGTCGAATACGGGTACTGGTCGCTCGTGGTGTAGCCGTCGACGATCCAGACGATGCGGCCGTCCACCACGCTCGGGTACGGCTCGCCGTCGAGGGTCAGGTACGGGGCGATCTTCTGCACGCGCGTTGCGGGGTCGCGGTCGTAGAGGATCTGCGAATCCTGGTTGATCGAGTCGGAGAACAGGATCTGCTCCGCCTGGAACTTGATCGCGTAGATGAGCCGGTTGAACACGTTGCCGATGTTCGGGCCGCCGTTGCCGTCGAAGGTGGTCTTCGTCTCGGTGCTGCTGCCGTCGCCGGCCGGGTAGTCGAGCTCGATCGGCGCGGTGCCCGCGGGGGCGCCGACGATCGAGTACGTCGGAGCGTTCGCCGAGAAGTAGACCCGCGGCTCGTACTTCTCGCCCGACGTCAGGAAGCCCGCGGACGGGATGCCGCGCTCGAGGAAGACGGGGTTGCCGTCGGAGG
>NZ_LMPK01000011.1:68010-72240 GCF_001423825.1 Microbacterium sp. Leaf351
CCACGTGCTGGCGGTCGTGCCGAGCGCGTTGAGATTGAGGTCGCGCACCGACACCAGGGTGTCCTGCGTCTGCCCGTCGATCGTGTAGCGGTCGACGCTCAGCGGGCTCTGGAACTGGTAGTACGACCGGTACTGCTCGAGCTGGGCCACCGTCGGCGGGATGATCGCCGGGTCCATGATGCGGATCTGCGCCGTCGTCTCGGCATCCGATCGCAGCTGCCCCTGCTGTGCCGTGGTGTTCGCGGAGAAGTTCGTCTCCTGCAGGTCACTCAGGCCGAAGCCCGCCTTGGTGCCGTCGATGTTGCGCTGGTAGTACTGGCTCTCGACGCTCAGCTGGTTCGGACGCACCTGCACGAGATTGACGATCCACGGGTAGCCGACACCGACGACGAGCGAGGTGATGATCAGCAGGGCCGTCGCGATCAGCGGGTAGCGCCACCGGCCGATCACGGCGGTGACGAAGAACAGGATCGCCACGAGCACGGCCACGATCGAGAGGATGGCCAGACCCGGGATCGTCGCGTTCACGCTCACGTATGCCGCCCCGGTGATGCGGTCGTCGGCGCTGGTGAGCGTCTTGTAGCGGTCGAGCCACAGGCTCACCGCCTGGAGCAGAAGGTAGACGCCGGCGATGATGGCGAGCTGCACCCGCGCGGGGCGCGAGATGCGCAGCTCGCGCTGGCCTACCCGAACGGAGCCGTACAGGTAGGACACCGCGGCCGTGAGCAGCAGGCAGATCAACACCACGGCCGACGCGAAGGCGAGGACGGCCGAGTAGAACGGCAGCGCGAACAGGTAGAAGCCGGTGTCGAGGTTGAACTGCGGGTCGCCGGTCGCGGTGTGCACGCCGTTGACCCAGAGGGCCGCGGTCTGCCACTGCGCAGATGAGGCGAAGCCGGCGAAGAGCCCGAAGAAGATCGGGATGCCCCACATCGCGAGTCGTCTCAGCGGCTCCACGACCTCCTGATAGCGGTCGAGCTGAGAGCTCAGCCGCACGTATACCGGGCGCAGCCGGTAGGCGAGGTTGATGACCAGCCAGGTCGGCACCGCCATCCCCAGGAAGCCCACCACGAACATGCCGATGCGCCACACCCACTGCGTGGTGAGCACGTTCAGGAAGCCGAGCTGGGAGTACCACAGCCAGTCCGCGTAGACGTTGGCGAAGATGAAGAACGCGGCCACGAGCAGCGCGATCACCACGAGGGAGATCGCGATGACGCGACGGGTTCGACTCGGACGGGTGGGCTTCGGCGCCGTGGCGGAGGTCACCCTGTCATCCTACGAGGCGGGCTCTGGAGGAACGCCGAGCATCTTCCCGGCGTCGCCGCGTCCTCCGGGTGTGTCGGGAGTGGTCAGGGCGTCGGCGTCGGCGAGACCGACGGCGCCGGCGAGGCCATGACCGTCGAGCATGTCGCCAGGGTGGAGGTGTCCCCGCCCGAGCCGATCACCGTGAGGTCCTTGACCGCGTCGTCGAGCGTCGAGACCGCGTAGACCGAGAGCCCCTGCGGGATGTGCCCGACGACCTCGTCGCAATTGTCGGCCGGTGCGAGGAAGTACTCGGCGCCCGAGGAACGGGCCCCGTACATCTTCTGGCGGATGCCCCCGATCGCCCCGACCTCGCCGGCGGCGTCGATCGTGCCGGTGCCGGCCACGTTCTTGCCGCCGTTGAGATTGCCGGGGGTGAGCGTGTCGATGATGCCGAGCGCGAACATCATCCCCGCGCTCGGGCCGCCGACGTTGAACAGCTGCAGCTTCACATCGATCGGGAAGTGGAACTGCGTCAGCAGCGACACCCCGATCAACCACGTGGACTGGCCGTTGATGATCTGCTGCTTCGGGGTGATGCTCACCTGCTGCGTCGCGCCCCCGCGTTGGATCGTCAGGCTCACCGGTGCGCCGTCCTTGGCCGCGATGATCGCACGCAGCGACGCGACATCCGTCACGGCGGTGCCGTCGGCCGATTCGACGACGTCGTCCTTCTGCAGCACCCCGTTGGCGGCACCGTCGGACTCGACCGAGTAGACCGAGAGGTAGGGCGTCACGGTGTACCCGAGGTGGGTGAGGGCCGCCGCAGTCGCCTCCTGCTGCGAATCGACCATCTGCGCCGAGCTCTGGTCGCTCAGCTGCTGTGAGGTCTGGTCGGGCGGATAGATCGCGTCGGCGGGCACGATCGAGCGCGACGGGTCGAAGAACGCCGGGATCAACTCGAGCCACGACGGACGAGCGTCGGCCGTCCCCACGACCTGCACGGTCAACAGCGACAGCTCGCCGGCTGTCGGGTAGGTGGTCGCACCGGAGACGGTGATGATCGGCACCTGCTGCTTCTGGTCGTTCTGCACGGTGCCCAACGTGTTGAACACCGGCCCGGGCGTCTCGATCACATACGCCGACGGAAGGAACGACAGCACGAGCAGCGCGACGAGCGCGACGACGAGCGCCCAGATGCCGGCGACCCCCGCGCGCGAGCGCGGACGCCGGGGCCGTTCGGATGCCGCGGGCCCGGTCTCGTCGAACAGCGTCACGCCGCCTCCGTCGTGTCGTTCGCGGCCGGCGTACGACGATCTGGCTCGTCCCGGGCATTGCGAGGGTGTGTGCAACTAGCGTAGTTGGCAGCTCGACATGCGGCTGAGAGGCGACTGAGGTGGCACACGACGACGACGATGCATCGCAGGGCGATGACCTGAACGAGCTGCTCCGGCGGCTGCTCGGCGGGGGCACGGACGGCGGCCAGCTCGATCCCGAGCTGCTCTCCCGCCTGTCGGGGATGAACATCGACCCGGCGACGCTGCAGCAGATGATGATGCAGATGCAGGCCGCCTTCGCCGGCGGCGAGGAGGCGACCTGGGAGATGGCCTCGCGCCAGGCCCTGCACATCGCCGGCCAGAGCGATCTCGCCGTCAGTTCCGCTCAGCGCAGCGACCTCGATCAGGCCTTCTCCCTCGCGAACCTGTGGCTCGGCGAAGCGACGACGGTCCCCGAGCTCGCGCAGCCGGGCGGTGCGATCACGCGCGCCCGCTGGGTCGAACTCACACTGCCGGTCTGGCGCGAGCTCGCTGAGCCCGTCTCCGGCAGCATCGCCGATGCGATGACGGCCGCGCTGGTCGAGCAGACGGGCGAGGAGTTCGGGGATGTCGCACAGGGCGCGGGCCGCCTCATGCGCACCGTCGGCGGCTCGCTGTTCGCCACCCAGCTCGGTCAGGTGGTCGGACGTCTGTCGATGGAGGTCGTCTCCGGCGGCGACGTGGGCATCCCGCTGCTGCCCGCCGGTCACGCCGCGATCCTCCCCCAGAACTTCGCGGACTTCGGAGCAGGACTCGAGATCCCCGACGACCAGCTCGCGCTCGCGACCGCCACCCGCGAGCTCGCGCACGCCCGCTTGTTCCGGCACGCGAAGTGGCTGCGCCTGGACGTGATCGCTCAGATCGGCGAGTTCGCCCGCGGCATCCGCATCGACGTGTCAGCTCTCGAGGACGTCGCGTCGCGCTTCGACCCGTCGTCGCCCGACGAGCTGCGCCAGCTGCTCGAGTCGGGGGCGCTCATCCCCCCGCGCAGCGACCAGCAGAACGCGGCGCTCAGCCGCCTGGAGGACGTGCTCGCGACCGTCGAGGGCTGGGTCGAAGTCGTCACCGCGGATGCGACCGCCCGTCTCCCGCACGCCGACCGCATCGCGGAGGTCGTGCGCCGGCGCCGCGCCGTCGGAGGACCCGCAGAGAAGGCCCTCGGGTCTCTCGTCGGGCTGGAGCTGCGTCCCCGCCGCGCCCGTGAGGCGGCCTCGATGTGGCGGGCGATCACCGACGCGGTCGGCGTCGCGGCGCGCGACGCCCTCTGGGACTACCCGGACCTGATGCCGACGTCGGCCGACATCGACGACCCGTCGACGCTCATCGCCCGTCTGCAGGCGGATGCCGCGGGCACGGCGCCCGAGCCGGACGAGTTCGACGACGCACTGCGCCAGCTTCTCGCCGAGGAGTCGGGCGACGCGCCACGCGCATCCGGCACGGATGACGAGCGCGACGACGACCCGACCGGCACCGCGGACGGCGGACGGCCGGTCTGAGGCGGCATCCGCGAGGGAATCGCCGCGGCATCGTCCGCCGTGGTCACCGGGGACGGGCGTCGCGTGCGACGGCTCCTCCCCAGCGCCCGCAGACCGCGACGCTCGCGCGAGTTCCTGTGGAGTCCCGCGACTGAGTCCTGCGGGCACGCACAATCGGGGCATGTACCGCATCG
>NZ_LMPK01000011.1:72260-74733 GCF_001423825.1 Microbacterium sp. Leaf351
TTCCCCGCCCGACTGGCAGCTGCGAGCGATCGCCGACCTCGTGACCGGAATCGGCGAAGGTTCTCTCGGGTACACCGCGCACCGGGCGGGTATCGACATCGAGAGCCTCGAGCGGTTCGTCGCAACGCTCGAGCCGGTGCTCGAGCGGGTCCCCCGGCCGCTGCGCTCGGTGGAGATCGCGGGCGGGCCGGGGGTCGACGAAGAACTCGTGCGCCTGGTGCGCCACCGGCTCGCGCCGTTCGCGCCGCTCGTATCCGAGGGCGCGCCTCGCCCACGCGGCACCGTTCAGGTGCTCGTCGCCAGCCACGCCGTGCATCCGGCCGCATATGCGGCCTCTCTCGGCGATGACGTCGTGCACGTCCCGGTGGTCTTCACCACGACGGGAATCACCATCGGCCCGCGCGTCGAACCGGGCGCGACGGCCTGCCTCGCGTGCGTCGACGCCGATCGGCGCGACCGCGATCCGGCGTGGCCGATGATCGCGGCTCAGCTGCTCACGGCGCCCACGCCCGAGATCGCCGATCACATTCTGGTCGAGGCCATCACGATGCTCGCCGGCTTCGTCTCCGGGGAGGAGGACCTCGCTCTCAGCGGCCACTCCGTGACGATCCCGAACCAGTCGATGCGCCGCGAGTGGCTCGCCCATCGCGCACATCCAGAGTGCGGATGCCGATCTCCTCGACGAAACGCGACACCCGACGCTCCGAGCGCCCCTCCCCGCGCGACCACGACAGCGACAGGCTTCGCGCGGCCCGCGTGATGCCCACATAGGCCAGTCGGCGCTCCTCGTCGACCTGCTCGAACGTCTGGGCGTACGAGATCGGCAGCAGTCCCTCCGACAACCCGACGAGGTGCACGTGGTGCCACTCGAGGCCCTTG
This sequence comes from Microbacterium sp. Leaf351, assembly GCF_001423825.1. NCBI lineage: Bacteria > Bacillati > Actinomycetota > Actinomycetes > Micrococcales > Microbacteriaceae > Microbacterium > Microbacterium sp. Leaf351. The sequence continues at coordinate 73,140 of NZ_LMPK01000011.1, forward strand.
GCGGCATGGAGGGTCGCGAAGGTCACCGTCTCCAGCGTCGGCTCGTGCTGGTCCTTCGCCCGGGCGAGCAGCGCGTCGGTGAACCCCTTGAGGGTCGTTCCGTCGGGCGCCTCGTCGGCCAGCCTCAGCAGGGCCGCGCGAGCCTCCCACGCATCACGGAGCGCTCCCCCCGCCGCGGGCGCCTCGTCGGTGTGGCCGAGCGAGCGGAGCACATCCCGCACCGAGCCCCGGAAGTCGTGCCCCGTGGGTGACACGGCTGCGGCTCGCAGCGCCATCACCGCCTGGCGCACCTGCGGCACGTCGAAGAAGCGCGCCCCGCCCAGCACCGTCACGGGGATGCCCGCATCGGCGAACGCCTGCACGAGCTCCGCCGACTGCGCGTGCGACCGGTACAGCACCGCGACCTCGCGAGGCGCCGTCCCCGACGCCAGCTGCGCCGCGACCGACGCGGCCACGCCCTGCGCCTCGGCTCGCTCATCGGGGTACGCCGTGAGCGACGTCGGCGGCGAGGCATCCGCCCTCCCCGCGGGCGGGTGCAGCTCAAGGGCGCCCGGACGTCCGCGCATGAGGGCGTTGGCGGTGCGCAGCACCTCGGGCACGCTGCGGTAGTTCGTCTCGAGGCGCACGACGCGGGCGTTCTCGTACCGCCGCTCGAACTCCAGCAGGAACCGGGCATCGGCGCCCGCGAACGAATACACCGTCTGGCTCGCGTCACCCACGACGCACACGTCGTGGCGCTGACCCACCCAGAGGTCCAGCAGATGCTGCTGCAGTGGCGAGACATCCTGGTACTCGTCGACGGTGAAGTGCCGGTACTGCTCCCGCACGGCCTGAGCGACACGCGGCTCCGCCTCGATCATGCCGGCGCACGCGAGGAGCACATCCTCGAAGTCCATCTGACGACGCTCATCCTTGAGCTTCTCGTAGGCCCGCATGAGTGCCGCGACAGCCGCGACATCCAACGAGCCGATCCCCCGGGGCCGGGCATCGACGTACGCCTCCACCGAACGCATGGTGACCTTGCGCCATTCGATCTCCGACGCGACGTCGCGCAGCGTCGCCGCCGACGGGTCCATGCCGATGCCGTCGGCGGCGTGGGCGAGCGCCCGCACCTTGCTGTCGACGATCGCGGGTACGGTGTCCCCCGCCACCTGAGGCCAGAAGAAGTTCAGCTGCGCGAGAGCTGCCGCGTGGAACGTCCGCGCCGACACCCCTTCGACCCCGAGAGCTCGCAGGCGCCCGCGCATCTCCCCCGCGGCCTTCGCCGTGAAGGTCACCGCCATCACCCGCTGCGGCGAGTAGGCGCCTGTCTCGACGCCGTGCGCGATACGGCGGGTGATCACCCTCGTCTTGCCGGTGCCGGCACCGGCCAGCACGCACACGGGGCCGCGGAGCGCGCGTGCGGCCTCCAGCTGGCGGTCATCGAGCCCGGAGAGCACTCCGGAGCCGGTCACGGCCGCTCCGCGTGCCAGGCCGTGATGAGACGGTAGGCGATCGAGGACGGACCGGGCAGCAGCAGATCGGATTCGCCGGCGAGTGCCCGACCGATCTCATCGCGGTGGAACCAGCGCACCTCGACGATCTCTTCGCCGTC
>NZ_LMPK01000011.1:74758-79648 GCF_001423825.1 Microbacterium sp. Leaf351
CACGCCTGCGAGCCGCGATATTCGACGTCGCCGACGGTGATGCCCGCCTCTTCGCGGATTTCGCGCACGAGGGTCTGCTCGAGCGACTCGCCCGCCTCCACGAAACCGGCGAAGCATGAGTAGCGCCGCTGCTCCCACGCGGCGTTGGCGCCGAGGAGCAGCAGATCGGGATCGGTCGGATGCCGCACCGCCGCGATCACCGCGGGGTCGGTGCGCGGGAAGTGCTCGCGCCCGCAGCGGGGGCAGTGCCGCGCCCAGCCGGAGGCGACCAGATCGGTGAGCTCACCGCAGGCGGGGCAGTACGGGGCATCCAGCAGCCATCGTCCGAGCGCGACGCCGGTAACCGCGAGCTCCGCCTCGGCAGGGACCAACGCCGCGGCGACGGCGCGCAGCGGCGAGCCGGTGGTCTCCTCCGCCGGCTGCGCGGCCAACGCGGCGAGCAGCACCGCGACGCCGTCGAGGCGCCCGAGGAGCGCCCACACGACGCGATGACCGGTGACCGCCGCGGGCGGGACGAGCTCCAGCGCACCGTCGGGTGTGAGCGACACCCGGTCGCCGCGCACGACCAGCACGCGGGTCGCCGGGTCGGCGCGGAGCGCGTCGACCAGGGCGGCGTCGGAGCGCTCATCGCCGGCCCGATCGAAGCCCGCCGTCGCGCCGTCCTCGGGCGCGTTACGTGCCGACATCGATCGCTCCTCCCAGGGCGTGGCGCCGGGCGAGGGGGGACCTCGCAACCTACCCTGAGGGCATGGCGCGCACCCCGTTCACTCTAGCCGCGAGCGTCACCGCCGCCGTTCCGGGTGCCCGCATCGTCGCCGCCGGCGCGCTCACCGATGGCGCGGCCGGACGATTCGACTCGGCCGTCGTCGTACTCGACGACGGCCGACGCCTCGCCGTGCGGGTCGCCGCCACCGTAGACGCCGCCGAGCAGCTGCGCGCCGAGGCACGCGCCCTCGCCGCACTGACCGATGGCGTGCGCGCGGTGCTCCCGTTCGCCGCTCCCGTCGCCCTCGGTCAGACCGTCGTCGACGGCTCCCCCGCGCTGGTCACCGACCTGATCGACGGCTGGCACGTCGACGCCGCGCAGATCCCGGACGGTCGCGGCGTGGCGACGGCGCTGGGCGCCGCGCTCGCTGCCGTGCACGCGCTCCCTGTCGCCGTCGTGCGTTCCGAGGGCCTGCCGGTGCGCACGAGCGATCAGGTGCGCGACGAGACCCGTCGTCTCATCGATCGCGCCGCCGCGAGCGGGCACCTGCCGCGCACCCTCCGGGCGCGCTGGATGACCGCGATCGACGCCGATTCGCTCTGGGAGTTCGAGACCGTCGTCGTGCTCGGCGGCGTCGACGCGGGCGCATTCGTGTTCACGGGCGACGACGACCTCCGCGTATCCGGCCTCATCGACTGGCACGGGCTGTCCGTCGGCGACGCCGCCGCCGACCTGCACTGGCTCGCGGCGGCCCCGGTGGCCGCGGCGACCGTGCGCGAGGCGTATGCCGCGGCATCCGTGCGCGCCGGCGATGCCCATCTCACCGAGCGCTCCCGCCTCTACGCCGAGCTCGAGTTCGCGAAGTGGCTCGTGCACGGACTCGAGAGCGACGATCACGACGTCGTCGCCGACGCGGCGAGCCTGCTGGCCTCGCTCGACGAGAGCACGCGAGGTGAAGACCTCACTCCGGTACGTCACAGCGATGTGCAGGCGGCGATGGACGTGCTCGACCGTGTTCCCGCGGCCGCCACGCCGCGCGGGGACACTTCGCTGCAGACCGACGCCTTCGACCGCGCCGACCTCTCGGCCTTCGGCGACATCGAGACGGGCGAGACACGTGACGACCTCGCAGTCGTCGACGGCGACGCCGACCCCGCCGGGGACGTCGACGACGATCCGCAGGCGACCCAACCGATCGAAGCCGCTTCATGGGGAGCAGGTTCCCGCACGATCCCCCACGATCCGGCTCCTCCGACACTCGACCTCGATCTCGACCCGGTGGCAGATGCCGACGAGGCCGAGCGGGCATCCCGCGCCGCCTTGCGCCGCTGGGCTGTCGGCGGGGACTGACCCCCGCGCGTCCTGGCGCAGGTCAGCCTCGCAGCACCAGGCCGTGCGCGACGTAGAACAGCGCGACGTCGATCTGGTCGAGCGGCACCCCGTGCCGGGAGTGGTAGGCGCGACGGTAGAGGTCGAGCTGCACCATCCGCTCGGCGCGTTCCGACGCCGTCCGCGGCGGCGCGCCCGTCTTCCAGTCGACGATCTCGATCCGGTCGCCGCGCCGGTAGACGGCATCGAGCTTGCATACGATGACGTGAGGGCGCCCGTCGAGATCGTCGAGTCGGAAGTCGATCTCGGTCTCCACCTCGATCGGTTGCAGAGGCGCCCACTCCGACGCGAGGAAGGCGTCGATGAGCGGCGCGAGGGCGGCAGGCTCAGCGACGCCGCCCGGTTCGTCCCCATCCCAGAGTTCGTCGTCGAGCCCCGCCCTGCCGGCGAGTCCGGCACGGCGCTCCACCCACGAGTGGAAGCTCGTGCCGATCCGCGTCTCACGGTACGGCCGCTCGGGGAGCGGACGGGACCGCGCGGCGACGGCCGCCGAATAGTCGGTCGTGAAGTCCTTGTAGGCCGAGGCGGGAATGCGGGTCGGTGCCGAACGATCGCCCCCGCGCCGCTGCTCGTCCCGTTCGACGAGAAGAAGCGACAGGTCCGGATCGAGGATGACGGCGTCCGCCGCCCGCACGAGCTCCGCCGCACGCTCGACCCTCGCCCTCCGACTGCCCAGCGCATCGAGCGGCCAGCTCACCGTACGCACCACGTCATCGGGGCGCTCGCCCGGATCGACGTCCACCGCGCCGCGCCCGAGCGCGGACGCGGCCTCCCGCAGGAACCGGCTCGCCGCCCGTGGCTGCACCGTTCCCGCCCAGGATGAGCCGGTGAGAAGCAGGTGGTCGCGCGCGCGGGTCACGGCGACATACGCCAGTCGGCGTTCCTCGGCGACCTGCCGGTCGCGGTTCTGCTCGCCGAACGCCTCGACCGCATCGCGCAGGGCCTGCTGGGTGGGAGCCTCGGCCGCAGACCACGCGAGGCGCGGGAGCCACGGGGCATCCCCGCGGAACTCGAAAGGCAGCGCACCGAACGTCAGCCATCCCTTGGCGTCGCGGCTCGCGGCGGGAAGCTCGTCCTCGACCATCCGCACGACCGCGACCGCGTCCCACTCGAGACCCTTCGACCCGTGGATCGTCAGCAGCTGCACGACGTCGGGCTCCGTCGGTTCCGGTCGGGGGGCGAGCTCGTCGACGGATGCCGCGTGGTCGAGCCACGCGAGCAGGCTGGGCAGCGACCGCGCATCGTCGGAGGACAGGAAGCCCGCGATCTCGGCCGTGAAAGCCCGCACCTGCTCGTGGGCGGTGCGCTGAGGCCCGCGGGCCTCGTTCGCGGCGAGCTCGAGGTCGAGGCGCAGCTCGCTCTCGATCAGTCGCACGAGATCGAGCACGGGAAGTCCCGCGGCTCGGCGCCAGGCCGCGATCACGCCGGCCGCCTCGCGCAGTCGGGTGCGCGCGGCCGGGGTGAAGCCGGCGAGCCAGCCGTGGTCGTCGCGCACGCGGGGGAAGAACTCGAGCGCGTCGCTGAGCGAGCCGTGATCGTCGGCCGCGGATGCGCGCAAGGTCGCGACGACGTCGGGGGCCAGGGGCTGGAGCGCCGCGTCGTGTCGCGCGAGCCGGGCGCCGAGCGCCCGCAGCTCGCGCAGATCGGCGACGCCGATCGCCCACCGCGGCCCGACCAGCAGACGGATGAGCTCCGATCCGGCGAGCGGATCGGCGATGACCCGCAGCGCCGCCACGATGTCGACCACCTCGGGGGTGTCGAGAAGCCCACCGAGTCCGAGCACGCGATGCGGCACGCGGTGACGCGCGAGGGCCTCGGCGAACACGCTCATGCGCCGCTTCGACCGGAACAGCACCGCGCCGGTCGTCGAGAGGCCCACGCGGCGGCGCTCGGCACGGACCCGCACGAACCACTCCGCGACCCGTTCCGCCTCGTCGTCGAGTGTCGAGGCCATCTCGAGGTCGACCTCTCCCCTTGCCGCACCCGGCCGTGGGCGGAGGGCCGCGACATCCGCCCCGCCGGCGAGCGGTGCGAGCAGCGCCGAGGCGATCTCGAGCACATCCGCGCTGTTGCGCCAGCTGGTCAGCAGGGAGAAGCGTTCGCATGCGCCACGAGTCACGAAGGCGCGCGGGAAGTCGTCGAGGTTGCCCGCACTGGCACCCCGCCAGCCGTAGATCGCCTGGTGCGGGTCGCCGACCGCCATCACGGCGGTGTCGGCGAACAGTGCCGCGAGCAACCGCGCTTGGACGACCGAGGTGTCCTGGTACTCATCGAGCAGAACCACCCGGAACCGTGAGCGCAGGCCCTCAGCGACATCCCGGTGGCGCTCGACGATCTGCAGCGCACCGGCCACCTGGTCGGCGAAGTCGATGACTCCGCGACGTTCCTTCGCCGACGCGTAGCCGGCCGCGAGACCCGCCAGCACCTCGAGGCCGTCGACCTTCTCGACGAACCGGGGGAAGTCCGCGTAGACGCTCACCCGTGCCGTCTCGGAGGGCCGTTCGAGGATGCCGCGGAACCGCGACGGGAACGCGGCCACGTCGCCGAGGTCGGCGAGGTTGTCGACGGCGGCGCCCGCGAGCCCCAAGGCCGCCGACACGATCGTGCCGAGCGATTCGCTGCGGCTCTCCAGCCGAGAATCGTCGCTGTCGAGCGCGACCCGCCGCATGAGAAGCCAGGATGCCGACTCCGACAGCACCTGCGCATCGGGGTCGCGCCCGATCAGCACCGCGTTATCGCGCACCAGGGCGTCGGCGAAGCTGTTGTAGGTCGCGACGGTGGGGCGATCGAGGAGG
>NZ_LMPK01000011.1:79708-81969 GCF_001423825.1 Microbacterium sp. Leaf351
GCGGGGGCTCCGGCGCGCTCGAGCTCGCCGAAGGCATCGAGAGCGCCGACCGCGTGCAGCTCGTCGAGGCGGTCGACCAGGCCCGCCGCCTCGAACTCGGCGAGGCGCGCGAGGCGTCGTTCGATGCGCTCGGCGAGCTCGCCGGCGGCCTTTCGCGTGAAGGTGAGGCCGAGCACCTCGTGACGGGCGACCAGCCGGTTGGCGACGAGCCAGACGACACGCCCCGCCATCGTCTCGGTCTTCCCGCTTCCGGCGCCGGCGACCACCAGCGCCGGGCCCAGCGCAGCCTCGATGACGCGGGCCTGCTCGTCGGTCGGGGGGAACTGGCCGAGGGCCGCGGCGACCGCGGCAGCGGAGACGGTCACGGCGCGCTCACCGCTCCGACCACATGGATGCGGCACACACCGTGGGCGTGCTCGTCTCGGCAGTGCTGCTCGTAGGGCGCCGCGAACCGCGTGCCCGCCATCACGGCGATCGCGTGCTGCAGCCGGGCGATGAACCGCTCGCGGGCTTCGTCGTCGAGCGGCGCCTGCCGCGGTTCGAGGTAGGGCTTCGCCGTGCCGGTGTGCAGCACCAGCAGTTCGGCGCCGCCCGCGGGCAGGCCCGCCGACGGCGCGATCGCCCCGGCGTCGTGGGCGAGCTGGTAGGCGAGCAGCTGCGGGTTCTCGACCACGGCCTTGTCGGTGCGCGGCTCGGCCCGACCCGTCTTCAGATCGACGATCACGACGGTGCCGTCGGCCCGCCGCTCGACGCGGTCGACGACGCCGCGCAACAGCGCACGTCCCTCGCCGTCGTGGGGTGGCAGCGGGATCTCCACCTCGAACGGCGTCTCGCTCGCGAGCAGCTCACCGCCGCCCGCCGCGAAGTCGCGGAGGTACTGCGCCAGACGATCGACGAGGTCGCGGGCACGCTCGCGCCCGGCACGCTCGAGCCACTCGGATTCGAAGCCGAGCTCGTTCCACCGGGCGTCCACGACCTCCCACAACGCGACGGCGTCGGCGTCCGGCGCCGCCTCGAGCGCCGCGTGGATGAGCGTGCCGAGCCCGGCGACGGTGCTTCCCGCGTCGGCGCCGAGCTCGCGCACGACCCAGTCGAGCTCGCACTGCTCGAGCGCCGCGAGTCGGGAAGGCGAGACGCGGATGTCACCGTGCGCCAGCGAGTGCAGCGGGGCATCGGATGTCGCGGCCCCCACGCCGTACCAGTCGTCGGGGCGGGCCCCGGCGACACCGGCGGACGCGAGCGCGGCGAGCTGCGCCGCCGCCGACCTGTCGGGGACATCGGCGGTGACAGCCCGCCGCAGCTGGGCGACGACCCCGCGCAGCGTGAGGGCCGGCAGCGCCCGCGCCGCCTCCGCGTCGGGGAGCAGGGAGAACAGCCCGCTGGGGCGATGATCGTCGTCGGACGTCGCGGTCACGACGACCCGCGTGCGGGCGCGGGAGAGGGCCCGCACGAACAGGCGAAGCTCATCATGGAGCACGGCACGCCGCCGGTCGAGCACACCCGCAGCGGCCGTGACGCCGGCCGCGGCGTCGTGGAGGCGCCACGTGCCGAGCAGTGTGCCGCGCAGTCGGGTGTTGGGCCACACGCCCTCTTGTACGCCCGCGATGACGACGGTGTCGAACTCGCGTCCGAGCGCGGCTGCCGGGCTCAGCACCGCGACCACGTCGGCATCGGGGTCGCGGCCGAGCAGGTCGGGGGCGACATCGGTGGCGAGCACCGCGTGCACGAACCGCAGCGGGTGCGAGGCGGCATCCTCATCGCGCTCGGCGTCGCGCTTGGCGGCCTGGAACAGGGCGACGACCGCATCGAGATCTCGGTGGGCCTGATCGGCGACCGGGCCATGGCCGCTCGTCGCGGCCAGCCACACCGCCTGACGGCCGCTCGCTTCCCACGCGGTCCAGAGCAGATCGTGCGCGGTTGCACCGTCGGCGAGCTGCGCACGCATGCGCGAGAGGGCCTCGGCGGTGCGCACGACCGCCCGCCCCTCGCGGCTGTCGATCGCCGCGGCGTGCATCGGGTCGTCGAGCGCCGCGGCGAGCAGTTCCGCACCGGTGCGCCCGCCGCCGTCGCCGAGGTGGGCATGGCGAAGCGCCGTGCGCACCCGTCGCACATCGAGCGGATCGAGCCCCGCCGCCACGAGGACGTCGGCCGCGGCCGCGGGCGCCACCACCGCGTCGCCGGCCGCCAGCACCACCGTCAGCAGGTCGCGCACGGCGGGCACCTGCCCGAGCGGAACCCCCTGGCCCTGACCGCGCGTGGGC
>NZ_LMPK01000011.1:82005-82138 GCF_001423825.1 Microbacterium sp. Leaf351
CGAGCTCGCCCCACGGCACTCCGTCACGCAGTCGGCGTTCGCGCAGGGTGCGCGCGATCTCGTCGAGCTCGTCGTCGACGGATGTCGCCACCACCGCGCGCAGGCCGCCGTCGCCGACCCATTCCCCGGCGGG
>NZ_LMPK01000011.1:82174-86017 GCF_001423825.1 Microbacterium sp. Leaf351
ATCAGGTCGCCCTGCGCTCGGTGCGGCTCGGTGAGCGCGCCGAGAGATCCGAGACGCGCGCCCAGCGCGGCGAGGTTCTCTGGCCTCGCCCCGCGATATGCGCCCGAGGCGAGGTCGGGGTCACCGAAGGCGACGACGCCGACGCCACGGTCCCGCAGCGCGGCGAGGAGGTCGACGCCGCCGGATGTCAGCTCCTGGGCGTCGTCGACGATCACGGCGTCGAGCCGCCGCACCGCAGCGAACACGGGGTGGTCGACGGGAAGAGCGCGCACCAGCTCGACGGCCTCGAGCGTGAGGCCCGCCGCGTCACGCGTCGAGGCGCGCATGTCGCCCAGCACGCCTTCGTACTCGGCGAGGAACGATGCGAGCGCCGTCCATACGGTCTCGGCCTCGGCGTCGGCGAGCGCGGCGATGCGGGCGGGGGTCAGCGCGAGCGTGCGCGCGTCGGCGATGAAGGCACGCAGCTCACCGCGGAAGCCGCGGGTTGCACGGGTGGCGGCTCCGAGCGCGTCCGGCCAGCGCGAGCGACCGGATGCCTCGTCCTCGGCGTCGCCGGCGAGGAGGTCGGCGAGGATCTGGTCGTCGTCGGACGCCGTGAGCAGCAGGGGCGGCTCGTCGCCGGTGTGCACGGCATGCGCGCGGACGAGCTGGAACGCGAACGAGGTGAGCGAACGCGCCGGCGGGCCTGACGTCGCGCGCCCGAGTGCAAGGGACAAGCGGTCGCGCAGCGCCGTCGCCGTCTGACGCGTGGGCGTGAGGGCGAGCACCGCGTCGGGGTCCGACCCGGCCGCGACGAGCGCGGCGGCACGCTCGACGAGCAGCGTCGTCTTGCCGGAGCCGGGAGCGCCCGTCACGACGCCCGTGAGCGCCGCGGGCGCCGAGCGCACCAGCGCCCGCACAGCCGCGTCGGCGGGGGGTGCGGTGTCGGACGTCACCCGACCACGCTACCGACGCCGCCCGACATCGTTCGCCGACAGCGTGACGTGCGCGGCCGGTGCGCCGCGGGGCGCAGGCTACGCTCGATCATGCGCCCGCGGCGGGCGCGCCCCGGCCACCGATCGCCCTCGCGATCGACGGGGACGACAGGGAGGACCGGGACGTGGAGATCCGCATCGGCATCGCGAACACGGGGCGCGAGCTCAACTTCGAGACCAACGAGTCGGTCGACTCGGTCAAGGCCCAGATCGCCGCCGCGCTCGACGACAACGCGACCCACATCTCGCTCGTCGACGCCAAGGGCAACACGCTCATCGTGCCGACGGCCGGACTCGCCTACATCGAGCTCGGCACCGAGGAGTCGCGTCGCGTGGGCTTCGTGGCCTGAGCACGATGGACATCGTCCTCGCGTTCCTCTTCGGCATCGGCATCGGGCTGGTGCTGCACTATGCGCTCCCGGGCCGCGACTCGCGCGGTGTCGCGCTGCTTCCGGCCGTCGGGGCGGTCGCCGGCGGTGCGGTGTGGCTGGCTCTCACCTGGGCGGGGTTGACCACCGACAACCCGCTGCTGTGGGTCCTGTCGATCCTCGCCGCGGTCGTGGTGACCGTGCCCGTCGGTGTCGTGCTCTCGCGCGTGCGCGCCACGCACGACGCGCGCGAGAAGTCCCGCCTCAAGATCGGCTGACGTCCCGCTTCCCCGCCACGGCGAGGCGGGGCATCCGATCTCTCAGGACTCGAGGCCCATCGCACTCATCCGGGCCGCGTGAGCGCCCATGAGTGCGGTGAAGACCGGCTCCACGGTGGCGTCCTCCTCGGCCGTCTCCGGCGAACGGCTGAGGGCCGCACGGGCGACGAGCAGGGTGTCGCCGACGAGACGCCGCCCCCACATCGCGAGCAGCGACCGCCACTCCTCGTCCGCGGAGATCGCGTCGTGGATGATGTCGGCGATCGCCTTGCGGTCGGTGTCGGCCTCGAGGATGCGCGCCACCCGGCGCCCGGTCTCGCCGTAGCTCGCGGCGAGCGAGCGGTAGAAGTCGTCGAGGATGCCCGCCGTCAGGTGCACGGTGAGCATGGTCTCGAGCGAGCGTTCCCCCTGGGTGCGACGACGGAACGCGTCGAGCTGCTCGCGGAAGGGCAACATCAGCGTCAGCGGGTCGTCGCCGCGCTCGCGGATGACCGCCACCAGCTGCTGGTGCTTGGTGAGGGCCGCCCCGGATGCGCGGGAGAGCGCCTCCTTCTGGGCGAGCGACGGCGTGGGCGCGATGAGGGCGCTCAGCGTCTCGAAGTAGCCGAGCTGCAGATAGGCCGCCTGGCCGAGGAACGTGTCGACGGGCGGGGCGAGCTCGGCGAAGTCGACGCGGGTCGCCCCCGACGCCTCGCCTCGGGTGCGCAGACGTAGCACGCGCCCCACGGGTCGACGACGACGGAACCAGTCCCACACGCACACCAGCGTAGGCGGATGCCGCTTCCGCACGCGATCCCATCCGTTCGGGGCCGTGCGCCGAATGAGTGACATGAGGTTCATTCCCACGAAAGTCCACGGAGCGCTCGACTACATCGTCGGCCTCGCCCTGCTGTTCGCACCGCTGATCTTCGGCTTCTCGTCGGTCGGAGGCGCTGCGGTCGTCATCCCCCTCATCCTCGGAGCAGGCCTCATCGTCTACAGCCTGTTCACCCGGTACGAGTGGGGCCCGTTCAAGCTCATCCCGATGCCGGTCCACCTCGTGTTCGACGTCGTGGCGAGCCTGTTCCTCGCCCTGTCCCCGTTCATCTTCGGCTTCTCGTCGTACCCGCCGAACGTGTGGCTCCCGCACGTCGTCGTGGGCATCGCCGTCATCGTCGTGGTGATCTTCTCGAAGCCCGCGCCCGGTCCCTCGGTCGGTCGCTGAGCCTCGTCGCTCCTCCCCCCGGAGCCGTGCCCTCCCCGCCTCGTGCGGCGGAGGGCACGGTCATGTCGGGCGGCGTACGGCTCCGGATGCCGCGCGTCGGCAGGTGCGCGGGCGGTGACCGGGTACCCTGGAGGGAGTGCCCCGGCAGGGATCGGGGCCCCGCGCCTGCGGCTGAATGAGGGCGTGGACGATCTCGCGGCGCAGACGCCGCCCTCATCAGACAGGTTCATATCGTGACGACGTTCGCCGATCTCGGCGTCGACCAGGACATCCTCGACGCACTCGCGCACAAGGGCATCGTGGATGCCTTCCCCATCCAGGAGCAGACGATCCCGCTCTCGCTCCCCGGCCAGGACATCATCGGCCAGGCCAAGACCGGCACCGGCAAGACCTTCGGCTTCGGCATCCCCGTGGTGCAGCGCCTCGGCGCCCACCCCGAGCCCGGCGTGAAGGCGCTCATCGTCGTGCCGACCCGTGAGCTCGCGGTGCAGGTCTATGAGGACATGGACCTGCTGACCCAGGGCCGCGCCACGAGCGTCGTGGCGATCTACGGCGGCAAGGCATACGAAGGGCAGATCGAGCAGTTGCAGGCGGGTGCGCAGATCGTCGTCGGCACGCCCGGCCGCCTCATCGATCTCGCCGGCCAGCGCCTGCTCGACCTGTCGAACGCGACCGAGGTCGTGCTCGACGAGGCCGACAAGATGCTCGACCTCGGCTTCCTGCCCGACATCGAGAAGATCTTCCAGAAGGTGCCCGCGGTGCGTCACACCCAGCTCTTCTCGGCGACGATGCCCGGGCCGATCGTCGCGCTGGCGCGTCGGTTCATGTCGAACCCGATCCACATCCGAGCCAACGACCCCGACGAGGGTCTCACGCAGGCGAACATCCGTCACCTGGTCTACCGCGCGCACTCGCTCGACAAGGACGAGGTGATCGCCCGCATCCTCCAGGCGGAGGGTCGCGGCAAGACCGTCATCTTCACCCGCACGAAGCGCGCCGCGCAGCGACTCGTCGACGAG
>NZ_LMPK01000011.1:86026-93846 GCF_001423825.1 Microbacterium sp. Leaf351
GCTCGATGGCGGCGTTCAAGGCGGGCAAGAAGGACGTGCTCATCGCCACGGATGTCGCGGCCCGCGGCATCGACGTCGATGACGTCACCCACGTCATCAACCACACGATCCCCGACGACGAGAAGACCTACCTGCACCGCGCGGGACGCACCGGCCGTGCCGGTCGCACCGGCATCGCGGTCACCTTCGTCGACTGGGAGGACCTGCACAAGTGGGCCCTGATCAACCGGGCCCTCGAGTTCGGCCAGCCCGACCCGGTCGAGACCTATTCGTCGAGCCCGCACCTCTACTCCGACCTGTCGATCCCGGCCGGCACGAAGGGACGCATCGTCACGGCGCCGCGCCGCGAGCCGCGTGAGCCCCGCGAGGCGACGAGCTGGGCGCCGCGCGAGGAGCGCACGCGCACGCGTCGTCGCACCGACCGTCCCGCGGCGGGCGACGCTGCGTCGACGGATGCCGCGGCTGCGCCGGCAGCGGACGGCGACGCCCCCGCGCGTCGGCGTCGTCGTCGTCGCCGCGGTGGCGGCGGGGCGTCTGCGGCGGGCGGAGAGACGGCCGCGCAGGCCTGACGACGGCTGACGCGGTGTCCGGCGGCGCTCAGGCGTAGACGGGCACCGTGCCGGTACCGCGCTCGATGATGCGGGCGACCATCTCGTCGCTCGTGGTGTTCTCGCCCGGCACGTTCGGCTTTCCCGCACCGTGGTAGTCGCTCGATCCCGTCACGATGAGGTCGTGTCGGGCGGCGATCTCTCGCAGCACGGCCTTGCCCGCGGCCGTGTTCTCGCGGTGGTCGATCTCGAATCCCGCGAGCCCGCGGGCGATCAGCTGCTCGATCGCGGGCACCGGGATCATGCGCCCGCGACCGGAGGGCACGGGATGCGCGATGATCGGCACCCCGCCCGCGCCCACCACGAGGTCGACAGCGGTGAACGGATCGGGCGCGTCGTGGGGCAGGTAGTACCCCTCGCGCGGGTGCAGAATGCCCTCGAACGCCTGCGAGCGGTCGGCGACGACGCCGCGGGCGACGAGCGCGTCGGCGATGTGGGGACGCCCGACGGTCGCCCCGTCGGTGGTCTGGGCGACGACGTCCTCCCACGTCAGGGGGTAGTCGCGGCCGATGGCGGCGACGATGCGCTCGGCCCGGCTGAGGCGGTCGAGGCGGATGCGCTCGGTCTCGGCCCGCAGATCGGCGTCGTCGGGATCGATGAGGTAGGCGAGCAGATGGATGCTGCGCCACTCGTGCCGGGCGGAGAGCTCCATGCCCGGGAGGAAGGTCATACCGAGGGCGGTGGTCGCCTCCGCAGCCTCGACCCACCCGGAGGTCGTGTCGTGGTCGGTGAGGGCGATCGTGCGCAGGCCGTGCCGGTGCGCGGCGCGCACGACGTCCTGCGGCGACTGGGTGCCGTCGGAGTGCACCGAGTGGAGGTGGAGGTCGCTCGGACCCTCGAATCCGCCGTGCGCCGCCATGTCTGCGAGCGTACCGGCTGACACACCGCAGAGGCTCCCTCCCGGCTTCTCCCAGACTGCCGACCTACGGTGGAAGGATGCTGCGCCTGACGGGGATCCTCGTGACTCTCGTGACCGCGATCGCGGTCGCAGCCCTCACCTGGCCGGGATTCTTCCGCATCGACGGGCTGTTCCCGGTGGCGCAGATCATCTCGTTCCGAGCGCCCGTCGTGCTCGCTCTGGCCGGCATCGCCGTGCTGTTCCTCCTGCTCGCAGTCGTGCGTCGGGTGCGGGCTTTCGCGTTCGCGATGACGCTCGTGCTGCTCGCCGGCGCGGCGATCGGCGGGGTGACGCTCACGTCCCGCGGGATGGGTTCGACGACCCTGCCCGAGAAGGACGCGAACAGTGTGCGCGTCATGACGTGGAACACCGCCGGCGAGGCCACCCCGCCCGACGACATCGCCCGCACCGCCGTCGCGATGTCGGCCGACATCGTCACGCTCCCCGAGACGACGATCGAGGTGGGTGAGAAGGTCGCCGTGCAGATGCGCGAGCTCGGCCATCCGATGTGGGCGTTCCACACCGAGTACGGCGTGGACGGCTGGGCCGCCGACTCCACGACGCTTCTCATCAGTCCCTCGCTCGGCGAGTACTCCGTGATCGCGTCGTCGCAGAACGGCACGAGCAACACGTCCACCGTGCCGAGTGCGGTGGCGATGCCCGTGTCGGGCGACGGCCCGATCATCGTCGCCGCCCACGCTGTCGCGCCGCGGCAGAGCGCGATGGCGGACTGGCGCCACGATCTGCAGTGGCTGGCCGATCAGTGCGCGAGCGCGAACGTCATCATGGCGGGCGACTTCAACGCGACCGTCGAGCACATGGCTCGACTCGGCACCGACGGCGGCACCCTCGGACGATGCCACGACGCGGCATCCGTCACCGGCAACGGCGCCGTCGGCACCTGGCCGACGTCGGTGCCGGCGCTGCTCGGCGCACCGATCGACCACGTCATGGCGACGTCGGCGTGGCGGGCGACCGGGTCGGTGGTGCTGACGGCGCTCGACGGGTCCGGCAGCGACCACCGGCCTCTGATCGTGCAGCTCGAGCGCACCTCCGGCTGACAGTGCCGTGCTGCGGTGCGAGACTGGAGGCATGGCTTCGAGCGACGACCAGACGACGACGGATGCCGCGGCTCCCGCGACCACCAACCGCAAGCAGCCCTTCCCCCGGGGTTTCCTCTCCTCCATCGGCTCCGGCTGGGCCGAGCGCCCCGAGTCGCTGCCTCCGGCGCGACCTCAGGCGCCCTACGCGGCTGCGCGGCGTGCCGCAGTCTCGGCATCGTTCCCCGGGCGCCGGCTGGTGCTTCCCGCCGGTGACTTCCAGGTGCGCAGCAACGACACCGACTACCCGTTCCGCGCGCACTCTGCGTTCTCCCACCTGACCGGGTGGGGTGCTGACACCGAGCCCGGCGCCGTTCTCGTGCTCGACCCCGTCGACGGCGGGCACACGGCCACGGTCTACTTCCGCGAGCGCGCGGATCGCACGACGCCCGAGTTCTACGGCAATGCCCAGATCGGCGAGTTCTGGGTGGGGCCGCGGCCCTCGCTCGTCGCCGTCGCCGCCGACCTCGAGATCGCGACGGCGGGGATCGAGGACTTCGTCGCCTCGGACGACGACCTGGTGCTCGATGAGGACGACGACCTCACGCGGGTCGTCTCCGAACTCCGCCTGATCAAGGACGAGTACGAGATCGGCCAGCTGCGTCTGGCGGTCGAGGCGACCGCCCGCGGCTTCGACGACATCATCCGCGCGCTCCCCCGCGCCGTCGCTGCGGACCGCGGCGAGCGCGTGGTCGAGGGGGCGTTCCACCAGCGGTCCCGGCTCGACGGCAACGGCGTCGGATACGACACGATCGCCGCATCCGGCCCGCACGCCTGCTACCTCCACTGGACTCGCAACGACGGGGCCGTCGTGCCGGGCGACCTCATCCTCGTCGACGCGGGCGTCGAGGTCGACAGTCTCTACACCGCCGACGTGACCCGCACTCTGCCGGTGTCCGGAACCTTCTCCCCGGTGCAGCGCCGCGTGTACGAGACGGTGCGGGAGGCCGCGGATGCGGCGTTCGCGGCGGCGCGTCCGGGCGTCACGTTCCGCAGCATCCACGAGGCCGCGATGCGGGTCATCGCCGAGCGCGTCGCCGAATGGGGACTGCTGCCCGTCACCGCCGAGGAAGCGCTGCACGCCGACGCGGGCGGCCAGCACCGCCGCTACATGGTGCACGGCACGAGCCATCACCTCGGCATCGACGTGCACGACTGCGCGCAGGCCCGGCGGGAGCTCTACTACGACGGCATTCTGGAGCCGGGCATGGTGTTCACGATCGAGCCCGGCCTCTACTTCCAGATCGACGATCTGACCGTGCCCGAAGAGCTGCGCGGCATCGGGGTGCGCATCGAGGACGACGTGCTGATGACCGAGTCGGGGCCGGTCAACCTGTCGGCCGACGTGCCGCGTTCGGCCGACGACGTCGAGGCGTGGATGGCGCGGGTCGCGGCATCCTGACGGGCGCGGCCGCGGCTAGGACGCGGGCGTCTCGTCGTCGGGACGGGATGCGGGCGGCGTGATCCGCTCGCCGTACCGGGGAGGTTCGTCGTCGATCGGCGAGCGCTCCGCAACGGGTGGGTGCGGATGCGGCGCCCGGTGGCCCACGACCTCGCGGGCGCGGTGGATGCTCGTGGGGGCGACGGTCACGTCGTAGCGCTCGGCGACCATCTGCATGACCGATGCGAAGTCGCGGCGGCGGCGCACCACCGCGAACATGAGCAGGCTCAGCAGCATGCCGAACGCGATGCCGACGATCATGACCCCGACGAACGTCTGGATCGGGACGTTGGCGGTGCCGAAGACGAAGATGAACGAGAACAGCATGCCGAGCAGCAGACCGTTCACTGCACCGCTGCGGGCGGCTGCGGCCCAGCCGAGCCGCCCGGTGACCCGCTCGACCGACCGCACGTCGTGTCCGACGATCATGATGTCGCGTGCGGGGATGTCGGCGGCGATGAGCGCCGAGACCGCCTTCTGCGCCCCTTCGTAGGCGGGGAAGGAGGCGACGACCTCGCCCTCCGGCGCCGGACCCGACATCATGCTCATGGCCCCATCATCCCACGCGGGTTCCTGTGTTCCGCCGAGGACGTCACCTCGCGCGCGACTACGCTGGTCGGGTGAGCACTCAGCGCGTCTTCGTGGCTCGGCTGGCCGGCTGCAGCGTCTTCGATCCCGCCGGCGACCGGCTGGGCAAGGTGCGCGACGTGGTCGTCATGTACCGAGCCGACGACTCCCCCGCCGTCATCGGTCTGGTGGTCGAGATCCCCGGGCGCCGACATGTGTTCGTCTCGATCGGACGGGTGACCTCGATCGCGAGCGGACAGGTCATCACGACCGGGCTCATCAACGTGCGTCGCTTCCAGCCGCGCGCCGGTGAGGTGCGCGTCATGGCCGAGCTGCTGGGGAAGACCATGCACTTCGTCGACGGGTCCGGCACCGCGGTCGTCGAGGATGTCGCCATCGAGCGCACGCGCCTCGGCGAGTGGGAGATCGGCCAGCTGTTCCTGCGCCGCCCGAAGACCAGCGCGTCGCCGTTCGCGAAGGGTCCGACGGCGTTCGCCGACTGGAGCGACGTGCGCGAGAGCAGCACGCCCGGCCACGAGCACACCGCCGAGCACCTCGTGGCGAGTTTCTCCGACCTCAAGCCCGCCGACCTCGCCAACACGCTCCTCGACCTCCCCGAGGATCGCCTGCTCGAGGTGGCGGAGGAGCTTCCCGACGACCGTCTCGCCGACGCCCTGGAGGAGATGCCCGAGGACGAGCAGGTGCACATCCTCGAAGCCCTCGGCGACGAGCGCGCCGCCGACATCCTCGACGCCATGGAGCCCGACGACGCGGCCGATGTGCTCGCCCAGCTCCCCGAGGACCAGCGCGAGGAGCTGCTCGACCTCATGGAGCCCGACGAGGCGGAGGACGTGCGCACGCTGCTGCAGTACGGGCCCGACACGGCCGGCGGTCTGATGACGTCGGAGCCCATCGTGCTCTCGGCCGACTCGACCATCGCCGAGGCGCTCGCCCTCATCCGCCGTCACGAGCTGCACCCCGCGCTCGCCGCCGCGGTCTACATCACGCTTCCCCCCTACGAGACCCCGACCGGGCGCCTTCTCGGCACGGTGCATTTCCAGCGGATGCTGCGCTACCCGCCGCATGAGCGGCTGGGTGCGATCATCGACGACACCGTCGACCCGCTGCCGGTCACCGCGACCGCGGGCGAGGTCGCGCGCCTGCTGGCGACCTACAACCTCGTGTCGCTGCCCGTGGTCGACCCGGCCCGGAGGCTGCTCGGCGCGGTGAGCATCGACGACGTGCTCGACTACCTGCTCCCCCGTGACTGGCGCTCCGCCGACAGCGCGGGCTCCACGACCACCCCGAGGACGCGGTGATGGCGCGCCGCGGCGGTGACGGGGCGTTCGACGCGCCCCGCGGACGCAACTCCGTGCTCGGGCGCTCGTCGCGTCCGTCCAACGACACGTTCGGCCGGTTCTCGAAGTCCTTCGCCCGCGCGATGGGCACGTCGGGCTTTCTCATCGGGATGTCGGTCGTGGTCGTGCTGTGGCTGGCGTGGAACATCTTCCTGCCGCGCGAGGCGCAGTTCGACCCCGCGGTCACGAACTTCACCCTCCTGACCCTGATCCTGTCGCTGCAGGCCTCGTACGCGGCGCCCCTCATCCTTCTCGCCCAGAACCGTCAGGACGACCGGGACCGGGTGCAGATCGAGCAGGACCGTCAGCGCGCCGAGCGCAACCTCGCCGACACCGAGTACCTCGCCCGCGAGATCGTCGCACTGCGTCTGGCGCTCACCGACCTCAGCCGCGATGTGCTCACGCGCGACTCGCTGCGCGACGAGCTGCGCGCCCTGCTCGAAGACCTCGACGCGCGGGCGACGGGTGAGGATGCCGCGGCCACCGAGGAGCGCGAGCGCAAGCGTCAGCGCGCCGAACGCCGCGAGCAGGCCGAGCGCAAGGCGGCCCGTGAGCAGCAGTGACCCGGCGGATCTGACCGGCCGGGTGCGCAGCGCGGTCGGGGCGGTCGTCGACCCGGAGCTGCGGCGTCCGCTGTCGGAGCTCGACATGATCGCCGACGTGCGCGCGGCCGACGGCGAGATCGTCGTCGCCGTGTCGCTCACGATCGTGGGCTGCCCGGCGTCGGATCGCATCGAACGGGAGGTGGCGGCGGCCGCCGCCGCGGTGGCCGACCGGCCGGTGCGGGTCGAGCTGGGCGTCATGACGCCGGCGCAGCGCGCAGCTCTCACCGAGCGCCTGCGCGCGGGGCGCCCCCGGGGCATCCCGTTCACCGCGGACTCGCTCACCCGGGTGATCGCGGTCACGAGCGGCAAAGGCGGTGTCGGCAAGTCGACGGTCACCGCGAACCTCGCGGTCGCCCTCGCCGCCCGGGGCCTCACGGTCGGCCTCGTCGACGCCGACGTGCACGGCTTCTCGATCCCCGGCATCCTCGGACTCGTGGACGCCGAGGGGCGGATGCCGCACCCCACCCGCATCGACGACCTCATCGTGCCGCCCGTGGCCCACGGAGTGAAGACGATCTCGATCGGCATGTTCTTGCGCGAGGGCGAGGAGCGCAGCCCGGTCGCGTGGCGCGGCCCCATGCTGCATCGCACACTGCAGCAGTTCCTCACCGACGTGTGGTTCGGCGACCTCGACGTGCTGCTCATCGACATGCCGCCGGGCACCGGCGACGTCGCCATCTCGCTCGGGCAGCTGCTCCCCCACGCCGAGGTGCTGGTCGTGACCACCCCGCAGGCGGCGGCGGCAGAGGTCGCCGTGCGCAGCGGCCTGGTCGCGCGTCAGACCGGGCAGCGGGTCATCGGCGTCATCGAGAACATGGCCCCGCTGCGACTTCCCGACGGCACCGTGCTCGACCTGTTCGGCTCGGGCGGCGGGCAGGCCGCGGCATCCGCGCTCTCACAGGGAGACGGAGATGAGGTGCCGCTCGTCGCGTCGGTGCCGCTGAGTCCCGCGCTGCGTACCGGCGGCGACACCGGGTCACCGGTGACCCTCAGCGCCCCGGCCGACCCGGCGGCGGCGGAGATCCTTCGCCTCGCGGACACCCTCGCCCGGCGCCCGCGCGGTCTCGCCGGACGGTCCCTGCGCGTGGGGGTCTCGACTCAGGTCGCCTCGGAGTCGTAGGGCGGGATCTCGCCGTCGGCGAGGTCGAGGGAGGCGACCGCGATCGCGGCCGGGGCCGCGGCCCGCACCGCCGGCGCCGCGGGGGCGTCGTCGAGCAGCGCCTCACGAATGATGCGGCGGGGG
>NZ_LMPK01000011.1:93884-98730 GCF_001423825.1 Microbacterium sp. Leaf351
GCATGCGCTCGCGGGCACCCTGGGCGTAGGCGCGAGCCCGCTTGGTGGCCTTCGCGAGCCACTCAGCCGCACGGGGCAGTCGCTCGGGTCCGAGCACGACCGCCGCGAGAACGCCGATGAGCACCAGCTTCTCGAAGGTCAGGCCCAGGAACATGGATTCAGGTTAGCGCCGCGCCTGCATGGGGAAGCTGAGGACGAGCCCTAGGCTGACGAAGAGGGAGTGAGCATGAGGGATCACAACGCTGACGCGCGGTTCATCGCCGAATCGACGATCGAGCCGGAGGCCATCGCCAAAGCGCGTGCGCATGCGTTGGAGCTGGGCGCGGAGCCGGTCGACCCCGCGCTCGGCGCGCAGATCGCCCTCCTTGCCGCCGCGTCCGCCGCGCTGAACATCGTCGAGATCGGCACCGGAGCCGGAGTGTCCGGGCTCTGGCTGCTGCACGGTGCGCCCCGCGCCATCCTCACGACCATCGACACCGAGCACGAGCACCTCGCGGCCGCCCGCCGCGCGTTCGCGGACGCGGGCATCGCCCCCGCGCGCTCACGGTTCATCACGGGTCGCGCGGTCGATGTGCTTCCGCGCATGAACGAGGCCTCGTACGACATCGTGCTGATCGACGCCGACCCCGAGAACGTGCTCGACTATGTGGAGCACGGGTTGCGGCTCGTGCGTCCCGGCGGCACCGTCCTAGTCGCGCGCGTGCTCGCCGGTGGCGCCGTCTCCGACCCGGTGCGCCGCGACGCGATCACCACCGCCTACCGCTCGCTCATCCAGGAGACCCAGGCCTCACCCGCGGTCATCGCCGCAGTGTCGATCGTCGGCGACGGACTGCTGCAGCTGACCACCGTTCCGTCGGCGGACTGACCCCGGACGCAGAGAACGGCCGGTCTGCACAGACCGACCGTTCTCGATGACGGATGCGTCGTCTCAGGCGGCGTTCACGACGCCACCGAGGACGTCGTAGAGCTCCTTGGCCTCGGCGTCGTTCACGGAGACGACCAGGCGTCCACCGCCTTCGAGCGGCACGCGGACGATGATGAGCCGGCCCTCCTTCACGGCCTCCATCGGACCGTCACCGGTTCTCGGCTTCATGGCTGCCATCGTGCTCCCCTTCCTGGTGGCTGACGATCCAGTCTATCGCTCCGGGTCGCCGGGCCCCGCACCGCGGGCCGTGCGGTTGTGGATGCCACACGGTCAGGGGATGCGCCAGAACGTGTTCGCGAGTCCGTAGACGTTGTAGATCCAGAGCCACTGCAGCGCGATGCAGACGAGGAGGACACCGACGCGCCACCACCACGCGCGCGCCACCGCGAGCGCACCCGCCGCGAGCGGGGCGACGGGGACGAGCAGGCGGAAGATGCTCGACTGCGGGAAGAACACGGCCAGAAGGTAGAGGAGGTAGCTCGCCGTCCACAGCCGCAGCTCCACCCCCATTCGCCGCACGTGCGGCTCGAACAGCAACAGCGTCGCGATGCCGACGAGAGCCAGGGCCAGCACGACGAAGCCGACGGCGGCCGGCCACCCCCATTGGGTCGACCAGAACGGCACGGCGACGGCGAATCCGTCGAACGGCGCGAAGTGCGGGCTCGCGTCCGCGATCCAGTTGCGGCGCCAGGAGAGCTCGGTGAGAAGGTACGCGTTCGGGTTTCCCGTGACCCACCCGGCGATGAACTGCCACGCGAAGCCGGCGACCACGCCCAGCGCTCCGAGGGAGAGGATGTGGGCGACGTCACGTCCCCGCAGCGGCTCGGTCCTGCGGTGCACCAGCCGCACGATGCCATGCAGGCCGAGGAACAGGGCGAAGGCCAGCACTCCCGGTCGGGTTGCGGCCATGAGGATGATGAGCGGATACACCCATCCGTATCGTCGGCGCAGCACCGCCCAGAGGGCGAGGAACAGCCAGAGGAGGAACAGAGACTCGGCATAGCCGACCTGGAACAGAGCGGCGAGCGGCCCCGATGCGAAGAAGGCGACCGCCCACATCGAGGAGGTCTCGTCGAGGCGCATCCGCGTGATCGTGAAGAGCACGATCGAGGCGAGGTAGCCGGAGATCAGCGAGATCGCGACGGCCCCCGCACCCCAGCCGCCGAGCGCCGTGCCGAGGCCCTGTGCGAGGTAGGCGTAGAGCGGCATGAACGCCCACGAGTTCTCGGTCACGAGGCCGGCGGTGTTCGTCGGCAGGTGCACCGGGTAGCCGTTGAGGGCTGTGAACCAGTACCACGCGGCATCCCACCCCACGGCGAGATCGCCGATCGTCGCGTGCGCACCGAAGCGCGACGACGCCGTCGACGCGGCCGCGGCGGCGACCATGAGAAGGGTCGTGACGACACGCGCGAGCAGGTAGATGACGGCGATCCGCACGAACGGCGGGAGCCCCCGCCAGGTGGTGCGCGCAGCGACAACCCGCGGGTGGTCGATCAGACGCTCAGCCATGCCCGCAGTCCGCGCTCGACGTCGTGGATCTGCCCAAGGGGGACGCGCTCCTGGTCGTGATGGGCGAGGCTCGGGTCGCCCGGACCGTAGTTGACGGCGGGCACGCCGAGCGCCGAGAAGCGGGCGACATCCGTCCATCCGTACTTGGGGCGAGGGTCGGCCCCGACGGCGGCGAGGAACTCCTGAGCGAGAGGGGCGTCGAGCCCGGGCCGGGCGCCCGGGGCGCTGTCGACGACCTCGACGTCGAAGCCGGCGCACACCTCGCGCACGTGCGCCTCTGCCTGTGCGACGCTCTTGCTCGGCGCGAAGCGGTAGTTGACCTCGACGACGCACTCGTCGGGGATGACATTGCCGGCGATCCCGCCGTGGATGCGCACCGCGTTCAACCCCTCGCGGTACTCCAGTCCCTCGACCGCCACGGTGCGCGGGCGGTACTCGGCGAGGCGGGTGAGAATGGGCGCCGCCGCGTGGATCGCATTCTCCCCCACCCAGGCTCGGGCGCTGTGCGCGCGCACGCCGTGCGTGCGCACGAGGGCGCGGAGGTTGCCGTTGCAGCCGCCCTCGACCGTGCCGTTGGACGGCTCGCCGAGGATCGCGAAGTCGCCCTGGAACAGATCGGGGCGCGTGCGGGCGAGACGCGTGAGCCCGTTGAGCTCGGCGTCGACCTCCTCGTGGTCGTACCACATCCACGTGATGTCGACACGGGGGTCGACCAGTTCGGCGGCGAGTCGCAGCTGCACCGCGACACCCGCCTTCATGTCCACGGTGCCGCGCCCCCAGAGGTAGGGCTCGCCGTCGACGTCGATGTCACGGGTCGGCAGGTTCTCGTTGATCGGCACCGTGTCGATGTGACCGGCGATCACCACACGCTGCGCGCGACCGAGCTGCGTGCGCGCCACGATCGTGTCGCCGTCGCGGTAGACCTCGAGGTGCGCGAGCGGGGCGAGGGCCTCGGCGATCGCATCGGCGAGGGTGGTCTCCTCGCCGGACACGCTCGGGATGTCGCAGATCGCCCGCGTGAGGGCGACCGCATCTGCGGTCAGGTCGAGGGACGGCATGAGGCCAGCCTAATCGGCGGTCGCGGCCCTGCCGCGCCGATAGCCTGGAGCACATGAGCGATGAGCGATGGGTGTCCGGACACGGCCTGCAGACGACGGCGGATGACGGCACGGTGCTCGATGCGTGGTACCCGTCGCCCGCGTCGGGTCGGCTCACCGGCACGGGTCTGAGCGACCTCGACGCCCTCGCCGGCGCCGACGACCGCCGCGGGGTGCGCATCGACGTCGTGTCGGTCGAGATCGACCTCGACGCCCCCGTCGCCTCCACCGCGGACGCTTACCTACGGTTGCACGCGCTCTCGCACCGACTGGTGCAGCCGAACGGGGTGAACCTCGACGGCATCTTCGTCCACCTCCCCAACGTCGCGTGGACGAACGCCGGGCCGATGCATCCCGATGCCGTCACGGCGCGCCGGGCGCACCTCGTGCGTGCGGGCATCCAGCTCGCGGGCCTCGACAAGTTCCCGCGCCTGCTCGACTACGTCACCCCGCCGGGCGTGCGCATCGCCGACGCGTCGCGCGTGCGTCTCGGCGCCTATCTCTCCCCCGGCACGACGGTGATGCACGAGGGCTTCGTGAACTTCAACGCCGGCACGCTCGGCAGCTCGATGGTCGAAGGCCGCATCTCGCAGGGCGTCGTCGTCGGCGACGGCAGCGACATCGGCGGCGGCGCGTCGATCATGGGAACCCTCTCGGGCGGCGGCACGCATCGCGTCTCGATCGGTGCACGCACGCTGCTCGGCGCCAACTCGGGCATCGGCATCTCACTCGGCGATGACTGCGTGGTCGAGGCGGGTCTCTACGTCACGGCGGGCACGAAGATCGTGCTGGCCGACGAGCCGGCGGATGCCGCGGGGGCACGCCCCGTCGTGAAGGGCGCGCAGCTGTCGGGCAGCGACGGGGTGCTCTTCCGGCGCAACTCCGTCACCGGCGCGGTCGAGGCCGTGCGGCGCACCGGCGTCGGCGTGACGCTCAACGCGATCCTGCACGCCTGAGGGGCGCATTCTCCCGGCGGGCGCTCCCGCGGCGAGGTCGCGACGCGGCGAGGTCGCGACGCGGCGTAGGGTCGCCTCATCCGCACCGAGGAGGCCGAGGATGAGCGCATCGCTGCCGAAGAAGCTGTACCGCACCGAGCTCGCGCGCCTGCAGGCCCAGCTCGTCGACCTCGAGGCGTGGGTGCAGCACACCGGCGCCCGCATCGTGGTGATCTTCGAGGGCCGGGATGCCGCAGGCAAGGGGTCGACCATCAAACGCGTCGCCGAATATCTCAACCCTCGCGTCACCCGCATCGTCGCTCTCCCGACGCCCACCGAGCGGCAGCGCACCGAGTGGTACTTCCAGCGCTACATCGCCC
>NZ_LMPK01000011.1:98740-108907 GCF_001423825.1 Microbacterium sp. Leaf351
GCGGGTGATGGGCTACTGCACGGATGCCGAGTACCACCGCTTCCTGCAGCAGGCTCCGATCTTCGAACGCATGCTGGTCGACGACGGCATCCGGCTCCTGAAGTACTGGTTCAGCGTGTCCGACGTCGAGCAGGAGCGTCGCTTCCGCTCGCGGGCGAACGATCCGATGCGGCGGTGGAAGCTCAGCCCCAACGACCTGCTGTCGATCACCCGCTGGGAGGACTACTCCCGCGCGAAGGACACCATGTTCGTGCACACCGACATCGCCGAGGCGCCGTGGTTCGAGGTCGACAACGAGGACAAGCGGCGCGGGCGGATCAACATGATCACCCATCTGCTCACCCGCATCCCGTACGAGCGCATCGATCCGTCACCGGTCGAGGTGCCCCCTCGCCCCGCATCAGGCGGGTACGTGCGCCCGCTGCGCGATGAGACCGGGCTCGTACCCGACTACGCGGCGGCACTCGAGGCGCATCACCACGCGCACGTCAGTCGCGCAGCCGCACCGACAGACAGGTGACGCATCCCTCGAGCTTCTCGAACTCGCTGATCGGCACCGTGACGACGTCGAGTCCGCGCCCGCGCCAGAGCTCGGCGGTGCGGGGCGCATCCGCCGACATGAGCACGGTGCGCTCGTCGAGCACCACGACAGCGGTGCCGTGCTCCTCGGGCACCGCCGCGAACGCGGCGTAGCCCTCGCGGTCGTCGACGAGGGGTTCGTAGCCGACGATCGTGCCGTCGGGAAGTGCAGTGACCCCCGATTTCAGGTGCAGCACCCGCTCGACCGGGCGCGTGACGACCGTCCATCCACGCGCATCGAGCAGGGCAGCGAGCTGGGCGATACCGGCGGCGTTCGTGCGGGAGGACGCACCGACGTAGACCGTGCGTCCGACCTTCAGCACGTCGCCCCCGTCGAGGGTGCCCGGTTCGACGATCTCGACCGTCTCCAGACCGGATGCCGCCACCACCCGTGCGATCGTGTCCCGCTCCCCGCGGCGCGAGACGGCGCCCGCCCGGGCGAGCACGGCGAGGTCGCCGAAGACGATGACCGCATCCTCCACGAATACGCCGTCGGGCTGATCGTCGGCGGCCTCGGCCTCGAGGATCTCCCATCCGCGCGAGCGGAACGCCTCGACGTAACCGTCCCACTGCGCACGGGCCAACGCGGCATCGACCGGCACGCGGTCGAGGTGGGTCAGCTCGCCGTCGGCCAGACGGCTCGACGGCGGACGGACGATGAGACGCGGCATCCGGTCAGACGCCCGGGTACGACCGCTCCGGCGAGCCCGTGTAGAGCTGCTGCGGGCGACCGATCTTGGTCTGCGGGTCGGTGTTCATCTCGCGCCAGTGGGCGAGCCAGCCGGGCAGGCGGCCGATCGCGAACAGCACGGTGAACATGCGGGTCGGGAAACCCATCGCCTTGTAGATGACGCCGGTGTAGAAGTCGACGTTCGGGTACAGGCGACGCTCCTTGAAGTAGTCGTCGCTCAGCGCGATCTCCTCGAGCTGCTTCGCGAGGTCGAGGAGCGGGTCGTTGACGCCGAGCGCCTGCAGCACCTCGTCCGCCGACTCCTTGACGAGCTTCGCCCGCGGGTCGTAGTTCTTGTAGACGCGGTGCCCGAAGCCCATGAGCTTCACACCGTCCTCCTTGTTCTTGACCCGCTCGACGAAGCGCTCGACGCTCTCGCCGGAGTCGCGGATCTGGCCGAGCATCTTCAGCACGGCCTCGTTAGCGCCGCCGTGCAGTGGGCCGTACAGCGCGTTGATGCCGGCCGAGATCGAGGAGAACTGGTTCGCGCCGGTCGAGCCGACGAGCCGCACCGTCGAGGTCGAGGCGTTCTGCTCGTGGTCCTCGTGCAGGATCAGCAGGCGCTCGAGCGCGCGGGTCACAACGGGATCGATGTCGTACAGCTCGCTCAGCACGCCGAAGTTGAGCTTCAAGAAGTTGTCGACGAACCCGAGGGCGTTGTCGGGGTAGAGGAACGCCTGGCCGACGCTCTTCTTGTGGGCGTACGCCGCGATCACGGGGAGCTTGGCGAGCAGGCGGATGGTGTTCAGCTCGACGTGCTCGGGGTTGTGCGGGTCGGACTCGTTCTCGTAGTACGTCGAGAGGGCCGCGGTCGCCGCCGACAGCACGGACATCGGGTGCGCCGTGTGCGGAAGCGCCGAGAAGAAGCGCTTCAGGTCTTCGTGGAGGAGGGTGTGACGGCGGATGCGTCCGTCGAACTCCTCGAGCTCCGCCGCGGTCGGCAGCTCGCCGTAGATGAGCAGCCAGGCCACCTCGAGATACGTGGAGTGCTGGGCGAGCTGCTCGATCGGGTACCCGCGGTACCGCAGGATGCCCGCATCGCCGTCGATGTAGGTGATCGCGGACTTGGTGGCCGCGGTGTTGACGAAGCCGTAGTCGAGGGCGGTGTGACCGGTCTGACGGGTCAGACTCGACACGTCGATGCTCGGGTAGCCGTCGGTACCCGTCAGCACGGGGAATTCCGCCGTGCGCTCACCGACCGTGAGGGTCGCCTTCAGCTGCTGCGTGTCTTCGTCGCTCACCGCGCCTCCTCGTGAGGGAAATCGTCGAGGTCGTTGCCGCCGAGCGGCAGGATGCGCATCGGGTCCTCGATGCACGCCGACTACAGCCTAGCCGGGCGGGGAGGGTACTCCGTTACCGCACAAAGGTCCGGGCGATCGTGTGGAGGATCACGACGAAGACGCCCGCAGACGGCTCGCTGCGGCCGCGATCCGCTCGTCGGTGGCCGTGAGCGAGAACCGCACATGCTGCGGGAAATGCGGGCCGTAGAAGTGTCCCGGACCCACCAGGATCCCGACCTCCGCGAGGCGCCCGAGGCTCTCCCACGCGTCACGTCCCTCGGTCGCCCAGAGGTACAGACCGGCCTCGCTGCCGTCGATGCGGAACCCCGCGGCCTCGATGGCCGGCTTCAGGATGTCGCGTCGCACCCGGTAGCGATGCTTCTGCTCGGCCACGTGCGCGTCGTCGCCGAGGGCCGCCGCCATCGCCCGCTGCACGGGCGCGGGCACGAGCAGACCGAGGTGCTTGCGGGCGGTCACGAGGCGGGCGACCACGTCCGCGTCGCCCGCGAGGAAAGCCGCGCGATAGCCCGCGAGATTCGACTGCTTGCTGAGCGAGTAGACCGACAGCACGCCCTCGAACCCGCCGCCCGTCACCGACGGATCGAGCACGGACGGCACCGGTTCGCTCGCCCACCGGCCGTCCCAGCCGAGCTCCGCGTAGCACTCGTCGCCGACCAGCAGCGCACCGAGCTCACGGGCGCGCAGGTAGGCCGCGCGAAGGGCGGCCGCATCCCACACGCGACCATCGGGGTTGCCGGGCGAGTTCACCCACACCAGTCGGGTGCCCGCAGGCCATTCCGAGGGATCATCGCTCGCCACGGCGGTCGCGCCGACCAGGCGTGCACCGACCTCGTACGTCGGGTACGCCGCCTGCGGATGGACGACGACGTCGCCCGATTGGAGGCCGAGCAGCAGCGGCAGCAGAGCGACCAGCTCCTTCGAGCCGATCGTGGGGAGCACCTGCGAGACATCCAGCCCGGGGACGCCGCGGCGTCGCGCAAACCAGTCGACGATCGCGTCGCGCAGCGGCGCCGTGCCGATCGTCTGCGGATAGCCGTGAGCGTCGGTCGCGTCGGCGAGCGCACGGGCGACGACCTCGGGCGTCGCGTCGACGGGAGACCCGACCGAGAGGTCGACGATGCCATCGGGATGCCGCCGGGCGGTCTCGGCGAACGGGATCACCGCGTCCCACGGGTAGTCGGCGAGGTCGGCGACCCCCACGGTCAGTGCCCCTGCGGCGGAAGGGCGGCGATGATCGGGTGGTCCTTCGGGATCACGCCGACCTTCGCGGCGCCGCCCGGCGAACCGATCTCGTCGAAGAACTCGACGTTCGCCTTGTAGTAGTCCTGCCACTCTTCGGGGAGGTCGTCTTCGTAGTAGATCGCCTCCACCGGGCAGACGGGCTCGCACGCGCCGCAGTCGACGCACTCGTCGGGGTGGATGTAGAGCGAACGCTCCCCCTCGTAGATGCAGTCAACGGGGCACTCGTCGATGCAGGCACGATCCTTCACATCGACGCACGGGAGGGCGATCACATACGTCACCCGTCCAGTGTAGTCAGGGGTGCGTGACCGGCTGCCGAGCGCGCCGAGCCCGGGAGAGCTCCGGCCAGGCGACGATGACGGCGGCCACGAGCGGCACCACGATCATCCAGACGTTCGCCAGCACGGGATGCAGCTGACTGAAGATGATCGATCCTCCCGCCGACGTCTGGGCCAGCACCCAGGTCGCCCCCATCATGCCCAGGGCGGCCGCGAGCACCGTCCACCGGTCACCCGACAGCAGCCGGAGCGCGAGCAGCAGCGCCGTGGAGCCGATGAGTGCGACGATGAGCCCGAGCGGCAGCCAGCCTCCGACGACGATCGAATGCGCGAACGCACCCGCCGCACCGTAGAACAGCCCGATCGCAAGGGCGAGCACGTATGCGCCGAGGCGCTGCAGCAGGGTCACGCCTCGATGCTACGCGGCCCACCCGAGTGCCCGCAGCGCGGCCGCCACGACGGCCGCCACCACCACCACGACGAGGAAGGGCGCCCGCAGGGCCAACAGCCCTGCCGCGACCAGCACGGCCGGAAGACGCGCATCCACGTGCAGGGCCTGCCCGCTGGCGAACGTCTGCACACCGACGAGCGCCGCCAGCAACGCGACCGTGAGAAGGTCCGCGATGCGCAACGGCCGGGGCGCCTCGAGGAGCGACGGCGGCACGAGATAGCCCACGACCTTGAGGGCGAGGCACAGCACGGCGGCCAGCAGCAGGGCGCTCCAGAGGGTCATCGCACGGCCTCCCCCGCGGATGCACCCGGCCCGCGCCCGCGAGCGCGCCGGCCGCCGATGTCGAACCAGCCGACGACGAGGGCGACGACCGCGGCGAGGATCACGGGCAGCCCCGGCAGAAGCGCCGGCGTGAGCACGACCGCCACAACGGCCGCGGCGATCCCCACGGCGATGGGCTGCGCACCGCGCAGTCGCGGCCACAACAGCGCGAGGAACGCCGCGGCGGCCGCCGCATCCAGCCCCCAGGCACGCGGATCACCCAGCACGTCGCCGAACAGGGCGCCCAGCAGAGTCGACAGGTTCCAGCCGACGTAGATGCCCACTCCCGTCACCCAGAACCCCACGCGGCGCGCCCGCGGCGCATCCTGAGCGAGAGCGACCGCCGTCGACTCGTCGATCGTGAACGGCGCCGCAGCGAGACGTCGACGCAGCGGCCCCCCGATGACGGGAGCCATGCGCATGCCATAGGCGATGTTGCGCACGCCCAGTAGTGCGGAAGAAGCGATCGCGGCGGGCGCCGCGGCGAGCCCGCCGGCGGCGATCACGCCGATGAACGCGAACTGCGACCCTCCGGTGAACATGAGCAGGCTCAGCACGCACGTCTGCCAGATGTCGAGTCCCGATGCCGTCGCGAGCGCTCCGAACGAGACGCCGTACGCGCTCGTGGCGAGTGCGACCGCGAGCCCCTGCCGCCATGCGCGCCGATGCTCGAGCGCGGATGCATCGGGGTCGGGCACCCGCCGAGCCTATCGGCGCGGGTGCGCGCAGCCGGGCATACAGCTACCCTTCCCGACATGGAGCACCGGATCTTCGATACCACTGTCGCGTCGGTCTACCCCTTGTATCAGGCGAAGCTCGAACGGAAGGGACGCACCCGGGAGGAGCTCGATGCCGTCACGACCTGGTTGACCGGATTCGACGACGACGCCCTCGCAACTCGACTGACCGGAGGCGCCACATTCCGCGAGTTCTTCGACGACGCCCGGCTGCCCGACGAGGTCGAACTCATCACCGGAGTCGTGTGCGGCGTTCGCGTCGAGACGATCGAGGACCCCCTTATGCAGAAGATCCGGTACCTCGACAAGCTCGTCGACGAGCTCGCCCGCGGAAAGGCGCTCGAGAAGGTGCTGCGGTCCGCATCCTGAGACGCGGACCGCACCGACTCACGCGTTCGCGTCCTGGCGCTTCAGACGTGCGGTGGCACGACCGCGCTCGGTCGCGTCCAGCACGACCTTGCGGATGCGCACCTTCTCGGGGGTGACCTCGACGCATTCGTCGTCGCGGGCGAACTCGAGGCTCTCCTCGAGGGAGAGCGTGCGCGGCGGCGTCATCGACTCGAACGTGTCGGCCGTGGAGGAGCGCATGTTGGTGAGCTTCTTCTCCTTGGTGATGTTGACGTCCATGTCGTCGCTGCGCGAGTTCTCGCCGATGACCATGCCCTCGTAGACCTCGTCCTGCGGCAGCACGAAGAAGCTCATGCGCTCCTGCAGCGCGATGATCGCGAACGGCGTGACGACGCCCGCACGGTCGGCGACGATCGAGCCGTTCTGACGCGTCACGATGTGACCCGCCCACGGCTCGTAGCCGTGCGAGATCGCGTTGGCGATGCCCGTGCCGCGGGTCGTCGTCAGGAACTCGGTGCGGAATCCGATCAGGCCGCGGGACGGCACGACGAACTCCATGCGCACCCACCCGGTGCCGTGGTTCGTCATCGTCTCCATGCGTCCCTTGCGGGCCGCGAGAAGCTGCGTGATCGCGCCGAGGTACTCCTCCGGCGCGTCGATCGTGAGGTGCTCGAACGGCTCGTGCACCGTGCCGTCGATCTTGCGCGTGACCACCTGAGGCTTGCCCACCGTGAGCTCGAAGCCCTCGCGACGCATGTTCTCCACGAGGATCGCGAGCGCGAGCTCGCCGCGGCCCTGCACCTCCCAGGCATCCGGCCGGCCGATGTCGACGACCTTGAGCGACACGTTTCCGATGAGCTCGCGGTCGAGGCGGTCCTTCACCATGCGTGCCGTGAGCTTGTGGCCCTTCACCTTGCCGACGAGGGGCGAGGTGTTGGTGCCGATCGTCATCGAGATGGCGGGGTCATCGACCGTGATGGCCGGCAGCGGGCGCACATCTTCGGGATCGGCGATCGTCTCTCCGATCGTGATCTCCTCGATGCCCGCGATCGCGACGATGTCACCGGGGCCGGCGGACTCCGCCGGGAAGCGCTCGAGCGCCTTCGTCTTCAGCAGCTCGGTGATGCGGGCGTTGGAGTGCGTGCCGTCGTGACGGACCCAGGCGACCGTCTGACCCTTCTTCAGCGTGCCGTTGAACACGCGCAGCAGCGCGAGACGGCCGAGGAACGGGCTCGAGTCGAGGTTGGTGACCCACGCCTGCAGCGGCGCCTCGTCGTCGTACGACGGCGCCGGCACGTGCTCGAGGATCGCGGCGAACAGGGGCTCGAGGTCGTCGTTGTCGGGAAGCTCGCCGTTGGCGGGACGATTCTGGGATGCCGCACCCGCACGACCCGACGCGTAGACCACCGGCACGTCCAGCAGTGCGTCGACATCGAGATCGGGCACATCGTCGACGAGGTCGCTCGCGAGTCCGAGGAGAAGGTCGTGACTCTCCTCCTCCACCTCGGCGATGCGGGCATCGGGACGGTCGGTCTTGTTGACGAGCAGGATGACCGGAAGCTTCGCCTCGAGGGCCTTGCGCAGCACGAAGCGCGTCTGGGGCAGCGGTCCCTCACTCGCATCGACCAGCAGCACCACGCCGTCGACCATCGACAGTCCGCGCTCGACCTCACCGCCGAAGTCGGCGTGGCCGGGGGTGTCGATCACGTTGATCGTGACCGGCTCTTCGGTGTGGATGCCGTTGTAAGTGATCGCGGTGTTCTTCGCGAGGATGGTGATGCCCTTCTCGCGCTCGAGGTCGTTCGAGTCCATCGCGCGCTCTTCGACGTGCGCGTGCTCGCCGAAAGATCCGGTCTGACGGAGCATCGCGTCCACGAGCGTCGTCTTGCCGTGGTCGACGTGCGCGACGATGGCCACGTTGCGGAGGTCGGGACGGAGGGCGTGCGCCATGAAGGGTTCCTTGCGAAGAGGGGGACGGCCCGGATCCGGACCGCCCCCCATCCTACCGTCTGGCGGCTCCACGCCGCCTGAGGCGCTTAGGACGCGTCCGGGTTGTCGAGGCCGAGGGCTGCGAGACGAAGCTCCCGACGCGCGTGCTGCACCTCGGGGTCGGGAACCGGCACCGCGGCCAGGAGGCGCTGCGTGTACGCCTCCTGCGGGTAGCGCAGGATCTGCTCACGGGTGCCGACCTCGACGATCTCGCCCCGACGCATCACCGCGATGCGGTCGGCGAGGGCGTCGATGACAGCCAGGTCGTGCGTGACGAAGAGGCACGCGAAGCCCTTCTCGCGCTGCAGCTCGCGCAGCAGCTCGAGCACCGTCGCCTGCACCGAGACATCCAGCGCACTGGTCGGCTCGTCGGCGACCAGCAGCTTCGGGTCGAGCGCGAGGGCGCGCGCGATGCCCACGCGCTGCTTCTGACCGCCCGAGAGCTCGTGCGGGAACCGGGACGAGTAGGCCAGCGGCAGTCGCACCGAGTCGAGGAGCTGCGACACACGTGTGTCGAGAGCCTTGCCCTTGAGACCCTGCGAGAGTCGGATCGGCTCGGCGATGGAGTCGCCGATCGTCATTCGCGGATTGAGCGAGCTCGACGGGTCCTGGAACACGATGCCCACGTTGTGGTGCACCTTGCGGATCGCGTCGCGGGTGGGCGTGGAGAGGTCGACTCCGGTGACAGTCAACCGCCCGGAGTGCACCGGGAGCAGGCCGATCGTGGCACGGCCGATCGTGGTCTTCCCGGAGCCCGACTCACCCACGAGACCCAGCACCTCGCCCTGGCGGATCTCGAGCGAGATCTTGTCGGCGGCGCGGAAGGCAGGAACGCGGCCGCGCTTCGGGTACTCGATCGCGACATCCTCGAACTTCACGACGACAGCGCGCTCGACAAGCGGGTCGGCGGCCGCGGCATCCGCGTCGATATCGCCGGCGTCGACATCCTCGAGGGTTGCCGTGATGTCGATGGCCTCCGATGCGCTCGAGCCTTCACCCAGACGCGGCACCGCGTCGAGGAGTGCCTGCGTGTACGGATGCTTCGGGGCCGCGAAGACCTCGGCGACCGTGCCGGTCTCGACGACGTCGCCCGAGCGCATCACGATCATGCGGTCGGCCATGTCGGCGACGACTCCCATGTCGTGGGTGATGAGCAGGATCGCGGTGCCCAGGCGCTCCTGCAGCGACCGCATGAGCTCGAGGATCTCCGCCTGCACCGTCACGTCGAGAGCCGTCGTCGGCTCGTCCGCGATGAGCAGCACCGGGTCGCACGAGATCGACTGGGCGATCATGGCGCGCTGGCGCTGACCGCCGGAGAGCTGGTGGGGGTACGAGGCGAAGGCCTTCTCGGGGTCGGGGAGCTCGACGAGGGTGAGCAGCTCGACAGCGCGGGTGCGGGCCTCCGACGGCGACAGGTGGAAGTGCTGGCGCAGCGTCTCGACGATCTGCGAGCCGACGGTGAGAACCGGGTTCAGCGCCGTCATCGGCTCCTGGAAGATCATCGCGACCTGACGCCCGCGCACCTGCTGCAGCTGGCTGGGGCGCAGCCCCACGATCTCGCGGCCGCGCAGCTTCGCGCTTCCCGCCACTCGAGAGTTGTTGGGCAGGAGGCCGAGCAGCGCCATCGAGCTCACGCTCTTGCCGGAGCCGGACTCGCCGACGATGGCGAGCACCTCTCCGGTGGCGACCTTGTACGAGACCTTCTTGGCCGCGGGCACCCAGACCCCGTCGACGCCGAAGTCCACCGAGAGGTCGTTGACCTCGAGGACCACCTCGCCGGGGGTGAAGCTGTGCGTCGTGGCGTTCATGATGCGGATCCTTCCGGGATCTCGGTGGCGTCGTGGCGACCCGGTTCGGTCGCCGACGCGGATGGGAGGATGAAGCTGTGGATGAGCGCGACACCCTGGTATTCCGACCGACCACGAGCATCGTGCTGTCGGTGAGCGGCTGGGCCCTCATCGGACTGGGAGGGGCGACAGCCGTCGGCTACGCGATCGCGCTCGGGGAGCCCCATCGCCTGTGGGCGCTCGTGCCGGTCGCGCTGCTCGCGCTGCTGGTGTGGGAACTCTTCTGGCGCCCGCGGGTGGTCGTGACGGACGCGGATGTCACCCTCGTGAACCCGTTCCACACCGTGACGGTCGCCTGGAGCAGCCTGATCGATGTCGACACGCGCTTCGCGCTGACCCTCGTC
>NZ_LMPK01000011.1:108927-128261 GCF_001423825.1 Microbacterium sp. Leaf351
CCGGCGCCGCCAGCGCCCACCCGGCGATCGGACCGGCCGATCGCGACGGCGGACGACGCGCGTCGTCGGCGCTCGGGACCGACTCGGGCGACCTCGCGGCGATCGTGCGCGACCGCTGGATGCGCCTGGCCGAAGCGGAACGGATCCCGCTCGGCCGGGCCGACGCACAGCGCGCGCGAGTACGCATTCACCTGGCGAGCCTGGCGACCGTCGTGGCGCTGCTCACCGCGAGCCTGCCCGCGATCGCTCTGGCCTGAACGGATCACCTCAGCTCGACCTCGGCCTCGACCTCGGCGGGCACGTCCTGCACCGGGGCCTCCTTGGTGCGACGCCGCGAGAACCGACGGCTGCGCGGGTCGAAGGCCTCCCGCAGGGCATCGCCGAAGATGTTCGCCGACAGCGCGAGCGCCACGATGAAGAACGCCGGCCACCAGAACAGCCACGGCCGCACCGCGAACGCCGACTGGTTCGCCCCGATGAGCAGACCGAGCGATACATCAGGAGAGCGGATGCCGTAGCCGAGCAGCGAGATCGCCGACTCGAGCAGGATGGCGGCCGCGGCCAGCAGCGACGCCGAGACGATGATGACACCGGTCGCGTTGGGCAGGATGTGACGGAAGATGATGCGGGCGTCGGATGCCCCGGCAACCCGAGCCGCCTCGACGAACTCGCGCTCGCGCAGCGAGAGGAACTCACCGCGCACGAGACGGGCGATGACCATCCAGCTCACGGCGCCGAGCATGACGCCGAGGATCCACACGCCGACAGCGCCCGCGTAGTTTCCGACGACCGCGGCGAGCACGATGGCGGGGATGACGATGAAGACATCCGTGATGCGCATGAGCACCGCGTCGACCCAGCCGCGGTAGTAACCCGCGATGGCGCCGACGATCACGCCGAGCACGACAGCGATGCCGGTGATGAGGATCATCACGACGAACGAGTTCTGGATGCCGCGCATCACCATCGCGAAGTAGTCGCGACCGATGCGGTCCTGTCCGAACGGGTGGTCACCGAGCGAGAAGGGCCACAGCTGGAGAGTCGGGGCACCGTCGACGGCGATGTTCGGATCCGGATCCGTGTAGTTCCACTTCCACCACCCGTGGATCGGACCGATCCCGATGGCGGTCGTGGCGAACACGACGATCGCGAGCAGCACGATCAGGGAAACGACACCGGCAGGGTTTCCCAGGAATCGCCGCAGGATCAGGCGGCCCTGGCTGACAGAGCGGTGGTCGACGGTGTCGACGGAGCTGGGCAGAGAGGTGGACATCAGCGGACCCTCACTCTCGGGTCGAGTGCCGCGTAACTGAGATCGGCGAGGAAGTTGAACAGGATGGCCATGAACGCGATCACGAGGAAGTAGCCCATGACGGGGTACACGTCACCTCGGCCGAGCGAGTTCTGGAAGAGCGCGCCCATGCCTGGGATACCGAAGATGTACTCGGTGATGATCGCGCCACCGAGCAGGGCGCCGAGGTCGGTCGCAACGAGCGTCGTGATCGGGATGAGCACGTTGCGGAAGGCGTGGCGCACCACGACGACCCGCTCGGGCATGCCCTTCGCGCGGGCGGTGCGGACGTAGTCCTGCCCGAGCACCTCGATCATTCCGGCGCGCGCGTAGCGCGTGTAACCCGCGAACGAGATCGTCAGCAGCGAGACCGTGGGCAGCAGCAGGTGGAAGAAGGTGTCCAGCGCGGAACGCCACATGTTGCCGGGGTCGTATCCGGGAGTAGACGACCCGACCGTCGCGATCGGACGCCCGTTCATGTCGAACATGTAGCCCGGGAACGACTGCATGAGTCGGTCGATGATGATCAGGAACCCGATGAAGAACGCCACCAGGATGCCGATGCGGATGTTCTGACCACGGTCGTCGCCGCCCACGAGGAAGCCGACGAGAGCGCCGACGACGAGAGCGGCGATGGCCAGGATCGCGATCGTGCCGACCGTGGAGACATCCAGCAGCGGCTGCACGGCGAAGTACGACGCGATGCCGATGACCGCCACGATGCCGGCCGTGATGAGTCCGCGGCGGTTGTAGATGCCGGCCAGGATCGCCGCGACCGCGGCAGCGATGCCGAGGCTCAGCACGATGATGCCGACCGGTCCGATGGCGGGCTGGGCGAACCAATCGGTTGCGCTCATGTAGATCAGGAGACCCGCCGAGACCACGAAGGCGGAGGCGGTCGTGATGATGCGTCGCCGCATCTCGCCGCCGACGACCGCCTGGATGATCAGCGCGAGCACGAGACCGATCACGATCGAGAGCCAGATCGGCACCTCTGGTGAAGCGAGGAAGTTATTGTACCCGATCGCGACGAAGCTCTTGAGCATCGTTGCCGCAAGGAACGACGGGAGCGAGTACAGGAACAGGCTGATGACGGTGAACGTGATGTCGAAGCCGCTGTTTTCACGGATGGCCGACAGGATGCCGGTCGCGATGCCGAACAGGATCGCGAGGATGAGTGCCGCGGTGACCATCTGCACGGTCGAGAGCATGGCTGTCGGCAGCAGGTCGGTGACCTGCGCCCCCTGGAACGTCTGGCCGAGGCTGCACTGCCCGGCGAAGGGGACGAGGCATTTGGCGGCCCCGCCGATCCAGATGAACCACCGCAGCGGCGGCGGGACATCCAGGTTGCCGATCTGGATGCGCGCCTGGATCAACTGCTCCTTGTTGGGCAGGATCGAGGTGCGCAGGTCTTCAAGGGGATCGGTGGACAGCGCCACCAGGTTGAACATCACGAACGACGCCGCGACGAGAATCAGAACGGATACGCCGATTCTTCTGAGGATGAATCCGACCAAGGTGTGTTTTTTCCTCGCTCACGCGCGGAGCTCACCGGGATCTTCCGGCTCACCCCGCGTCGGTGATCACTGACAGAAGTTGGGGGTGGCGCCCTGTTCGGACGCCACCCCCAGCATCATGACCTTACTTGGAGCTGGTGCTCGACTGCACCGACCACTCCCAGTTGTTCCAGATCGGTCCGGTCTGGTTGCCCATGTACTGGACACCCTGAACCTTGCTGGAGACGCCGTAGATACCGGCGGCCTGGAAGAGCGGCAGGCCGTAGCCCTGCTCGAAGGCGATCTTGTCGATCTGCAGCTGCAGGTCCGTCAGCTTGCTCTGGTCGAGCGTCGTCTGGGTCTGCAGAGCCTGGTCGTTCGCGGCGGTGAAGCCGTTGTAGTTACCGCCACCCTGGCTGCTGAACAGCTGGGGGATCTGGGCGGTGCCCACACCGGGGCTGATCCAGCCGAAGAGCGAGGCGTCGTAGTCGCCACCGGCGAGCAGCGACGACCACTTCGGGTCTCCGCCGTCGACGACGTTGAATCCGGCCTGCTTGGCCGACGCCTGGATCGCCTGGAACTCGTCGACACGGTTGGGGTTCTTCGAGTTGTAGAGGATCTTCACGGTCGGGGTCTTGCCCGCGAGGAGGCTCTTGGCCTTCTCGATGTCGACCGAGTCATACGCGGCCGAGCCGTTCTGCGCGATGGTGGTCGCGTACTCCGACTGGTTGGGCAGCCAGATCTGCGAGTCCAGCGGCTTCGCGTCGGGGTTGACCGGCTTCACGATCGCGTCGACGATCTGCTGGCGCGGGATCGTGAGGAGGAAGGCCTGACGCACGGTCGCGTCGCTGAACACCGACGACTTGAAGTTCAGGTCGAGGTGGTCGTACGAGACCTGGTTGCCCGTGAGGACGGTCGCGCCGGTGATGGCCTCGAGCGACTTCTTCGTGTCGGCCGATGCCTGCGGGTAGACGATGTCGACCTCGCCGTTCTGCAGGGCGGTGACCTGGGCCGCGGCGTCAGGGATGACGCGCATCACGAGCTTGTCGATCTGCGGCTTGAGGTTGCCCGAGTAGTTCGGGTTGAGCGAGAACTCGAGCGACTGACCCGGGGTCCAGGCCGAGAGGACCCAGGGGCCGCTCGAGACCAGGAGGTCCTTGTCGGTCGGGAACGAGGTGATGTCGTAGCCCGTGTTGATGAACTTCGCGGCGGCCTCGAGCGTGGCGTTGGGCGCGACCGGGTTGGTCGGGTCGCCCTTCGGCAGGCCCTGGAGCAGCTTCGTCAGGTCGGCAGCCGACGTGAGGCCGGCCTTCTTCGCGACGATGTGCGCCGGCTGAGCCAGCGGCGAGAAGAGGTTCCAGTCGACGTAGGGCTGGCCGTAGACCAGGGTGATCGACGTGTTGTTGTCACCTATGGTCGGGAAGGCGGTGCTGTCGATTCCCGCGGTCGAACCCGCGATGGCGAAGTACTGCGTGCCCTTGGTGACGTTGCCGTCGGCGTCGAACGTGGCGTCGTCATAGTGACCCGAGGCGATCGCCCAGGCGAGGACCATGTCATCAGCGGTGATGGGCTCGCCGTCGGACCACTTCGCACCCGACTTGAGGGTGTACTTCACCGTCAGCGGGTCGTCCGAGGTCTTCTCGTACGTGCCGATGTCGGTGTTCGCCACGACGTTGAAGTTGTTGTCGGGGTACTGGAACGTCGCGTTGGTCAGGTATGCGTACTGACCGTTCGTGTCCAGGTTGCCCTGCGGCGTGTTGCTGTTGAGCGAGGTGAGGTCGTTGACGATGGCCTCAGTGACGGTGCCGCCCGAGCGGGGCTTGGTGGTGGTGCCGCTCGTGGTGCAGCCCGCCAGCAGGAGGGCACCCGCGGCTGCTGCCGCGATCACCACTCCGAGACGTGACTTCTTCAACTTGGTGACTCCTTATGAGAAGGGATGTGGCCCCACACGAAGTCCGAAAACTTCGCATGGCGCAGATACGGAAACCCTAAGCACGGCCATCCGCCTGTTCAAAGCCGGACCGGAAACCGTTACATACCCTTAACGCGAATGACGGTGCGATGCGCAATCTGCACAGTCGGGGTGCA
Source organism: Microbacterium sp. Leaf351 (assembly GCF_001423825.1). NCBI lineage: Bacteria > Bacillati > Actinomycetota > Actinomycetes > Micrococcales > Microbacteriaceae > Microbacterium > Microbacterium sp. Leaf351. The sequence continues at coordinate 113,803 of NZ_LMPK01000011.1, forward strand.
GAGCGGGCCGATGCGCCTTTTACCTGCGCATCACGGCGGAAGCGGCATCCCGTGAAACGATGCCGGGGTGACCGAGACGACGCGTCCCTTTCCCGCCGAGCGCCCGCGGGCCGAGGGCTTCGACCGCACCCGGCTGCGCTGGGAGGTCTGGCTCGTCCTCGGCGTCAGCGTCGGCCAGTGGGCCCTGTACTCGGTGCTGTCGATCGTGCGCACGACGATCGAGACGATGTCTCGCGGCCAGACGGTCGGCGACGCGCAGACGCAGCTGAACCCTACGCAGGACGCCGCGGCGTTCTGGGACATCCTCTACCAGTTCCTCGATGTGTTCTTCAGCTTCGTGCTGATCGCGCTGGTCGTCTACCTGCTGTGGAGCGCGGGCGACAGCGCGCTGCGACGCATCGGGCTCGACTTCCGCCGATTCGGCGGCGACCTGGGTCGTGCGGCGCTTCTCGCCGCGGTCATCGGCGTGCCAGGGCTCGGGCTCTACGTGGTCGGTCGACTGCTCGGGCTGACCCTTCAGGTGCAGGCGTCGCCCCTGGATGCCGCGTGGTACACCGTCCCGCTCCTCCTGCTCGCGGCGCTGCGCGCCGGCGTGCTCGAGGAGGTCGTGTTCAACGGCTACCTCTTCGACAGGCTACGGCGGCTCGGCTGGTCGTGGTGGGCGATCATCCTCACCGCAGCGGGTCTGCGAGGGCTCTACCACGCGTATCAGGGAGTTCCCGCGATCATCGGCAACGCGGTGATGGGGGTCGTCTTCGGCTGGTGCTATCGCCGCTGGGGCCGGGTGATGCCGTTGGTGATCGCCCACACCCTCATCGACGTCGTCGCGTTCATCGGATATCCGCTCGCCGTCTCGCTCTGGCCGGGCGTCTTCGGCTGAGCCGCCGCGGTGCACCGTTGCGTCGTGCCTTCCGGTGCACAAGTGCGCTGGAAGGCACGACGCGCGACCTACGGCCGACCGTGCGTCGCGGAACGCTCCGTCCCACGGCTGCGGGAGCGGGCACGTGGTGACGTTCCCTCCACCGCGCGGCGAATGCGATCGCTGTGCACCGGTGTGAGGGGATGCACGGTCGATCCGGCGGTGCGGCGGGCAGGCTGGCGCGATGAGCGTCACTGCGTTCCTCGTCCCCTCACCGGTCCCCCCCGAGATCGCCGACGACGATGCTCCGGTCGGGCGTCCGCGCGACCTCCCCGGGTATCACCGCGTCCGACGCGGCGTCTACGCCCCTCAACATGAGTGGGACCGCCTGGCAGCGCGTGAGCGCTACCTCACGCGCGTGCACGCCCTGGCGGCGATACGCCCGAACACCGTGTTCTGCATGGAGTCCGCGGCGGCACTCCTCGGACTCCCGTTGTTCGGCGAGCCGCGCCGCATCCATGCCTTCGCTCCCGGGCTGCGTCGATCCACCTCGTTCGGCGATGTCACCGTGCACACCAGCGCGACTGCCCGGCGCGTCGACGCGGGCGGTACGATCGCCGTCGTCGACGCGGCCGACACATCCATCGACCTCGCGCACGTGCTGCCCCCGGCGTTCGGCCTCGCCGTGATGGATGCCGCGATCGCCGCGCACCCGGCAGCATCGACGATGCGTGACGAACTGCAGCACCGCCTCGAGACGCGCGCACCTGCCCACGGGAGGCGCCGCGCGGAATGGGCGTTGGGGTTCGCGGTCGCGAACAGCGAGTCCGTCGGGGAGTCGGTCAGTCGAGCCGTGATCTCCTGGCTCGGGTTGGAGGCACCCGAGCTGCAGTGCGTCTTCCGGAGCGAGGGTGCTCGCGATCGAACGGACTTCTTGTGGCGACGGGCGTCGGTCGCCGGGGAGTTCGATGGGTGGGACAAGTACCCGACCCACGATCCGCGAGCCGCACGGGCCGCATTCATCGCGGAGAAACGACGCGAGGACCGCCTGCGACGCCAGCTTCGCGCCGTCGTGCGATGGGAGTGGCGGGATGCGCTCCATCCGCACCGTCTCGAGCGGCTCCTCGCGCAGGCCGGTGTGCCACGCACCGATCGTCGACGCCCGTCGCTGCTCGCCGACGTGGGCCGCAACCCGCGCTCGACCTAGAGCCCCCGCACGAGCCGGGCGCCCACCGGGGCGGGGTGGGCGCCCGGCCGCCCTCACGGCGTCGACACGGCACGTTGCGCGGAGGGCGCGGGGCAGCGCGTTGCGCATCGTGGCTTCTCGCGCGGATGGGTTGCGGCAGAGCGGCGGGCGCTGCGGCCAGGGCGGCGGCGGCAGCAGACGGGCGACGGCCACGCAGCCGCGGCCGCACCGACGCAGCGGTCAGGCGAACGCCTCCACGGGCGGGCAGGCGCACACCAGGTTGCGGTCGCCGAAGGCGTTGTCGATGCGGCGCACCGGCGGCCAGTACTTGCCGCGCACGAGGGATGCCACGGGGTAGACCGCCAACTCCCGCGGGTAGGGATGCTCCCACTCCCCCGCGATGACCGACTGCGCCGTATGGGGCGCGTTCACGAGCGGATTGTCGTCGGCGGGCCATTCGCCCGCGCCTACGGCGATCGCCTCCGCCTTGATGGAGATCATCGCCTCGATGAAGCGGTCGAGCTCGGCCACATCCTCCGACTCGGTCGGCTCGACCATGAGCGTGCCCGCGACGGGGAACGACATGGTCGGCGCGTGGAAGCCGTAGTCGATCAGCCGCTTCGCGACGTCGTCGACGGTCACGCCGGTCTCGTCTCGCAACGGACGCAGGTCGAGGATGCACTCGTGCGCCACGAGCCCGTTCTCGCCCGTGTACAGCACCGGATAGTGCGACCGCAGGCGCTGAGCGACGTAGTTGGCGGCGAGCACGGCGTGCGAGGTGGCGTCGCGCAGCCCTTCGGGCCCCAGCATCCGCACGTATGCCCACGAGATGGGCAGGATCGAGGCGGAACCGTAGGGCGCCGCGGAGATCGCTCCGCCGTCGAAGCTGAACCCGCCGGCGTGCTCGTGGCGCTGCGCCTGGTCGTGCGACGGCAGGAACGGTGCGAGGTGCGCCTTGGCGGCGACGGGCCCGACTCCGGGGCCGCCCCCGCCGTGCGGGATCGCGAACGTCTTGTGCAGGTTCAGGTGGGACACGTCGCCGCCGAGGTCGCCGAACCGCGCGAATCCGAGCAGCGCGTTGAGGTTGGCACCGTCGATGTAGACCTGACCGCCCGCGTCGTGCACCGCCTGGGTGATCGCGAGCACGTCGTGCTCATACACACCGTGGGTCGACGGGTAGGTGATCATCAGCGCGGAGAGCGCATCGGCGTGCAGCGCGATCTTCGCGCGCAGGTCGTCGAGGTCGACGTTGCCCGCGTCGTCGCACGCGACCACGACCACGCTCATGCCGGCGAGCACCGCGGATGCCGCATTCGTGCCGTGTGCGGACGAAGGGATGAGACACACGGTGCGCGAGAGGTCGCCGCGGGACAGGTGGTAGCCGCGGATCGCAAGGAGTCCGGCGAGCTCGCCCTGCGAGCCGGCGTTCGGCTGCAGCGAGACGGCGTCGTAGCCGGTGAGCTCGGCGAGCCAGCCCTCGAGCTGCGTGACCAGCTCGAGGTAGCCCTCGACGTCCTCGGCGGGCGCGAACGGGTGGATCTTCGCGAACTCGGGCCACGAGACCGCCGCCATCTCGGTGGCCGCGTTGAGCTTCATCGTGCACGAGCCGAGCGGGATCATGCCGCGGTCGAGCGCGTAGTCGCGATCGGCGAGGCTCTTGAGGTACCGCATCATCTGCGTCTCGGAACGGTGCGCGTGGAACACCTCGTGCGTGAGGAACTCGTCGATGCGCGACAGCGATGCCGGCAGGTGCGCGGAAACTCCCAGCGCGCCGGCGCCCGCCGCGCCCGCCGCTCCCCCGAACGCCTGCACGACCGCGTCGCGGTCGGCTGCGGTGGTGGTCTCATCGACCGAGACGCCCACGGTGTCGTCGTCGACGAGAAGCAGCTGGATGCCGCGGCCGTGCGCGTCCGCCACGATCGCCGCCGCGCGGCCCGGCACGCGCACGCGCACCGTGTCGAAGAACGCGTCGTGCACGAGCTCGGCGCCGGTCGACGTGAGCGCGTCCGCGAGTGAGGAGGCGCGGGCGGCGACCGCCCGGGCGATCTCCCGCAGGCCGTCGGGGCCGTGATACACGGCGTACATCGAGGCCATGACGGCCAGCAGCACCTGCGCGGTGCAGATGTTCGACGTCGCCTTCTCCCGCCGGATGTGCTGTTCCCGCGTCTGCAGCGACAGCCGGTAGGCGGGGTGGCCCGCGGCATCCTGCGACACCCCCACCAGGCGACCCGGCAGCTGGCGCTCGAGACCCGCCCGCACCGCCATGTAGCCGGCGTGGGGTCCGCCGAAGCCGAGCGGCACGCCGAAGCGCTGGGTCGTGCCGACGGCGACGTCGGCGCCGAGAGATCCCGGCGAGCGCAGCAGGGTGAGGGCGAGGAGGTCCGCCGCGACGACGACCTTTCCACCCGCGGCCTGCACGGCGGCGATGGCCTCGGTGGGGTCCCACACGCGGCCGGATGCCCCGGGGTATTGGATGAACGCGCCGAACACGTCGATGTCGGCGGGCGGCGGCGACTGGTCGAAGCTCGTCTCGTGCAGGTCGATGCCGACCGCGGCGGCACGGTGCGCCAGCAGCGACTTGGTCTGCGGCAGTGCGTCGGCGTCGACGAGGAACACCGTCGAGCGGGACTTCGAGGCCCGGCGCGCGAGCAGCATGCCCTCGACGACGGCCGTGGACTCGTCGAGCATCGACGCGTTGGCCGTGTCGAGCCCGGTGAGGTCGGCGACCATCGTCTGGAAGTTGATGAGCGCCTCGAGGCGACCCTGGGAGATCTCGGGCTGGTATGGCGTGTAGGCCGTGTACCAGGACGGGTTCTCGAACACGTTGCGCGCGATGACCGACGGCGTGTTCGTGTCGTAATAGCCGAGCCCGATCATGGGTCGCAGCACCCGATTGCGCGCGGCGAGCCCGCGCAACTCCGCGAGCGTCTCCTGCTCGGTCGCCGCGGACGGCAGGGCCGCCAGCGTCTCGCGAGGGGTGAGGATGGCGTCGGGCACCGCGGCCCGCACGACGGCATCGGCGTCGGCGTAGCCGAGCGTCTGCGCGAGGCGTGCGCTGTCGCCCGCCGTGCCGATGTGGCGGGATCGAAAGGCGTCGCTCATGCGGCGCCGCCGGTGAGCTCGTCGTAGGCGGCGCGATCGAGGAGCCCCTCGATCGCCTCACCATCGAGCTCGACCCGCACGAGCCACGCCGCGAAGGCGTCGGCGTTCACGAGCGCCGGGTCGCTGTCGACGTCGCCGTTCACCTCGATGACGCGGCCGGACACGGGCGCGTAGAGCTCGCCGACCGACTTCGTCGACTCGATCTCGCCGCACACCTGGCCGGCGGTCACCGTGCCGTCGATGGCGGGGAGCTCGACGAACACCACGTCGCCGAGCTTCTCGGCGGCGTAGTCCGTGATGCCGAAGGTGGCGACATCCCCTTCGATGAGCACCCATTCGTGCTCGGCGGTGTACTTGAGTGCGTCGCGGTCGGTCATGCGTTCCTCCGATAGAAGGGCGGGGTGGTCACGGTGGCGGGGATGAGAGTGCCGCGCACGTCGATCGCGAGAGCCGTGCCGGGGGCGGCGTGCGCGGGCGAGACGTAGGCGAGTGCGATCGGGTGTCCGAGCGTGGGGCTGAGCGCGCCGGAGGTGATCTCTCCGACCGCGTCGCCGTCGGGCGTGCGCACCTCGTAGCCGGCGCGGCCGGCGCGCCTGCCCTCGGCGACCAGCCCGACGAGCACCGGGCGATCGGTGAGGTCGGCGGCCTCGAGCGCGGCCTTTCCGACGAAGTCGGGCTTGTCGAGCACGGGCACGCGGCCGAGACCGGCCTGCGCGGGCAGGGTGTCGAGCGTCAGCTCGTGGCCGTAGAGCGGCATGCCGGCCTCGAGGCGCAGCGTGTCGCGGGCGGCGAGCCCGGCGGGCACGAGCCCGACCGGCTCGCCCGCGACAAGGAGGGCGTCCCAGAGCCGCGCCGCGATGCCGACGGGGGCGAGGAGCTCGAAGCCGTCTTCACCCGTGTACCCGGTGCGCAGCACCAGCACGTCGGCGTCGAAGGCGCGCGCCCGCGACCACGCGTAGTACTTCAGGTCGGCGACCGGGGGCGCGACATCCGTCAACTCGTCGAGGGCGGCGAGCACCTCGACGGCGCGCGGGCCCTGCACCGCCAGCAGGGCATAGTCGTCACTGACGTCGGCGACGGATGCCGCGAACTCCCCCACCCGCTCGGCGAGCGCCGCGGCGACGGGCGCGCGGTTGCCCGCGTTGGCGATCACGAGGAACCTTTCGTCGGCGAGTCGATAGACGATCAGGTCGTCGATGACGCCGCCCGACGGGGCGAGCAGCAGCGAGTACTTCGCCTTGCCGATCGCGAGGGCAGACAGGCGGCCGGCGAGCGCGGCGTCGAGGTAGGCGCCGGCATCCGCGCCGACGACGTCGAACTCGGCCATGTGCGAGATGTCGAACAGGCCCGCCGCCTCGCGCACCGCGCGGTGCTCGGCGAGATCGGACGAGTAGCGCACCGGCATGAGCCAGCCGCCGAAGTCGGTGAACGAGGCGCCGAGGGCGTCGTGACGGGCGTGCAGCGCCGTCGTGCGGGGTGTGGAGGTGGGGTCGGTCATGAGTTCTCCCGTGCAGGGGCGGGCGACCGTCGATCGACGGTCTCGAACTCCCCCTCTGTCATCGGCCTGAGAGCTTGCTCGCGGCATCCGTCACAGCGTCGGATGCGGCGGCTTTCACCGTCGGCGGACGCGTATGCGTCGCTTTCCAGAGCGGCCCGACCGGGGCGGTACGGCTACCTGAGAGATTGGCGGGGAGGCTTGCTCCTTCGGTGCCCGTCGCCGGCTGCGACGGAGCTCTCCCGCTACGGTCACGGGGCCTTGTTGACTTGTGCGGCCAGCTTAGCGGCACCGGTGCGCTCAGCGGATGCAGGCGCCCGACGACACGGTCTGCTGCATGCTCTCCGCCTGGGCGACCACCGAGGTCAGCTCGGCGGTGGTCATCGCGTAGCCGACGTTGGGGTCGCTGTCGCTGCGGGCGAACACGATGCCCACAGCCCGTCCCGACGCGTCGAGGAGCGGCCCGCCGGAGTTGCCGGGCCGCACCACGGCGTCCAGGGCGTAGATGTCGCGCACGTCCGATCCGCTCCCGTAGATGTCGGGCACCCGCGCCTCTCCCACGCTCGTGACCGAGGCGTTCCCCGACGTGAACGGGCCGCCATAGGGATAACCCTGCACCACGGCGGCGGCGCCGGCGGTGAGTGTCGCGCCGAGAGGGATGGCTGCGGCATCCAGCCCGTCGGTCGCGATGACCGCGATGTCGTTGTGCGGATCGTCGTACACGATGCGACCCTCGACGGCGGCGCGACCCGGGAGCTCCACGATGGGGTTCGTGACTCCGGCGACGACATGCGCGTTGGTGACGACACGGTCCGGAGCGATCACGAAGCCGGATCCCGTGGAGGTCTCGCTGCACGCATAGGCCGTGCCCGAGATACGGGCGACCGACTGCGCGGCGGCGTTGAGTGCCGGGTCGGCGAGGTCGATCGGGGCGGCGGCGGGTGCGGTGGCGGCTCCGTCGAGCAGCGCCCCGAACTGCGGCAACCCGTCGCTGAGCACCCCCTGGCGCAGCTGCGCCAGGGCCTGCGACAGCGGGCTCGGGGTGAGATCGTCGATCGTGCGCAGCACCGTCGACGACGCGACGGCAGGGGCGAGCACGGGCGTGCCCGTCACCACCACGCTCTGCCCCACGAGCGAGATCGCGAGGGCGGCGACGACGACGCTCAGCGCGCCTCCCAGGACGCGATCGACGATGCCGAGGCGCAGGCGGTCGACGCCGCGCCGCAGGCGCATGCCGATGGCGCCGCCGAGCGTGCCGCCCGCGAACAGGAGCGCGATGCCCGCCGCGAGCACGATGAGTCCGCGCCACTGGGACCACGGCACGACGCCCGACAGCAGCGGCAGCAGCCACCACGCGGCGGCGCCCGCCGCCACGACGCCGAGCAGTGCTCCGGCGCTCGCGAGGAGACCCCGGGCGATGCCACCGGCGAGCGCGCCGATCAGCAGGAGCACCGCGATCACATCGACGACGAGCGACATGGATGCCTCCTCTCCCGCCTGGATGTCTCACGGTACGACGGATCCGCTGGGAATCGTCCCGGTTTGCCTTCGAGTCATCGAGACTCTAAGATCGCTTCTGGTCATCATGACACTAACCATCCGTTCCGAGAGCGCCGCGTCGGCACCGTCCCCGTCGGACCCGACGCGCGTCGCCGTGTCGACCGTGATCTTCACCCTGCGGCGGCCCGACGGATGCGACCTGCCCGTGCTCTCCCTGCCGCTCGTGCGCCGCACCCGTGACCCGTACGGCGACTTCTGGGCCCTCCCCGGCGGATGGCTCGACGCCGACGAGGAGCTGGAGGATGCGGCATCCCGCACCCTCGGCGAGACGACCGGCCTCGCCGCGAGCTACCTCGAGCAGCTCTACGCCTTCGGCGCCATCGACCGCTCCCCCTCGCGGGTCATCTCGATCGTCTACTGGGCGCTGCTGCGCTCCGACGACGTCGACGCTCAGCTGGCCGCGCACCTCGCCGCCGGCGACGCCCCCGAGAACGTCGAGTGGTTCGACGCCGCCCACCTGCCGACCCTCGCCTTCGACCACAACGCGATCGTCGACTACGCCCTGTGGCGCCTGCGCAACAAGGTGGGCTACAGCCGCATCGCCCACGGCTTCCTGCCCGGATCGTTCACGCTCGCTGAGCTGCGCGAGGTGTACGAGGCGATCCTCGAGCGCCGCCTGGACCCTGCCAACTTCCGCCGCCAGGTGGAGGGCTCCGGAACCCTCATCCCCACCGACGACTTCCGCACGGGCAGCCATCGACCGGCGCGCCTGTACCGGTACAACCACGACGTCGAGCTCTCCGATCGCGGGCCGCTCGGCACCGCCCCGCCCGCTTCTCGCGAACAGTCAGCCACACCGCACACCCCGAAGGAGGCGCGATGAGCGCCGTCAACATCGCCCTGCGCCCGCGCGACGAGATCGATCCGTCGGTCGACCACGTCATCCAGTCGCTCGTCTCCGGCGGATCCGCCGACGCGACCTGCACGACCGACCTCGCGGCCAGCCCGTGGACGTTCGACGTGAGCGAGGGCTACGGGCCCGGTGCCTCGATGGGTGACGTCATCCCCACCGGGTCACCCCGCCAGGGCTCGCTGCCGCAGGAGTACCGCGACGCCGACCCGGCCGATCTGGATCACCGCATCCGTGCGGCGAAGCAGATGCTCGGCGACCGGGTCGTCGTACTCGGCCACTTCTACCAGCGCGAGGAGGTTGTGCGACACGCCGACTATGTCGGCGACTCGTTCCAGCTCGCGACCGCCGCGAAGGCCCACCCCGACGCCGAGGCGATCGTGTTCTGCGGCGTGCACTTCATGGCCGAGACCGCCGACCTCCTCTCCGGAGCGGACCAGGCCGTCATCCTCCCGAACCTCGCCGCCGGCTGCTCGATGGCCGACATGGCCGACATCGATCAGGTCGAAGAGTGCTGGGAGCAGCTGGCTGAGATCTACGGCGACATGGATGCCGCGGACGCCGACGGGCTCGTGCCGGTCATCCCGGTCACCTATATGAACTCGTCCGCCGCGATCAAGGGGTTCGTCGGCCGCCACGGCGGCATCGTCTGCACGTCGTCGAACGCGCGCACGGTGCTCGAGTGGGCGTTCGAGCGCGGACGCCGCGTGCTGTTCTTCCCCGACCAGCACCTCGGCCGCAACACGGCCAAGGCCATGGGTGTGCCCCTCGCGCAGATGCCGATGTGGAATCCGAACCGTCCCCTCGGCGGCTCGAACGCCGACGACCTCGCGGATGCCCGCGTCATCCTCTGGCACGGGTTCTGCTCGGTGCACCGCCGCTTCTCGGTCGCCCAGATCGACAAGGCGCGGGCCGAGCACCCCGGCGTGCGCGTGATCGTGCATCCCGAGTGCCCGATGGACGTCGTCGACGCGGCCGACGAGGCCGGATCGACCGACTACATCCGCAAGGCGATCGAGGCGGCGACCGAGCCCACGACGTTCGCGATCGGCACCGAGGTCAACCTCGTGCAGCGCCTCGCCGCCCAGCACCCGCAGCACGAGATCTTCTGCCTCGACCCGGTCGTGTGCCCGTGCTCGACGATGTACCGCATCCACCCCGGCTACCTCGCATGGACACTCGAGTCCCTGGTCGCGGGAGAGGTCGTCAACCGCATCACGGTGCCGGGCGACGTCGCCGATCCCGCCCGCATCGCGCTCGAGCGCATGCTCGCGGCGAAGCCGCCGGCAGGACGCGTCGAGACGCCGGGGAGCGCGCAGTGAGCCGCAGCATCCACGCCGTCGTCGTCGGCAGCGGCATCGCGGGTCTCACCGTCGCGCGCGACGCCGCCCGCGCGGGGGCGCGGGTCACCCTCGTCACGAAGGACGAGCTGGCCCACGCGAACACCCGATACGCCCAGGGCGGCATCGCGGGCGTCATGTTCGACGACGACAGCGTCGAGGACCACATCGCCGACACCCTCACCGCCGGCGCGGGCCTCGGCGACCCTGCGGCCGTGCGTGTGCTGGCGACCGAGGGGCCGGCGCGCATCCGCGAGCTGATCGAGCTCGGCGTCGCCTTCGACCGGGATGCCGCCGGGTCGCTGCGCAAGGGACTCGAAGCCGCGCACTCCTACCCCCGCGTGCTGCACGCGGGGGGAGACGCGACGGGTGCCGAGATCGAGCGGGCGCTGGTCGCGGCCGTGCGGGCGTCGGGTGTGGAGATCGTCGAGCACGCGTTCCTCGTGGACCTCGTCGTCGCGCACGGGAGGGTGAGCGGCGTCGAGCTGCAGCAGGGCGATGCCCGCCGCACGATTCACGCCGATGCCGTGGTGCTCGCGACCGGCGGCGCCGGCCAGCTCTTCGCGCACACCACCAACCCCGTGGTCGCCACGGCCGACGGCATCGCCGCCGCTCTGCGCGCGGGGGCCGCTGTCGCCGATCTCGAGTTCGTGCAGTTCCACCCGACCGTGCTCGCCGCGGGTGACGCGTTCCTCGTGTCGGAGGCCGTGCGCGGCGAGGGCGCGACCCTCATCGACCCGGACGGCCGGCGCTTCACGTTCGATGCGCACCCCGACGGCGAGCTGGCCCCGCGCGACGTCGTCGCCCGGGCGATCGCCGCCCGCATGGCGGCGCAGGGAGGCGCGCCGGTCGCGCTCGACGCGACCCGGCTGCACGCACCCGGCACGGCCGCGTTCCTCGCCGGACGGTTCCCCACGATCGATGCCGCCGTGCGCGAGCGCGGCCTCGACTGGGCGCGGGAACCCATCCCGGTGACGCCCGCGGCGCACTACCTCATGGGCGGCGTCGTGACCGACCTCGACGGCCGCACCACCCTGCCCGGCCTCTACGCCGTCGGCGAGACCGCCCGCACCGGGGTGCACGGCGCGAACCGACTGGCCTCGAACTCGCTGCTCGAGGGCGCCGTCTTCGGCGCGCGCGCCGCGGCGGCTCTGACCACAGACGCGGATGCCGCGTGGCCCGCGCCGGCACTCCCGGCGGCGCCCGCACCGCTCGAGACCGCCGCGCCCGCCGCCGACGCCCCACCGTTCACCCGCGCCGCGCTGCAGGAGCTGCTGTGGCAGCACGCCGGTCTCGTGCGCGACGACCGCGGGCTCGCGCGAGCGGCATCCGTGCTCGCCGCGTGGTCGCTGCCGCACGCCGCCGCATCGTCGGTCGCCGGATGCGAGGACGAGAACCTGCTGCAGGTCGCCGTCGCGCTCGTCGCGGCTGCGCGTGCGCGCACCATCTCGGTCGGGGCGCACTTCCGCGCCGACGCGGACCCGGCCGCAGCGGCGGACGCCGCGGCATCCGTCACCGAGGTCGTCGCATGCTGACCGCCCGCACCATCGACCGCATCGTCGCGCTTGCGCTCGACGAGGACGCCCCGTGGGGCGACCTCACCAGCGAGACGCTGATCCCCGCCGACGCGGTCGCGACAGCCGACCTCGTCGCGCGCGAGGACGGCGTCTTCGCCGGAGGCGAGGTGTTCGCGGCCGCCTTCCGGCTGACCGACCCGGCCATCGAGGTGGGTCTGCACGTCGCCGACGGCGGACGGTTCATCGCCGGACGCCGGCTCGCGACGGTGACCGGGCCGGCGCAGGGCGTGCTCACCGCCGAGCGCATCGGGCTCAACTTCGCGCAGCGCATGTCGGGCATCGCGACCCTCACCGCGCGGTACGTCGACGCGATCGCGGGCACCGGTGCGCGCATCGTCGACACCCGCAAGACGACCCCGCTACTGCGTGCGTTCGAGCGCCACGCGGTGGCCGCCGGCGGCGGGCACAACCACCGGTTCTCGCTGTCCGACGCGGTCATGGCCAAGGACAACCATCTGGGCGTGCTGACCGCGACCGGGGCAGATCTCACCGACGCGCTCCGCGAGGCGATCGCGAGGCTCCCCCACACCGCGCACGTCGAGGTCGAGGTCGACCGCGTCGACCAGATCGAGGCCGTCGTCGCGGCGGGGATCGGCACGATCATGCTCGACAACTTCACCGTCGACCAGCTGCGCGAGGGTGTCGCCACTGTCGCCGGACGGGCGCAGATCGAGGCGTCCGGCGGGGTGAGCCTCGACACCGTGCGGCAGATCGCCGAGACCGGTGTCGACGTCATCTCGGTCGGCGCGCTCACCCACTCGGCGCGCGCGCTCGACCTCGGGCTCGACCTGCGCATCGACCTCGGGCGATGAGCGGGCTCTACCTCGACAACGCCGCGACCACGCCCGTGCGCCGCGAGGTGCTCGAGGCCATGGCACCGTTCCTCACGAGCGTGTTCGGCAACCCGTCGAGCCACCACGAGCTCGGCGATGCCGCGGCGCGCGCGCTCGACGACGCGCGGCGCCGGGTCGCCGCGGTGCTCGGCATGCGCGCGGGCGACATCACGTTCACCTCGGGCGGCACCGAGGGCAACAACCTCGCCCTCAAGGGCATCGCGATCGCCGCGGCATCCGCGCGCGGCGCGCGCCACGTGATCACGACTCCCATCGAGCACGAGTCGATCCTCGAGTCGGCGCGCTACCTGCGCCGGGTGCACGGGTTCGACGTCGACCTGGTGCCGGTCGACGAGACAGGACGCGTCGACCCGGCGGAGCTCACCGCCCTGCTGCGCGACGACACCGCGGTCGTCAGCATCGGGTACGCGAACAACGAAATCGGCACCGTGCAGGATGCCGGGGCCCTCGCCGCAGCGACCCGCACGGCGGGCGTACCCCTGCACCTCGACGCCGTGCAGGCCGCGGGGTGGCTGCCTCTCGCGGGCACGGGCGCCGACGCGCTCGTCATCGCCGGGCACAAGCTCGGTGCGCCGAAGGGAACCGGGGTGGCGGCGATCCGCGGGCGCGTGCCCGTCGAGCCGCTGCTGCACGGCGGCGGGCAGGAGCGCGGGCGGCGCAGCGGCACCGAGAACGTCGCGGGCGCCGTGGCGATCGCAACCGCCCTCGAGCTCGCCGAGGCCGAGCGCGAGGCCTCTGCCGCGCGCGTCGCCGCGCTGCGCGACAAGTTCGTCGCCGCCGCCCTCGTGCGGCTGCCGCAGGCGCGTCTCACCGGCGACCCCGTGCATCGACTGCCCGGCACCGCGAGCTTCACCTTCGCCGGCACGAGCGGCGAGGCAGTGCTGCTCGAGCTCGAACGCCGCGGCGTCGTCACCTCGAGCGGCTCGGCATGCGCCGCGGGCAGCGACGAGCCCTCGCACGTGCTGCTCGCCCTCGGGGTCGACCCGGTCGTCGCGCAGACCTCCGTGCGGTTCACGTTCGACCATCACGGTCACATCGACCCCCAATATCTCGCGAACGCGCTCACCTCCGCCGTGGCCGCCGTAGGATCGGCCGGGTGAGTTCCCCGGCGGTGACCGTCATCGTTCCCGGTTTCGACGTCGCCGCCTACGCCGATGAGGCGCTGGCCTCGCTGCGTGCGCAGACCCGAGACGACTGGCGTGCGGTGCTCGTCGACGACGGCTCGAGCGATGCGACCGGGGCGATCTACGCGGCGGCCGCGGCATCCGACCATCGCTTCGAGGTGATCACGCACCACCGTCAGCGCGGCCTCGCCGCCGCGCGCAACACCGGTCTCGACGCCGTCACGACGCCGTACGTCGCCTTCCTCGACTCCGACGACCGCTACACCCCCGCAGCCCTCGAGACGATGCTCGGCACGCTCGAGGAATCCGGCAGCGATCTCGCGATCGGCGCCTACGTGCGCCTGCGCCCGCAACCCGGCGGCGGGTATGCGAGCGGACCCGTGCAGCCCTGGGTGAGCGCCGCGACCGCGCCCGCCCGCCGCGGCGTGACGCTCGCGGAGCACCCCGAGGCATCCGGCAACATCGTGGCCTGGTCGAAAGTGTCCCGCGCCGACTTCTGGCAACGCACCGGG
>NZ_LMPK01000011.1:128282-132384 GCF_001423825.1 Microbacterium sp. Leaf351
CCGCGCATTCGACACGGTTCCCGACGTGATCGTGGAGTGGCGCGAGCGGGCCGACGGAACCTCCATCACCCAGCACGAGAGCACGCTCGGGGTGCTGCGGGACTGCCTCGACGCGATGGCCGCGGGGCTGGCCGTGCTCGACGACGCGGGTCAGCACGCCGCCGCCGACGCCCGCGTGCGACTGATGCTCACGATGGATGTGCCGCGTCTCGCGCGCATCGCCGAGACGCATCCGGATGCCGCCTACCGCCGCGCCCTCGGAGAGTTCACCCGTGCGCTCACCGCGCGCAGCAGCGAGCGCGAGGACGGCCGCGAGGCATCCGTCGCCGCGACCTGGTGACGCTCAGACGGGCCTGTCCGCGTCGAGGTCGGTGACCGCCGCGAGCTGCTGGGCGGCGAGCGCCGCGTAGAGCCCACCGGCCGCGAGCAGCGACTCGTGCGTGCCCGACTCCACGATGCGACCGCGCTCGACCACGTGGATGACGTCGGAGGCGATGACCGTCGACAGCCGGTGCGCGACGGTGATGGTCGTGCGCCCGCGCGCCGCGGTGTCGAGGGCCTCCTGCACGATGCGCTCGGACACCGTGTCGAGTGCCGAGGTGGCCTCGTCGAGCAGCAGCACCGGCGGATCCTTCAGCAGCACGCGCGCGATCGCGATGCGCTGCTTCTCACCGCCCGACAGCCGGTACCCGCGTTCGCCCACGACGGTGTCGTAGCCGTGCTCGAAGCCCTCGATGACGTGATGGATGTTGGCCGCGCGGCAGGCCGCCTCGAGCTCGGCGTCGGTCGCCTCCGGCTTCGCGTAGCGAAGGTTGTCACGGATGGTCGCGTGGAAGAGGTACGTCTCCTGCGACACGATGCCGATGTCGTCGATGATCGCGGCGTGCCGCAGGTCGCGCACGTCGGCGCCCGCGAACCGCACCGTGCCACCCGTGGCCTCGTAGAGCCGCGGCGTGAGGTAGAGGATCGTGGTCTTGCCGGCCCCCGACGGCCCGACGAATGCGACGTGCTGGCCGGGCTCGACGGTGAACGAGACGTCGTCGAGCGTCGGGCGCGCTTCGCTCGACGAGTCGGGGTAGCGGAACGACACCCCCTCGAAGCGCACCTCGCCGCGCGGGCCCGGCGCCTCCGCGACGCCGATCGCCCCCGGCCGGTCGCGGATCGCGGGCGTGAGGTCGAGGTACTCGAAGATGCGCGCGAACACCGCGCCCGAGGTCTGCAGGTCGAGGGTCACGCGCATGAGGCCCATGAGCGGCTGCAGCAGCCGGGCCTGCACGGTGGTGAACGCGACGATGGTGCCCGCCGTGATCGTGTCGGCCCCGCCGCCGATCAGAAGGCCCGCGACCAGGTAGATGACGGCCGGCACGCTCGCCATGATGACGCCGACGAGCGAGAAGAAGCCCTGTCCGCTCATCGCCTGTCGCACCTGCAGGCGCACCTGGTTGGCGTTCTCCTCACGGAAGCGCCCCAGCTCGTCGCCCTGACGGTTGAACGACTTCGAGAGCAGGATGCCGCTCACACTCAGGCTCTCCTGCGTGATGGCGGTCAGCTCCGAGAGCGACTCCTGCGTCTGGCCGGCGATGCGCGCGCGCACCTGGCCGACCCGCCGCTGCACGACGGCCAGCACCGGCATCAGGACGACCGCGATCACCGTCAGGCGCGGGTCGATCAGCACCATCGCGACGATGGAGGCGACCACCGTCACCGTATTGCCGAGCACGCTCGTCACGGTGTTGGTGAGCACCGACGACACGGCGCCGACGTCGTTCTGCAGACGCGACTGGATGACGCCCGTCTTGGTGCGGGTGAAGAAGGCCAACTCCATGGCCTGCAGGTGGTCGAACATGCGCACGCGCAGGTCGCCGGTGACGGCGTTTCCGACGGTGGCGGTGAGCCACGTCTGCCAGAAGTTCAGCGCCGCCGAGAGCAGGAAGAGCGCGACAGTGATCGAGACGAGCTCGACGAGCAACGGGATGCGGGGTCCGCCTCCGGAGGTCGGGAACAGGGCGTCGTCGAAGATGCGCTGCACGATCAGCGGCGGGATGACCGCGACGGCCGCACCGAGCAGCACGGCGACGATCGTGAGTGCCAGGCGCGCGCGATACGGCCGGAACAGCTCGGCGACCCGGCGCCCGAGGTGGGCGATCTTCGGCGCCGACGCGTTGGCCCTGCGCTGCGCGTCCTGGTCGACCCCGCGGAAGCCCGCCGGCCGCGGGCCCATGCCGTTGGCCATCCCCATGCCCATGCCGCCGCCTCCGTGGCCCATACCCATCGCCATCAGCGGGTCACCCGAGGCTCGAGACGAGGTTGATGACCGTCGCGAGGATCACGGCGCCGAAGAGGTAGGCGAGCATGGTCTGCGCGATCACGATGCGCCGCACCTCGTTGGTCGTCACGTTGGTGTCGGCGACCTGGTAGGTCATGCCGAGCCCGAAGGCGAAGTAGGCGAAGTCGGTGTACATCGGCGGCTCGTCCTGGTTGAACTGGATGCCGCCGATCGGCTCGGTGTAGTAGACGTGCGCGACCCGCAGCATATAGTCCACCTGGATGAGCAGCCAGGATGCCGCGACGCTGACGACGCTGATGCCGGCAAGGGCCAACGCCTCCCACCCGCTGGCATTGCGCGCCTCGACCACGACCACGCCGACGGCGCCGAGGCTGACGAGGCTGCCGACGACGGCGATCAGCCGGGCCGTGCGTCGACCCGGGTCCTCGGCCGTCGCGTGCGCTCGGGTGTCCGCGGCATCCATCGACCACGTCGCGACCAGCACCCAGGTCGTCTGCACGATGGCGAGCACCGCCCAGGCCGAGAGGATGCCGGCCGCCCACCCCTGGAACAGGCCCACGACGATCCCTCCCGCCAGGCCCGCGACGATCGACACGACCGCCCGCACCCGCACCGAGGCGAGCTGTCGTGAATCTGCCATGCCCTCATCGTGCCACCAGTCGGGAATGGGATGTCTGTGACCACCGTTACGCTCATCACACGCCCGTCGCACTCCCGACGATGACGTCCCCGCCCACAGCCCCGAGACGAGGAACGCCCATGGCATCCACCGACACCATCCCCTCCGCACCGGCATCCATCACGCCTCAGGCGCAGCGCGTCATCTGGCTGCTCCTGGGTGCCGCGTTCGTGGCGATCCTCAACGAGACCACGATGGGCGTCGCGATCGACCACCTCATCGACGACCTCTCGATCACGGCGTCCGCCGCACAGTGGCTGACGACCGCCTTCATGCTCACGATGGCCGTGGTCATCCCGATCACCGGCTTCCTGCTGCGCCGCCTGACGACACGTGTGATCTTCGTGGCGGCGATGAGCCTCTTCTCGCTCGGCACCCTGGTCGCCTTCCTCGCTCCCGGTTTCGAGGTGCTGCTGGTCGCGCGCGTCATTCAGGCGTCCGGCACCGCGATCATGATGCCGCTGCTCATGACCGTCGTGCCGGCGCACGAGCGCGGTCGCATGATGGGTCGCGTCAGCATCGTCATGGCGCTTGCGCCCGCCCTCGGCCCGACTCTGGCCGGAGTCATCCTCGACACGCTCGGCTGGCGCTGGATCTTCGGCGTCGTGCTGCCGATCGCGATCGTCGCGCTCGTCGTCGGCGCGCTGTGGATCCGCAATGTCGGCGAGCAATCGCACGCCCGCATCGACGCCCTCTCTGTCGTGCTGTCCGCCTTCGGCTTCGGCGGCCTCGTCTACGGCCTCAGCCAGATCGGCGGCGAGGGCGGGGCGGCATCGAGCCCGTCGGCCACCCTGTGGATCTCGCTGATCGTCGGCGTCGTGGCGCTCACGCTGCTCGTGCTGCGGCAGCTGCGTCTGCAGCGCGACGATCGGGCTCTCCTCGACCTGCGCGTCTTCAGCTACCGCAACTTCACGATCTCGCTCCTGCAGTTCACGATCCTCTCCTTCGCGTTCTTCGGCGCGATCACGGTGCTGCCGCTCTACCTGCAGCGCGCCGTCGGCGCCGATGCGCTCACCACGGGACTCCTGCTGCTGCCGGGCTCCTTGCTGATGGGACTCACCGGTCCGCTGATCGGCGCGATCTACGACAAGTGGGGCACCCGCGTTCTGCTGATCCCGGGCGCGCTGATCGTGATC
>NZ_LMPK01000011.1:132426-138901 GCF_001423825.1 Microbacterium sp. Leaf351
TCACGGTGATGTTCGTCGGCCTCGCACTGTCGTTCCCGCCGCTGTTCACCGCGTCGCTCGGGTCTCTCCCGCCGCACCTCTACGCCTACGGCAGTGCGATCCTCTCGACCGTGCAGCAGGTCGCCGGCGCCGCGGGTGTCGCGGTGCTGGTCACCCTGATGGCGACGTCCACCGCGAACGCGTCGGCCAACGGGGCATCGCCGAACGAGGCGTGGGCGTCGGGCACGCACACGGCGTTCGTCTTCGCGGCGGCGGTGTCGATTCTCACGATCGTGGGCGCGCTTATGGTGCGCAAGCCGGCCGACACGATCGAGATGCCGGGCGTCGGGCACTGACCTGCGAGTGATCGCACAGATGCCGACCCGGGTCACCGGGTCGGCATCGTCGTTCGGCGGTCTCAGCCGATGCTGCAGGAGCCACCGCAGCACGAAGGGGCTGCGTCGGCGTCGCCGAGAAGACTGAGGAACTGCGGCCCGGGGGTCGCGGCATCCGTCACGGTGTCGTCAGAAGACGTCTGCGTCGTGGACATCGCTCCATCGTACGACTGTTGCGGGCCTCGGGCTCCGCTCACACGAGCGCGCCGAGCACCGCGCCGAGCGCCGCGCCCGCGACGCAGGCGACCAATTGGCCGAACCCTGCCGCGAGGCTCCATCCCCATCGACGCTGCTGCGCGAGGCGCACTGTCTCGAAGCTCGCCGTGCTGAACGTCGTGTAGCCCCCGAGAAGCCCGGTGCCGCCGATCATGCTCACCTCGACCGGCAGGACGCGCCCTGCGGCGGCCGCCACGACGAACCCGAGCACGAACGAGCCCGTGACGTTGATGACAGACGTGCCGAGCGGATAGGGATGCCGCCACCGTGCCTTGACCGCGCCGTCGACGACGAAACGCAGCGCCGCTCCGACGCCTCCGGCAGCCATCGTCGCGACCCACAGCCAGATGACGGTCATGCGCGGGCCCTCCGCATGATCGCCGCCCCCGCGGCGATGCCGAGGATCGACGCGGCGCCACCCACCACGACCGTCACTGCGCCATAGACGAGGCTCGCGGTCAGATCGGTGTGCAGCAGCCCCTCGGCACCGACGGCGAAGGTGCTGTAGGTCGTGTAGCCGCCCAGCACGCCCGTGCCGACGAAGAGACGGATGCCGCGCCGCACCCCCGTGTCGTCGCCGCGACGCACGAGCACCTCGAGCAGCAGTCCCAGCACGAAGGCACCGGTCACGTTGATGACGAGAATGCCGAAGGGGATGCCCCACTCGGCCGGGATGGCGGCGGACACGACGAGGCGGACCCCCGTACCGATCGCGCCGCCGAGCGCCACCAGACCGACCGCGGCGGGGCGCAGGTGGAGCGGCCTCGGGATGACCGCAATGTCGTCGGTGTCGGGATCGAGCGGCAGCTCGCTGTGGCTGTCGCGCTGCGAACTCACTCGCCCTCCGGTTCCCGGCCGGACGGCCGATCCGCCCAATCTACGCCCGTCACCACCGCCACTCGCGCACGAACCTCGGCCGCAACATGCGGCAACGGCATGCAACGGGCCGCGGCGTAGCGTCGGCATCGCGACGGGGATCACGGAACCTCGGAAGGGGTCCGGGGCCGTTCCCCGACACGAAGGAGTGATGACGATGTCGATTCTCACCGACGCCCGTCCGAACCTCGATCGCGGCACCGTGCCCACCGGCACCATGCGCGCCGCGGTGGTCACGACCTCCGGCGAACCGCTGGTCGTCGAAGACGTGGCGATCCCGTCTCCGGGTCCCGGCCAGGCACTCGTGAAGGTGATCACGAGCGGCGTGTGCCACACCGACCTCCACGCGGCGCGCGGCGACTGGCCGGTCGCGCCGAAGGCGAATCTGATCCCCGGTCACGAGGGCTACGGCGAGGTCGTCGCACTGGGCGAGGGCGTGACATCCCTCTCGGTCGGCGACCGCGTGGGCAACGCGTGGCTGTGGAGCGCGTGCGGCGTGTGCGAGTACTGCCGCACCGGCTGGGAGACCCTCTGCCCCGAGCAGCAGAACGGCGGCTATTCCGTCGACGGCAGCTTCGGCGAGTACATGCTCGTCGACGAGCGGTTCGCCGCGCGAATTCCCGAGGGTTCCGACCCGTACGAGGTCGCGCCGATCCTGTGTGCGGGTGTCACTGTCTACAAGGGTCTGAAGATGACCGAGGTGAAGCCCGGCGAGTGGGTCGTGATCTCCGGAATCGGTGGTCTCGGCCACATCGCGGTGCAGTACGCCCGGGCGATGGGCATGCGCGTCGCTGCGGTCGACATCGACGAGGAGAAGCTCGCGCTCGCCCGCACCCACGGCGCCGAAGTCACCGTCAACGCGGCGACGACCGACCCGGGACCTGCCGTGCAGGAGCTCACCGGCGGCGCCCACGGCGTGCTGGTGACCGCTGTGCACCCGAAGGCGTTCGGTCAGGCACTCGGAATGGCCCGTCGCGGCGCGACCATCGTGTTCAACGGGCTTCCCCCGGGGGACTTCCCCGCGAACATCTTCGACATCGTGCTGCGGGCGATCACCATCCGCGGCTCGATCGTCGGGACACGCCAGGACATGATCGAGGCCCTCGACTTCTACGCCCGCGGCGAGATCCACCCGACGATCGCCGTCGAGTCGCTCGACGACATCAACGAGGTGTTCGAGCGTATGGAGCAGGGCAAGATCGACGGCCGCATCGTCATGAAGTACTGACCGCGGCATCCGGTCGTGGGCGGGGTCGCGCGGCGGCCCCGCCCTTCCGCTGCCCGCCTACAGTGGCCAGGTGACCGACACTCCCCCGACCCGCTGGTGCCTCAGCCGACGCGACGGCGCGGTGTGCACGCGCGCCATCGGACACGCGGGGCTGCACAACCGGAACGGCACCTCGCTGATGTGGTCGGATCGCGAGCAGGACGAGCCCGGATGCCGCGGCTCGGGCGCTACGGCGCAGCCTGCTCCCCGGCTCGACGATGGCTTTCCCGCAGGGCGAGCCCTCTGCCAGGAGTGCCTGGGGTTCGTGCGGTTGACCGATGCCGGCACACTATGGCGTCACGACGCGTTCCGCGCAGCACGCTCGGATCGCGAGGCCGCACGACGCGCGGCGTGGTTCAACGCGTTCGGGTGGGAGGGGTGATCGAGCGCAGCCCGACCGAACGGCCCTCCTATTGATCGAAGAGATCTCCGTCGACGTAGAACCAGCGTTCGCCGTCGCGAACGAAGCGTGACCGCTCGTGCAGCACGCCGAGGGTGCCATCCGCGTCGACGTAGGTGGCGCGGAACTCGACGACACCGTGCGCGTCGTCCGGGCCGCCCGCGACGGTGTCGACGATCTGCAGCCCGCGCCAGCGGGGCGAGTCGTCGAGGTCGAGCACGTCGGGCACCGTCGACGGATGCCACGTGTGCATCAGCCACGCGGCATCCTGGTCACGGAAAGCGGCGAAGCGCGAGCGCATCAGTTCTTCGGCGGTGCGCGGTTCGATCCGGCCGGCCGGGGTGTCGGTCACGGTCAGTCCCAGTCGAGGTAGTCCTCGATCGCCCACGAGGTGGCGCCGACGTGGGTCGTGGGGAACATGTCGCCTCCGCCCTCGACGGGCACGACGCTCACGAGGCCGGGAGCCCGATCGCGCAGCGCCGCGCCGTTCGCGGGCGGGGTGATGGTGTCAGCGGTGCCCTGGATGACGAGCACCGGCACCCCGTCGGCCGGGGCGGGCAGGTCGCCGTCCTCGACGCCGAGAAGCAGCACGCCGTTCACACGGTCGTGGTGTCCGAGCGCGACGAAGCGGGCGACGGTGCCACCGTCACGATGGCCGCCGATCCACGCGTGGTCGATGGCGAGGTGGTCGAGCAGGTCGACAATGTCCTGTGCGCGCTCGGTCGGGGCCGCGGCATCCGCATCGTCACGGGCGCCGACTCGCACGACACGGAAGTCCTCGGTGGCGAGCGAGTGGCTGAGGGGGCTGAGGTAATCGATCGTGAGGCGACGGGCCGCGATGAGCACAACGGCAGGCCCGACGCCTTCCTCGGCGAACGGGATGGCGCGCGCGTCGGGGTCGAAGGTCTGGGTGTCGGCCATGTCGGGGGTCCTCTCACGTCGAATGCGCCGCAGAGCGCGGCGTCGCCGATCGGCGATGTGCGGCGGTGAGTCCAGTCTCCCGGGCGGAGGCCTGAGTCGCCAATCGTGGCGTCACTGCGGGGTCGAGTACACGAGGGCGCCTCGCGGCGTCGACGCGGGTCGGTGCACCATCGTACGGACAGAACCGCACCGGCGAGACGCCGCTCCCGCCAGCCCCGCTTCAGCTATTGAAGCGGATCGAATCCGGCACATTTCGTCGAACTGTCTGACATTTCGTAAACGCACTTTGACCAAGTCTTTATACCCGTTCTGACACCACTCGACCTTTCGTGAATTTGCTACCTTGCGCAACCGCTTGCGGACTTTTGCGGACTGGCGGCCCTCCTCAGGACCCTCTGATCGACCTGTGGACCTGCCGCTCGACACCCGGCGAGTGGTACTATTTCTGGTACAACTTCGGGAGGACTGATGGCCATCACCACGAGCGAGGCGCGCCGCGACCTTTTCGGCCTCATCGAGCGCGTCAATCTCGACCACACGGAGATCGAGATCACCTCCAAGCGCGGCTCCGCCGTGCTCATGTCGAAAGACGAGTACGACTCGCTCGTAGAGACGAGCTATCTGCTCCGCTCCCCCGAGAACGCCCGTCGCCTTTTGAGCGCTCTGGTCAGCGCTCGAGACGGCGAGATCGAAGAGCACGACGTCCTCGAGCCGTGAGCGACCGCAAGGTCGCCTGGACAGCCGAGGGGCGGGACGACTACCTCTACTGGCAGACGCAGGATCGCCGGACCCTACGCCGCATCAACCAGCTGATCGCCGACATCCTCCGCGACGATCCGTTCGAGGGAATTGGCAAGCCCGAAGCCCTCAAGCACGCTCTCGCCGGTGCCTGGTCACGCCGCATCGACGAGTCGAATCGCCTCGTCTACATCGCGAGCGACACCCACATCACGATCCTGCAGGCGCGCTACCACTACTGACTCTGACTACAAGCGCTTCATGAGCGCTTGCCTGCTCAGCTTGGTCCGCATGCTTAGGGTCGACCAGCTGACCTCGGCGACGCGCATCACTCGCACGAGTTCGTCCCGCTCGCGCAGCAGTGCCGCCTCCTGCTTATGCAGTCGTTCAAGCTCCGCCGAAACCGTGCTCAGACGGTCGTGCGCTCCTCGCTCACTCCCCCACTTCGACGCCAATCGATCAACGGCATTGGCACGCGCAGTCTCTCTCACGCGCTGCGCCGCAGCCTTCGATGCCGCAGCGTCACGCTTGGCATTTCGTCA
Source organism: Microbacterium sp. Leaf351 (assembly GCF_001423825.1). NCBI lineage: Bacteria > Bacillati > Actinomycetota > Actinomycetes > Micrococcales > Microbacteriaceae > Microbacterium > Microbacterium sp. Leaf351. The sequence goes on from NZ_LMPK01000011.1 coordinate 137,761, forward strand.
CCCGCGGACCATGTAACGAGGTTGTCACGCGATGCCAACCGCGGCAACGGTCGCGAGCGCGCTCACGGAAAGTGCCTGCGTGCATTGCTCGGTTTCTATTGCTCTGTTTCTTCACTCTGCGCGTGGTAGGGGTGGGCCGCGTGGCTGAACTGACGTGGAGGGCGGAGTCGCGGTAGACGTTCTTAGCGCTTGCGGTCGTGCGCATGTCGGAGGATCATCGCGCTTCGCTGCTGGCGGGGCTACTGCGACGAGCGCCGATGTCAGGCGGGCGTCACACCGTAACCATCGACAGCTCGTCCAATCGACCGGCGGGAGACCGGCTTGCGGACGCTGCTGTGCATCGGATCATCTAATTGTCCACGGCCAATTCGCAATCAGGCCGCAACGAACCTAACGATTCGCGGCACATCCCCGCCCAAACAACAAAATACTCGCCGGCTTCAACGCGCACTCGAGGCTCAGGGGCGTCATCGACGCCCTCGGACACGCCGAGGGCTATCGAAGTACCGTCCACCCTTGATAGTCCATCTTCGTCCTCGGGCCGTCGGATTGCGAACGGTGTAGTGCGCCGGTCGAACAGTATCGCCCCATTGTCGAGCATCCCGGTTTCTACGCGCCGGCACAAACCTGCGCTAGCGTCACCCCGCGATCTGGGGAACTTCGATGAGCAACTCTGAGGAGATTCGCTGAGCGCCGTCATCCGGGCGGAGCTCGCATCGGGATGAGGCCCGGCAGGTGACGATCGCCCGCTCACATCCGGCATGTTGCAAGCAACCGAGACGCGCCCGAGCTCGAGTGGGCGGACCTGTCGGCAGTCAACGGCACACGACGGACCCGCGTCTGGGCAATGCCCGTTTACGGACCGGCATCCGTAGGCAGATTGAGCGGCTCGCGAGCTCTGATTCAGTGATTGCAGCATCATCGCGGGCCGTCAACAGTCTGGCTACATAAGCGACGACTTAAAGAGGCTGGGTATGACCCCGGCGAGGAGACGGTCGCTGTAGCAAACGCAGAGAAGTCGAGAATCGGCGCCGAACGCTAGCGCGACGCGTCTGCAGGTAGAGCTCGAATGACGCCGCGGCCGCGTCCGTTTGAGTGGTGGTCTTTCGCTTCGTTGCGATGATCAGCTGTCGTTAGTTTA
>NZ_LMPK01000012.1:0-2647 GCF_001423825.1 Microbacterium sp. Leaf351
CGAACTCCTCACCCGCCACACCGGGCCCGCCGGCATCGCCCTCTCCCGCCAGAACCTCCCCGTCCTGCCCCGAGAGATCGATGGATTCGCCGGGGCGGAGGGCGTCAGGAAGGGCGCCTATGTGTTGGTGGATGCGGAGGACGGCACCCCCGACGTGATCTTGATCGCGACGGGTTCCGAAGTGCACCTGGCCGTCGAGGCTCGCACGCGTCTCGCGGCCGAAGGAGTGCAGGCCCGCGTCATCTCCGCCCCCAGCCTCGAATGGTTCGCCGAACAAGACGACACCTACCGCGAGTCCGTACTCCCCTCGACGATCAAGGCCCGGGTCTCGGTCGAGGCGGGCTCGACGCTCGGCTGGCACCGGATCGTCGGCGACGCGGGCCGCGTCATCGGCATCGATCACTTCGGCGCCTCGGCGTCGGCCGGCGAGCTGCAGCGCCGCTTCGGCTTCACCGTCGACGCGGTCGTCGCGGCGGCGCACGAGACGATCGAGGCGACAGCGTGAGCACGCCGACGGCCGCCCTCGCCGCGGCGGGCGTGAGCATCTGGCTCGACGATCTCTCCCGCGAGCGCATCGAGTCCGGCGAGCTCGCCGAACTCGTGCGCACCCGCAACGTCACGGGAGTGACGACCAACCCGTCGATCTTCCAGGCGGCCATCACCCGCGGTGCGGGGTACGGGCCGGCACTCGCGCGGGAAGCCGCGGCCGCGGCATCCGTCGATGAGGCCATCCTCCGCATCACGACCGACGACGTGCGCGACGCCTGCGATGTGCTGCGGGAGGTCTACGACGCGACGGGCGGCGTCGACGGACGCGTCTCGATCGAGGTCTCCCCCGAGCTCGCCCACGACACCGAGGGCNCTTCGCCCTGCACGCCGCGGTGGCGAGGCCCAACGTGCTGATCAAGATCCCCGCGACCCGCGCGGGACTTCCGGCGATCACCGCCGTGGTGGCGGCCGGGGTGTCGGTGAACGTGACGCTCATCTTCAGCCTCGAGCGCTATACCGAGGTCATCGACGCCTACCTCGCCGGCCTCGAGCAGGCGCGCGCGAACCGCCTCGACCTGACCACGATCCACTCCGTGGCCTCGTTCTTCATCTCGCGCGTGGACACGGAGGTCGACGCCCGGCTCGCGGCGATCGGCACCGACGCGGCACTCGCCCTGCGCGGCCAGGCGGCGCTCGCGAACGCCCGCCTCGCGTACAACCTGTACGAGCAGCGGTTCGAGGAGCCCCGGGTACGGGCGCTGCTCGCCGCCGGGGCGAACCGTCAGCGGCCGCTCTGGGCGTCGACCGGCGTGAAGGACCCGTCCTTCCCCGACACCCGCTATGTCACCGAGCTGGTCGCGCGCGGCACCGTCAACACGATGCCGGCCGCCACCCTCGAGGCGACCTTCGACCATGCGATCATCACGGGCGACACGGTCACCGCCCGCGATGCCGACGCCCGGGCCGTTCTCGACGCCCTCGCGGCGGCGGGGGTCGACTTCGGCGATGTCACGCGGCTGCTCGAAGAGCGCGGAGTCGCGGCGTTCGTCGATTCGTGGGCCGATCTGACGTCAACGGTCGCGGCCGCACTCGCCCCGGCGCTCACGCACTGAGCCCGACCCGGCCGCACGACCCCGGAAGGCGCGCACAGTCGACCGAATCGACAGGCACTCGACGCGGGCCGATTCGAGCCGGTAGTCAGGCCTGCGGCGGCAGCGCGCCGTCAGGCAGCGCCCGCACGGTGCGCGGGCGCGCGCCGGCGAGCACGGCGCCCGCGCTCGCGATCACGACGAGCGCGATGCCCGCGATCTCGAGCAGGGCGAGATGCTGTCCGAGAAGCAGGAATCCCGCCACCGAGGCGGTCGCCGGGCCGAGACTCATCAGCACCGCGAAGACGGATGCCGCGACCCGCCGCAGCGCGAACAGTTCGAGGGCGTACGGGATGGTCGACGACAGCAGCGCGACGGCCGCCCCGAGGCCGAGCAGCTCAGGTCGCACGAGGGCGGAGCCCGCGTCGACGATGCCGAACGGCAGCGAGACCACCGCGCCCGCCGCCATCGCGATCGCGAGGCCGTCGAGTCGGGCGAAGAGCCGCCCCACCCGTGCGGAGGCGAGGATGTAGAAAGCCCAGCTGGCGGCCGCGGCGAGTGCGAACACGACCCCGAGCAGGTCGAGTCGATCCCAGCCGCCCCCGCCCAGGGCCGCCACTCCGAGGGCGGCGATTCCCGCCCAGACGAGGGCGCTCGCACGGCGGGCGACGATGATCGACAGGGTCAGCGGGCCGAGCACCTCGATCGTGACCGTCACACCGAGGGGCAGACGCTCGAGGGCGAGGTAGAACAGACCGTTCATGAGTGCGAGCACGAGCCCGAACGCGAGGGCCGAGAGCCAGGCGTCTCGCGAGAGCCCGCGCAGGCGCGGGCGGGCGATCGCGAGAAGCACGAGCGCCGAGAACACGAGTCTCAGCATCACCATGCCGAGAGGCCCGACAGCGGGGAAGAGCAGCACGGCGATCGACGCGCCGACCTCCTGACAGGCCAGACCGATCAGCACGAGACCGATCGCGCCGTAGCTGCTGCGGGCAGGGGACATCGCACTCTTCCAACCGTCGGGGAACATTCCGATCAAAGCATGTCCTCCCGACATCGCCGTGCGGGGG
>NZ_LMPK01000012.1:2675-3567 GCF_001423825.1 Microbacterium sp. Leaf351
CAACCTGCTCATCGCGCGCGCGTTCGGTGACGCTGACGCTGTCGGCGCAGTGATGATCGGGTTCGACGGCTCGGCCGGCGAGTGGAGCTACACGACCTCGACCGGTGAGGAGACGCTGCAGGTGCCCTGGCCGGGAGGCGAGATCACCGAACGGCGAGAGGTGCGCCGCGAGATCGTGGCGCTCTACGACGCGGCCTGCCGGCGCCTGGGCGTCGAGCCGCGTCCGCACGAGTGACCTCCGAGGAACCCGCGCAAAGGCTCTGACGCAACGCGAAGGTTAGGTTCCGCTTACCTGAAGGTATAGTGGGCGACATGACGACGCCCATCCCCTTCTCCACCGCCCTGCGCGAGCGCTCCAGCGGCGCGCACTCCGGCAGCGAGAGCGCCGGGTTCATGGCCGATCTCCTCAAGGGGGAGGGCACGCGCGAGGACTACGTTGCTCTCGTCGCCCAGCACTGGTTCATCTACGAGGCGCTCGAAGGGGCGGCGGATCGCATGCGCCGCGACCCCGTGGCATCCGTCTTCATCAGCGACAAGCTCACGCGCCTGCCGGCCCTCGAGGCCGACCTCGCGTTCCTCATCGGCGACGACTGGACGCAGCGCATCACCCCGCTGCCGACGACCGAGCGCTACGTCGCCCGCATCCGTCAGGTCGGCGCCACGTGGGCGGGCGGCTTCGTCGCCCACCACTACACGCGCTACCTCGGCGACCTGTCGGGCGGACTGTTCATCGGCAAGCTGATGGCGCGCCGGTTCGGGTTCGAGACCAACGGCATCGGGTTCTACATCTTCGGCGACATCGCGGACCCCAAGGCGTTCAAGGACGTCTACCGCGAGCAGCTCGACGCCGCCCCGTGGGACGAGGCCGAGAAGCAGCGGGTGATCGACGAGG
>NZ_LMPK01000012.1:3602-3832 GCF_001423825.1 Microbacterium sp. Leaf351
CGCGGCCTGACCGCCCCGCGCATCGGCGCCGCGTCAGCGGGCCGCGGCCATGAAGCGCGCGACGTCGGGATCGACCCGGATGTCGCTCGGGCGCAGCGGCCGGCGGAGGTACAGCCCGTCGATGGAGGTCAGCCGCGACAGGGCCACGTACGTCTGCCCGGGCGCGAACGCCCCCGAGCCGAGGTCGATGACCGCCCGGTCGTAGCTCTTGCCCTGCGACTTGTGGATCG
>NZ_LMPK01000012.1:3846-9983 GCF_001423825.1 Microbacterium sp. Leaf351
ACGGGTGGTCGCGTGGTACGCGTAGCGGTAGCGCTCCCAGACCGCCGGTTCGACGTCGTGCTCCTCGCCGTCGACGCTCACCCGCACCTTGTCTCCCGTGATGCGGGTGACGGTGCCGATCGTGCCGTTCACCCAACGGGGCGGCTCGCCGTAGCCGGCGGTGTCGTTGCGCAGGAACATCACCTGCGCGCCGATCTTCAGCTGCAGCTCGACATCGGCGGGGNNGGGCGTCGAGGTGGCGTTTGTTGATCGCATTGACCGCGTCGTTGCGGGTCGCGAGGGTGATGATCGGCTGCTCGCCGTCGACCGGCTCGGGCGGTGTGCGGGCCCCGTGGCCGTTGAGCACTCCGGCCATGTCGGCCGTCACGCGACCATGGCGCACGGCGTCGAGGAGCGCCTTGAACGCCGGGTCGGACTGTCGATGGATGTCGCGCAGCTCCCGGATGTGCAGGGTCGCGCCGTGGCGTCCGAGGTCGATGATGCCCGCGGCATCCGGTGTCTCTCCGGCCCAGACGTGCGCGTCGAAGAACCAGTGCGACCGGTAGTGGTCGTGGAGGTAGCGCAGCTCGTCGCCACGCGGCGGCACCGGGGCGAGCTGGTAGGGATCGCCGAACATGACGACCTGCACGCCGCCGAAGGGCTCCGCGCGGCGGCCCCGGGCCTGACGCAGCGCCCGGTCGATGCCGTCCATGAGGTCGGCGCTGACCATCGACNGCTCGGTGTTGGCGATGAGGCCGATCGGCAGCCGCAGCAGCGAGTGGATGGTCTGCCCGCCGACGTTGAGTGCGGCGACCCCCGTCGGCGCGCAGACGGCGACGCGCTTGGCGGTGTGCTCGACGAGGTGGCGCAGCAGCGTCGACTTGCCGGTGCCCGCTCGACCCGTCACGAAGACGTTGTCGCGCGTGCCCTCGATGAGCTCGTAGACCTCCGTCTGCTCGCTCGAGAGGGGGGTCGTCTGCACCCGTCCATGCTAGGTGCGCGGGCGCCCCGCGAGCCGTGGGGGCGTTTCCCGGGTGGCGGCGCGGCCCGGTTCCTACACTGTGAAGGTGACTGTCGCCGAGCCGGATGCCGCCACCCCCCGGGTGCGTCGGCGTCGGCCGTTGTGGGTCGATCTCACATCGATCGCGCTCGTGACCGCGCTGCTGCTCGCGGGTCTCGGCGTCGGATCCGCGGCGCTCTACCGCCAGTTGTACAGCCCGACGGCGTTCGTGCTGCACTATCTGTCCCTCCTGTCGGATGGGCGGGCCGGCGACGCGCTCGCGGTCCCGGGCGTGGCGCTCACCCCCGATCAGCTGTCCGCCGCCGGGCTGCCGTCGACGGCCTCGTCCGCACTGCTGCGATCGACCGCGCTCGGCCAGCTCTCCGATGTGAACGTCGTGTCGGAGTCGTCCGAAGGCGCCGTCACGACCGTCACCGTCTCGTACTCCGCCGGCGGTCACTCGGGCACCACCGCGTTCCGCGTCGCACCCGGCGGGCAGCTCGGTGTGCTCCCCACCTGGCGCTTCGCCACGAGTCCGCTCGCGGTCATGTCGCTCACCGCGCTCGGCACGATGCAGTTCGGCGTCAACGGATTCGTGGTCGACAAGCGGCAGGTCTCGCCCGACGGCGAGAACGTGAAGCCGACCGAGCCGATCGCGATGCTGGTCTTCTCCCCCGCCCTCTACGCGATCCGCATCGACACCGACATCTCCTCCTCGAGCGGGACGGCGGTGCTGACGAACGCGCCGGGCGTCGACATCCCGGTCACCGTTCAGGCGCAGCCGACGGCGCAGTTCACCTCGGTCGTGCAGCAGCGGGTGAACGAGTTCCTCTCGCAGTGCGCGACCCAGCAGGTGCTGCAGCCCACCGGATGCCCGTTCGGCTATGTCGTGCGCAACCGCGTCGAGGGCACTCCGACGTGGTCAATCACGCAGCAGCCGACGATCCAGGTCGTTCCCGACGGCAACGGCTGGCGCATCCCCGACACCGCCGCGGTCGCCCACATCCAGGTGACGGTGCAGTCGCTCTACGACGGGTCGGTGCGACGGGTCAGCGACGACGTCCCCTTCACGGTGAACGCCGGAATCACCGTCAACCCCGACGAGACGGTCGCGATCTCGATCGGCGGCGGAACGAACTGACCTGCCGGATGCCGCGACTTCCCGCGCCGGACGATCAGGCGTCGCGGTCGGGGTGCCGGCGGGCGGCGGCGAGCGCCGCGTCGTACGCGTCGAGCTCGGCGTCGCGCTCGCGGCGCGCAAGACGGCGGGACGCGGCATCCGCGGGTCTGGGGGTGCGCGCGACCATGACGGCGAGAGCGAGCAGTGGCACGAGACCGCACCCCGCGACGACGACTCCCGCCCGGCGCTGGTCATCGAGGGGCTCCGCGCCCCAGGCGGGGGCGAGGGCGCCGAACCAGTCCGCGACCCACAACGACGCGGTCGAGACGAGCACGGCGGCGAGGGCGATGACGGCCGCCGCGACCAGCACGATCGCGAGCGCCCGCGCCGCCGTCGCGGTGCGCGGCACGACGACCGCCCGGACGAACAGCAGACCGGCCGCCGCGGCGACGCCGATCGCGAGGTCGGTGCCGATGCGGTGGCTCAGCGTCCAGCGCAGCACGTCGGTCGCTGTCGCGAGCCAGAGCACGGCGATGAGCAGCAGCGCCGCGACGACGGGGGAACGCAGCGCCCGCGGCGGTGCGAGCGGGGCGAGCGGGGCGGATGTCTCGGCGCCGGCGGTGCGCGCAGCGCGGGGCGGCGTCGCCCACGCGACGAGCACGGGCACGGCGAGTGCGACGATCAGCAGTTGCGCGAGCCGGGCGCTCAACAGCACGTCGGCGTAGACGGCGAGTCCGCCGCACGTCGCCCACAGGAACAGCACGACCGCGACCATTCCTGCGCCGAGACGCGCGGGCGAGCGCCGGGCGCCCGCGACCGCGGCTCGGCGGCGCACGACGAGCCACGCGATTCCCGCTGCGGCGACGGTGAGCCAGAGCGGGTCGAGCGCGACACCGAGCAGCAGCGATCCGATCGTGGGCACCGGGGGCAGCGGCATCCCGGTGAGCACCTCGGCGGGGGTCGCGTCGGCCGGCGGCGCGACGGGCTGCGTGCCGATGCCGACCGCCGCCCCGAATCCGAGCAGCGCGGCGAGCGCGACCAGCGCGATCACGAGAGGTACCGGAGCGCGCGAGGCCGAGACGACGGCCGCTCCCACGACGATCCCGGCGCCGACGGTCGAGACGGTGAGCATCAGCAGAGCCAGGCCCGCGGCCGGGCGCGGCGACGCGCCGGCGGCGAGCGCCGCCAGCGGCACCACTGCGAGCGCTGCCAGCACCGCGAGCACTCGGACGGCCCGCACCGTGCGCACCGACACCAGCAGCACGGCGATGAGCGCCGCCAGCACCGTCGTCACGAGCCAGAGTCGTCCCGTCGACGTTCCCGTGACGAAGCCCGCCACCTCGGCGCCGAATGCGGGATCGAGACCGGGTGTGAGGTCGAGCAGCGACACGGCGGTGAGGACGGTCGCTGCGGCGGCGGCCAGGGCGAACACCGCGGCCGCACCGGCAGCGACCGCCACGAGACGCCCGAACGCGGCGCGGGCGACGGTTCCGCCGGCGACGGCGAGCACGAGACATCCGATCGTCGTCGCCACCCCGAGCCGCACCAGCACCTCGGCGAGCGGCAGGAGCCAGCCGACCAATCGGCCGGGCGCCGACAGACCGGCCGTCACCAGCGCCGTGGCGAGCGCTACGACGGCAAGGAGCACAGGGGCTCCGATCCGCCAGGCGCGCGCAGTCACGCGGTCCAGCCTAGGCGGGGGCCGGGTGGCATTCCCGTGCGCGCGACCATAGCCGGACGCGCCACGATAGAGGGATGTCGCACCCCACCGCCACCGCGCCCGCGCGACGCCGCTGGCTGCAGGCCATCGATCGCCCTCGGGACGTCGTCGCGTACATCACGCCGAACTGGTTCGCCTCGGTCATGGGGACCGGCATCGTCGCGAACGCTGCCGTCGCCCTCCCCGTGCAGGTGCCCGGCCAGCGCACCTTCGCACTCGTGGTGTGGCTGCTCGCATCCGCCATGTTCCTCGCGCTGATCGTCGCGACCGCGCTGCACTGGATCTGGTTCGGCGGCGTCGCCCGCGGTCACCACAGCAATGCCACGATGGCTCACTTCTACGGCGCACCGGCCATGGCGGCACTGACCGTCGGACTCGGCACGCTGGTCGTGGGCGTGGACATCCTCGGTGAGCCCGTGGCGGTCGCGATCGACGCCGTGCTGTGGACCGTCGGCACGGTGCTCGGCCTGATCGCCGCCGTCACGATCCCCTACCTGACTTTCACCCGCCACGACGTGCGGGAGGACAGCGCGTTCGGCGGATGGCTCATGCCCATCGTCCCGCCCATGGTGTCGGCGGCGACCGGCGCGGCCCTGCTACCGCACATCCCCGCGGGCCAGCTGCGGCTCGACTTCCTGCTCGCCTGCTACGCGATGACCGGCATGACCGGCATCGCGGCGCTCATCATCCTCACCCAGCTGTGGGGGCGCCTCGCCCGCCACGAGGTCGGGGCCGTCGCGATGGTGCCGACCTTGTGGATCGTTCTCGGACCGCTCGGTCAGTCGATCACCGCGGCGAACAACCTGGGTGCCGATGCGCACCTCGCCGCTCCGCCCGACCTGGCATCGGCGTTCTCCGCCGCGGGCGTCGTGTTCGGCGTGCCCGTGCTCGGCTTCGCCCTGCTGTGGGGTGCCCTGGTCGTCGCCCTGACGATCCGCGCCGCGCGCGCCCACCTGCCGTTCACTCTCACCTGGTGGTCGTTCACGTTCCCCGTCGGCACGTGCGTGACGGGGTCCGCCGCCCTCGCCGTGCACACCGGCTCGCAGGCACTCGCGGCGCTGTCCGCGGTGCTGTTCGTGGGGCTCCTCGTCGCGTGGGTCACCGTCGCCGCGCGCACCCTGCACGGAGTATTACGCACGGGTCGCCTACTGCTGCCGCCGGCCTGACGTCGCCGCGACGCCACCGCGAACGAAGCCGGACACGACGAAGGGGGGATGCCACGTGGCATCCCCCCTTCGCGGAGTCGAGAAGACTTACTTGACGGCAGCCTTCAGCTTCGAGCCCGCGGTCACCTTGACGCGCTTGCCCGCGGCGATCTTGATCTCGGCGCCGGTCTGGGGGTTGCGACCGGTGCGAGCGGCGGTCTCGACCTGCTCGAAGGCGATCCAACCGGGGATCGAGACCTTCGCGCCCTTGGCGACGCTCTCGGCGACCGTGGCGAACAGGGAGTCGAGCACACCCGAGACCGTGGCCTGGCTCTGACCCGTTGCGCTCGCGATGCTCGCGACGAGTTCGGTCTTGGTGATGGACTTGTCGGCCATGTGGTTCCTCCAGGCGCCGAAGCGCCTCTTGTCTGGGTCCGGTCACCCGAGGGTGCCCGGTGTGGTCGGGTTCGACCGTGCTCGAATATACCCACTTTCCGCGTGATTCCGCGGATTTTCCGCACTTTGACGGATCGGTGGCGGCGTGTCACGAGGCGCATGACGCTCGTGGGGCTGCTGTGACTGCTGATCAGGCCGGTGCGCGCGGATCACCTCGTGCGCGGTGCGCGCGAAGTCAGGCGTGACGAGGCCAGGACCGTCGAGATACCCGCCGACGAGCGCAGCATCCCGCAGGAGGACGAGGGAGGCCGCCACCTCGCGCGGACGGACGAGGCCGGCTGCGCCAGCGAGGNNNCGCCGCGGCGTTGATGAACGGACATCCGCGCGTGTGCCGCAGGCGCACGTCGTCGGCGATCCCGCCGACCACGAGGTCGAGGAGGATCCCCGGGTCATCGGACGCGGTCGCCGCCTCGGCGAAGAGCGCCCGCAGCTGCGCGTCCTCCCCTTCGAGGTAGGCCAGGACGAGGCCCTCCTTGCCGGCGAACTGCTTGTAGAGGGTCGCGCGGGTCACCGACGCGTGCTCGATGATGCGATCGACGCCGACCGCATGGATCCCCTCGGAGTAGAACAGCGTCGTCGCCGCCTCCAGCAGGCGGGTCCGAGCCGAGGGGCGGTCCGCTGTTGCAGCGCTCATGTGATCCTCCGCGATCCATCGTGCCAGCCGGCGGCGGAATCGCTTGAATAGATAGAACGTTCGGTCTACTCTGATTCTACGCC
>NZ_LMPK01000012.1:10015-12592 GCF_001423825.1 Microbacterium sp. Leaf351
CGATTCCGCGACGCCGGGCATGAGGTCATCGTGCCCGGCTGGCCCGGGATCGATGACCGCTCCGTCGCCGACATCCGGCGCGATCCCGCCGCCCTGCGCGGCATCGGCATCCGGCAGATCGTCGACCACTACGACGCGATCATCCGGGCACTCCCGGTGAAGCCCATCATCATGGGCCACTCATTCGGCGGCCTCTTCACGCAGATGCTCGCCGACCGCGGACTGGGCGCCGCGTACGTCGCCGTCACGCCCGGGCAGCCCGCCGGCATCACGACACTGCCGGCGTCGACACTGTGGACGGGCACCCCGATCCTGTCCAACCCGTTCGGTCGCAACGGCGCCTCGCCGCTGTCCAAGGGCCACTTCCACTTCACCTTCGGCAACGACCTCGACCGCGCCGCATCCGATGACCTCTGGGAGCAGTTCGCCGTGCCGTCGTACAACAGGGTGTTCTTCGAAGGGGTTGCGGCGGCCTTCTCCGAGAAGAAGGGCGCGAGCCACGTCGACTACGCCCGCACCGACCGCGCTCCCCTGCTGGTGATCACCGGGTCGCGGGACCACGTGGTGCCCCCGGCGATCGGGCGCGCGATCGTGAAGAAGTACCGCTCGTCGGGGAGTCCCGCCGTGGTCGATTACCGCGAGTACGAGGGGCGCACCCACCGCATCGTGAGCCAGGAGGGATGGGAGGAGGTCGCGGACGACTCGCTGGCGTGGGCCGTCACGCACGCACGTGGCTGAGCCCGCGGGCGCCGGGCCGCGGCTGCGCCCCGGCGCTGCGCCGCGCCCGGTCGACGATCGGCCGATGCGCGGCTGTGGCTACGACGCCGGGCCGAGGGTGAACCACTCGCCCTCGGAGATCACCGACACCTCGCCGTCGACGACCGAGATCGCGGACTCGTCGTCGAGCACGTACGCGGGCAGCTCGAGCGTCGCCGCCCATTTCTGGGCGGCCTCCCTCGTGTTCGTGGGGAAGACGTCAAGGTGCGGGAAGATCGCGAAGTCGACGAGGCCGAGGGTCGTGTCATCCGGCGCCTGCGCCCAGGCGATGAACTCCCGACCGATGCGCGGCGTCATGACCATGCTGCCCGCGCTGACGCCCACCCACACCGTGTCGTGCAGTTCGGGGAGGAGCTCGAGCAGGCCGGNGCGCACCCACTCCTGCCAGCGCTCGACGCCGATCGACGGAAGGTAGGCGAGTTCGAGCACGCCGAGCGTGCGCCACGGCATCGACGTCATGCCGCCCCACGGCGGGAGGCCGGTGATGAATCCACGCACCGACTCGGGCCCGCACATCGTGTGGCCCCACTGCGCGGTGGGAATGCAGAGAGCGGATGCCTCAGCCACCGGCTTGCCCACCATGTCGACCAGGGCGCGCTCGATGCTGTCGTTGCGGATCCCGCCCGACGTCAGCAACAGCTTCATGGAGCCTCCCGGGGTCGATGCGGCGCGCGTACGCCGCTGCCCTCGACCTTAGGACCCCGGGACGGCCGGGACGAGGCCCGCTGTGGATACGCCGGGGACAACGGCTCCGCTCTTCGCCGCGCCCTGCCGTTCTGCCACACTCGGTGCACCGAGCCCCCGACCCGCCGGCGACAGCCGGCACGATCCGAGGAGCACCATGGCACGCCACGACCGCCCGTCCGCCCGCACCGAGACCCTGCCGCCCGACCCCTTCGAGGGAAGCGTCTCGTCGGCGGAGTCGCACACGCACACCGACCCGCACGACGAGCTGCTGCGCACGCTGCCCTACCCGAACTGGCTCGGCGCCGGTCTCATCTGCTGACGTCCCCGCGAACGACGAAGCCCCCGAGGTCTCCCTCGGGGGCTTCGTGCGAATCGGCTGCTTACCAGCTCGACTTGGTCACACCGGGCAGCTCGCCACGGTGGGCCATGTCGCGGAAGCGCACACGCGAGATGCCGAACTTCGTCAGCACACCGCGGGGGCGACCGTCGATGACGTCGCGCGAACGCAGACGCACCGGCGAGGCGTTGCGGGGCAGCTTCTGCAGGCCGACGCGGGCGGCCTCACGCTGCTCGTCGGTCGACGTCGGGTCGACGAGCGCCTTCTTCAGCTCGGCACGCTTCGCGGCGTAGCGCTCGACGACGACCTTGCGCTGCTCGTTACGAGCGATCTTGCTCTTCTTGGCCATGGGTCAGCGCTCCTCTCGGAACTCGACGTGCTTGCGCACGATGGGGTCGTACTTCTTCAGCACGATGCGGTCGGGGTTGTTGCGGCGGTTCTTGCGCGTCACGTAGGTATATCCCGTGCCGGCGGTCGAACGCAGCTTGATGATCGGACGGATGTCCTGGGCCTTCTTCGCCATTAGAGCTTCACACCCTTCGCGAGGAGGTCCTTGACGACCGACTCGATGCCGCGGGCGTCGATCACCTTGATGCCCTTGGCGGACACCGTGAGGGTGACCTTACGACCGAGCGACGGAACGTAGTAGGTCTTCTTCTGCACGTTCGGGTCGAAGCGGCGCTTCGTCCGGCGGTGCGAGTGCGAGATGTTGTGACCGAAGCCGGGAACCGCTCCAGTCACCTGGCACACTGCGGCCATGGTGAGTCTCCTTCTGT
>NZ_LMPK01000012.1:12611-17645 GCF_001423825.1 Microbacterium sp. Leaf351
GTACGAGCTGCGTGCTGGAGTGCGCGCAGACAAAAGGTCAGTCTAGCACGCGCGGCGTGTCGCCTTGACGGGCCGGTTCGTGCGGATGCCGCGGCCCGGCGCCACGACCCCAGCGGAACACCGAGACCGTCGGCTCGGTCGGCAGCCAGAACCGCCACGGGTAGAGGTCGGTGCCGGCAGGTCCCGCCACCCCGACCCGCGGGCCGCTCGCGACCGGCGCCAGCGGCCGCTCCGGCAGCAGCAGACGTGCGCGGGCACCGCCGCGCGGCTGCGCCGTCAGTGCGTCGAGGCCGTCGTGAATCGGATGCCGCAGCCCGGCCGCCTTCGCGAGGCGCCCCGGACCACGGGCGAGCTCCCGCGCCGCGACGGGCGCGCCTGCACTGCCGAGCCGGCGACGGGAGGCGGCATCCGCCCCGCTGACCACCTCGCCCGCACGCAGCAGCACCGCACCTGCGACCCCCTCGGGGCCGCACACCACGTTGACGCACGAGTGGATGCCGTGGCTGAGGTAGACGTAGAGGAGTCCAGCGCGTCCCCACATCGTCGCGTTGCGCGCGGTCGGTCCGCTGCGGGCGTGGGACGCCGGATCGGGAACGTCACCGGTGCCGAGGCCGTGGTAGGCCTCGACCTCGGTGATGCGCACGGCGACCGTCTCACCCCCGACACCGACGTGGAGAACCGCACCGAGCAGTCGGGGCGCGACCTCGAGCGGGAGGCCGGCGAGGTCCGAGGGCGTCGCCGGGCGCAGCCCGTCGCTCACTCGATCGGCACCTGACACCACGAGATGTCGAACGCCGACAGCTTCGACACCTCCTTGCCGGTGTCGAGGTCGATGATGTGCGTCTCGACCGTGCCGGGCACCGGGTACTCGTAGGTGGTCACGTACGGGTTCTGTGCGACGTTGGGTGCGATGAGCACCGCGGCGTAGCGAGCGCTCGGCGACGTGCAGACCTGCAGCACCGCGTCGGTGGCCGCGGAGGTGTACACCACAGATGACGTGCCGTTGGCGAGCACCCGGTAGATCTCGGTGCCGGTGGTGGCGCCGTTCGTGACCTGCGCGTACTGCCGGAGCGTCGTCGTGGCGGTGAGCGGCGTCACGGTGCCGGCGAAGCCGGCGACGTTGGGCGGGTCGGTGAGCAGGGTCTGCGCCCCGCTCGTGAGGTCGATCGAGTATGTGCCGTCGGGTCGCTCGATGATCGCCGACGTGCTGCCGCGGGCGATGCCGTCGATGCTCGCCGCGCTGCCCAGGTCGACGGGGTCCTTGCCCGCCGAGGAGGCGAGCAACAGCCGGCCGTCGAAGGTGAGCACCAGGATGTTGTCGGTGCCGGGCACGAACCGCCACTGCGCGACGCTCGGAGACACCCCGCTCAGCGCGATCCGCGTGGGCGGGGCGGCGGCGTCCTGCAGCGCCAGCGAATCGGTGTACAGCACGCTCGCGTCCCCCGAGGTCTTCGAGACGTTCGCGTCGGTGAAGGTGTATCCGATGACCTCGCCGCGGTCGGCGACGCCTAGATCGCGGATGTCACCCGCGCCCGGCAGCGGAAGGGTGCGCGCGTTCGCGCCGTCGAGGTCGGTGACGATGAGCTCGGGCTTGTCGTCGGCGGTGCGCACCGACATCACGAGGTGCTGGCTCGTCGCCCGGAAGTCCTCGATGTGAGGGTTCTCGAAGACGGGGACCGCCTGGGCACCGTCGAGCCCGGTGCGGAAGATCGTGTCGGTGCCGCTGCCGCGCTTGAGCATGAAGACCGACAGCGCGGGCGTGTGGAAGCTCTCGCTGAGCGTCGTCACCGGACCTCCGCCGATGCCGACCACCCCGTGGACGGTGACGGTGTACTGCGTGTCGTCGTAGAGGGCGTTCGAGAAGCGCACGCCGATGTCGCGCCCCGACGTCTGCACGGTGAACGACGCGGCAGGCGTGACGGTGACCTGCGAGGTCTCCACCTTCTGCAGCGACTGCGAGGTGGTGAGGATGACGCGGGCACCGCCGGCCTCGACAGCCGCCTGCGGATCGACCGACACCGCCGTCACACGCGGACCCTGCACGCTCGACACCGCCGCGCCCGCGAGCGCGACGACGCCGAGCACCGCGATCACGGCGGCGAATCCGATGCCGAACGCACGCCGGCGACGGCGACTGCGACCCGAACGGGTGCGGAGTGCCGGGTCAGTACTCATACGGATCCTGCGGCTGGGCGATCGGTGTGACGCTCGAGGCGACGATCTCGAGCTTTCCGGTGTCGGACGCCGCGCGTACCGTGCCCTTCACATCGACCCACTGGCCGGTGTTCGGTGTCGAGTCCGCCCCCGCGATCGTCAGGCTCGCGGTCTGCGCATCGATGACGCAGTGTGTGATGACCAGCCGTGTCAGATCGAACGCCCCGCCGTTCTGCGCGGGGGTCACGAAGCCGATCAGCGACACGGTGCGACCCTCGAACACCTCGGTGCTCGTCGCGGTCGCGAACACGCTGGCCCAGTCGCCGACCCCGAAGGTTGCCGTGTCGCCCGTGCTGGCGAGGGTGATCGTGTCGGATCCCGCGAACAGGGGCGCAGCGCCCACGTTGCGCGACTGCGCGAGCTCGGCGCTGAGGGATGCCGGGGGCACGACGACGATCGCGACCGCCACCGCAGTCGCGATGGCCCCGCCGATCGCGGTCGCGCCGAGCCCCACCCACGCGCGCACCCCGCGGCGGGGCGCGTGCTCGTGGTCGTGCGGGTGGTCGTGGTCGTACGCGTGGTCGTGGTCGTGATGCGCGGCATCCGCCACCGCACCGTGGTCGTGACCGTGGTCGGCCTCGGCCCCGAGGGGCAGCGCGAAGCTGAGCACTGCGCCGATGAGCACGACGAACGCCATGGGCACCGCGAACCAGTACGACGACGGGTTGATGTAGAGGGCGAGCTGGCCGGTGAGCCAGAGCACGATCGTCGCGACCGCGAGGAGGGAGGCGATGCCCGCGCCCATCCACCGGGAGAAGAGAGCCGACGACCTACGCAACGAGGTTCACCACCAGACCCAGCACGAACGCGAACAGCACGACGACGACGACCGTGCCCGCGAGTACGCGTGCCGTGAACGTCGTGCGCATGAGGGCGATCATCTTGACGTCGACGAGCGGACCGACCAGCAGGAAGGCGACGATCGCGCCCGGGGTGAACGTCGACGCGAAGGACAGGGCGAAGAACGCGTCCACGTTCGAGCAGATCGAGACGATCATCGCGAGGATCATCATCGCCACGATCGAGAGCACCGGGTTCGAGCCGATGGCGAGAAGCGCCTCGCGCGGCACCAGAACCTGCACCGCCCCGGCGAGCGCCGAGCCGATCACCAAAGCCGGCATGACCGCGCGCAGCTCCACGAGGAACTGCGCCAGCGAGCGGCGCCAGCGCCCGCCCGACTCGGTCTCGACGATCTCGCAGGTCGCCCGGAACCGATCGGTCAGCAGCGCGTCGGGGTCGGGGTGGCGGCTGTAGAGCCAGCCGATGAGGTTCGCGACGACGAATCCGCCGAGCAGGCGAGCTACGAGGATGCCGTCGTCGAACCCGAATGCCTGGTTCGTGGTGATGATGACGATCGGGTTCACGATCGGGGCGGCGACGAGGAAGGTGAGCGTCTCCGACACCGCGAACCCGCGCATCAGCAGCCCCCGCGCGAACGGCACGTTGCCGCACTCGCACACGGGGATCAGCATGCCGAGCAGCGACAGCACCGCCCGGCGGGCCCAGGCGCGGCGCGGCATCCATCTCTCGATCGCTCCGGGCGGCACCCACACCTGCACGACGATCGACAGCAGCACACCGAGCGCCACGAAGGGCAGCGACTCGATCAGCACGCTGATCGCGAGGGTCAGGCCGTCCTGCGCGCGGGTCGGGAGGGAGATGTCGAGCGCGCCCGGAACCAGCAGGTTGACGGCGAAGACGACACCGACCACGATCGCGCCGATGAGCAGGGCGCCGGCGATGCGTCCGGGCGCGCGACGGGGCTCCGGTGCCGGGGTCGACCGGCGCACCCGGGCGCGTTCAGCCGTTGTCACGCTCGTGGGCCCGGAGGGCGGTGCAGTCGGCGCAGAGACCGAAGATGTCGACGACGTGCTCGGCCTCGGTGAAGCCGTGGGCCGCGGCGGTGCGACGGGCCCACTCCTCGACGTCGGTCGCCGCGATCTCGACGGCCTTGCCGCAGCGGCGGCAGATCAGGTGGTGGTGGTGTCCCGTCGTCGCGCACGCGCGGTAGAGGCTCTCGCCCTCGGGGCTCTGCAGCGAATCGGCCTCGCCGTGGGCGGCGAGGGTGGAGAGGGCGCGGTAGACGGTGGCGAGACCGATGCCGGTGTTCTGCTCACGCAGGCGCGCGTGCAGATCCTGTGCGCTGATGAACCCGGGAGCGTCGGACAGCTCTTCGCGCACGCGATCGCGCTGCCACGTGTTCCGCTGCACCATGGCGGCGAGTCTACCCACGAGGAACGCGGGGTCAGCCGGGGCATCCGGCTTTCCCGGCGTCCTCAGAGGGCGCGGGTCTGACGCTCCCTCGCCGCACCGACGATGCGGCAGACGAGGTAGATGAGGAACGAGATGGTCGTGATGTAGGGGCTCACCGGCAGAGTGCCCATCACGGCGAGCAGGATGCCGCCCACCGCCGAGGCCACGCCGAACGCGGCGGCGAGCACCGGCACCGCGAGCGGACCCGTGGCCACCCGCATCGCCGCCGCGGCCGGGGTGACCAGCAGCGCGAGCACGAGCAGCGCGCCGATGATGTGCACCGCGACAGCGACGACGAGGCCCAGCAGCAGCATGAAGCCGAACGACACCCACGTCGACGGCACACCGCGGGCTGCTGCCGACTGGGGGTCGAGGGAGTCGAAGCGCAGCGGCCGCCACATGAGCAGCAGCGCCACGAGCACGACGGTGCTGATGACGGCGAGGGCCGTCAGCTGCGCCGACTGCACGGAGACGATCTGTCCGGTGAGAAGGCTGAAGCGGTTGGCGCTGCGGCCGTTGTAGAGCGACAGGAACAGGATCCCGAGGCCCAGGCCGAACGGCATGAGC
>NZ_LMPK01000012.1:17669-21938 GCF_001423825.1 Microbacterium sp. Leaf351
CGAAGCCGAACAGCAGGGCCGCCGCCGCTCCGGCGAACGAGAGCTCCGAGATGCCGTGCACCGCGAAGGCCATGTCGCGCTGCATGACGAACACACCGATGAGGCCCCCCACGAGGCCGAGGAGCGCTCCCGCCCAGACGGAGTTCTGCACCAGGGCGAGGATCGCGCCGTACTGCGAGATGCCGCCGAAGAGGGCGTTGCCGATCGCGTCGCCGTTCATCCGTGCTCCTCGCCGTGATGGTGAGGGGATGCCTCGGCATCCGGCGCGCCCACGACGACCAGCCGGTCGCCGGCGCGCAGCACGTAGACCGGGGCGCCGTAGAGCTCCGAGAGCACCGCCGAGTCGAGGACGTCCGCGGGTCGCCCGAGCGTGAAACGGCCGCCGGCGAGGTAGAGGATGCGATCGACCGAGTCGAGCACCGGGTTGATGTCGTGGGTGACGAAGAGCACCGCGGCATCCTTCTCGCGACGATGCCGGTCGATGAGGGAGACGATCGCCTGCTGGTTGGCGAGATCGAGGCTCGTGAGGGGCTCGTCGCACAGCAGCAGCTTCGGGTCGTCGGCGAGCGCCTGGCCGACGCGCAGGCGCTGCTGCTCGCCGCCCGACAGGAGTCCCACCGGGCGGTCGGCGAAGGCGGCGGCGCCGACCTCGCCGAGAAGCGCGTCGATGCGGGCGCGGTCGCCGCGCCGCGGGATCGGCAGGCCGAAGCGGTGGCCGTCGACGCCGAGTCCGACGAGGTCGCGCGCGCGCAGCGACGTCTCACGCGGGAGCGGCCGCTGCTGGGGGATGTAGCCGACGCGCCGGTTGCCCGGGCGCGTCACGCGCCGGCCGAGCGCGGTGACCGATCCCTCGCTCAGCCGCTCGAGGCCGAGGATCGCGCGCAGCAGTGTGGTCTTCCCGGAACCGCTCGGCCCGAGCACGGCGACGAGCTCACCGGGGGCGAGCTCGAGGTCGAGGCCGCTCCACAGCTCTCGGGTGCCGCGGCGGAGCGCGGCACCCGAGATGCGAAGCGGCGAGGGGGCCGGGGTCACTTGCCCAGCGCGTCGGCCAGCTGGGTCACGTTCTGCTGCATCCACTGTGCATAAGTCTGGCCTGCCGGGAGGATCTCGGAGAACTTCAGCACGGGGACGTTCGCAGCCTTCGCCGCGTCCTCGACCTGGGTCGTCTCTGCTCCGGCGGCCTGCGCGTTGACGATGACGACCTTCGCGCTGCCGTCGGAGATGAGGGCGAGCGCCTGCAGCAGGGTCGCCGGCGGGACATCCTGGCCGCCCTCGACGGCCTCACTGAACGCGACCGGAGTGACGTTGTCCAAGCCGGCGGTGTCGGTGAGGTAGAGCGGCAGGGGCTCGGTGACGAACACTCCCACCCCCGCGTGAGCGGCGGCAATGGTGGCGATGCTCTGCTCGATCGTGTCCATCTGGGTGCCGAACGCCTGCGCGTTCGCGGTGAACGTCGCCGCCTGGGAAGGGTCGAGCGCGCCGAGCTCGGTCGCGATCTTGGCGGCCACCGTCTTCATGACGGCGGGGTCGTAGAAGACGTGCTCGTTGAAGCCCTCGAGGTGGTCGTGGGCGTGATCGGCGTCGTCCTTGTGCTCGGCGGTGTTGCCGTCGGCCGGGTACTCGGGCGAGAGGGTCGCGGCGGTGATCATCGGCGCCGTGGAGCCGGTGGCCTGCACGAGCTGGTCGAGGAAGGGGTCGTAGCCGCCGCCGTTCTCGATGAGCAGCTGCGCGTTCTTGACGGTGAGCTGGTCGGCGGCGCTCGCCTCGAAGTCGTGCGGGTCCTGCGACTCGTTGGCGATGATCGAGGTCACCTGCACGGCCGACCCGCCGACGGTCTGCGCGATGTCGCCGTAGACGTTCGTCGAGGCGACGACCTGGATGGTGCCGCCCGACGACGACGGTGAGGATGCCGCCGCCCCCGTGCAGCCCGACAGTGTCAGGGCTGCCGCGGCGGCGAGCAGGGGCAGGGCGAGGAGGGTCCGGGGGGATCGCATGCGGACAGCTTATGCTTAGTGATAATCGTTCTCAAAATCGCGCCGCGGGGGACGCTGCAGCACCGGCCCCCGGCCGTGCTGCCACGGCTACTCGACCAGCAGCGCGGGCTCCTCGAGCACGGCGGCGACGTCGGCGATGAACCGGCTCATGCCGTCCCCGTCGATTACCCGGTGGTCGAACGACCCGGCGACGGTGGTCACCCAGCGGGGGCGCACCTCGCCGTCGACGACCCACGGCTTCTGCCGGATCGTGCCGAGCGCGACGATGCCGGACTCGCCCGGATTGATGATCGGGGTGCCGGCGTCCATCCCGAACACGCCGATGTTCGTGATCGTGATGGTGCCGCCCTGCTGGTCGGCCGGTGCGGTACGACCCTCACGGGCGGTCAGCGTGAGCTTCTCGAGCGCGCGGGCGAGATCGCGCATGCTGAGGTCCTGCGCGTCCTTGATGTTCGGCACGAGGAGGCCCCGCGGAGTCGCCGCGGCGATGCCGAGGTTCACGTAGTGGCGCACCGAGATCTGGGCGCCGTCGTCGCCCTCGACCCACGCGGCGTTCACCATCGGCGTGCGGCGCACCGCCCAGATCACCGCGCGCGCCATGATCAGCAGCGGCGAGACCTTGATGTCGGCGAAGTCGGGCGAGGCCTTCAGGCGCTTGACGAGCTCCATCGTGCGGGTGGCGTCGACATCCGTCCACACCGACACGTGCGGCGCCGAGTAGGCGCTCGACGTCATCGCACTCGCGGTCGCCTTGCGCACGCCGCGCACGGGGATCGACTCGACGCGCACGTCGTCGACCTCGGATGCCGCGGCCGCGACGGCGATCGTCTCCTCGCGCACCTCCGGCCACTCCGGCGTCTCGATGTTGCGGAACACGCTCGCCTGCGAGGCATGCGCGACGACGTCCTCACGGGTGACCTCGCCCGCCGGGCCGCTCGGCACGACCGAGGCGAGGTCGACACCGAGGTCACGCGCGAGCTTGCGGATCGGGGGCTTCGCGACCACACCGACCGATGCGGCGACGGGCTTCTCGGCGGGCTTGCGCCGACGCGAGTGCACCTGCTCCGCCGAGCCGTAGCCGACGAGCACCGACCCGGAGCCCTCGCCCGGATCGGCGGCCGGCGCGGCGGGTGACGCGGGGGCCGCGGCATCCTGCCCGCCCGAGATCGTGATGATCGCCGCGCCGACGTCGACGGTCGCACCCTCGGCCACGAGCAGCTCGCCGACGGTGCCCGCGAAGGGCGACGGCAGCTCGACGAGCGACTTGGCCGTCTCGATCTCGACGAGCACGTCGTTGACGTCGACGGTGTCGCCGGGGGCCACGCGCCACGAGACGATCTCGGCCTCGGTGAGGCCTTCGCCGACGTCCGGGAGGTGGAAGGTCTGGTCGCTCATCCGGGTTCCTTTCGCGGTGCGGTCTCAGTAGGCGAGGCTGCGGTCGACGGCCTCGAGGATGCGGTCGGGGTCGGGCAGGTACACGCCCTCGAGCTTCGCGGGCGGGAAGGGGGTGTCGAAGCCCGACACCCGGATCACCGGCGCCTCCAGCGCGTAGAACGCCTTCTCCGCGACCGTGGCCGCCACCTCGCTGCCGACGCTCACGAAGCCGGGAGCCTCCTGCGCGTAGACCATGCGACCGGTGCGGCGCACGGATTCGAGCACGGGTCCGTAGTCGATCGGCGACAGCGACCGCACGTCGACGACCTCGCAGCTCGTGCCCTCGCTCTCTGCGAGCGCTGCGGCCTGCAGCAGCACCGAGACCATGGCGCCGTGACCGACAAGCGTGACGTCGGTGCCGCGGCGCACGATGCGCGACGCGTGCAGCGGCAGAGCGGATGCCTCGAGGTCGACCTCGCCCTTGTGCCAGTAGCGGCTCTTCGGCTCGAGGAAGACGACCGGGTCGTTGGAGGCGATGGCCTCCTGGATCATCCAGTACGCGTCGTTCGCGGTCGACGGGCTCACGACCCGCAGACCCGGCGTGTGCGTGAAGTAGGTCTCCGGGCTCTCCTGATGGTGCTCGACCGCGCCGATGTGGCCGCCGTAGGGGATGCGGATCACGATCGGCATCGAGAGCACGCCCTCGTGGCGGTTGGTCATCTTGGCGAGCTGCGACGTGATCTGGTCGAACGCGGGGAACACGAACCCGTCGAACTGGATCTCGCACACGGGCCGGAAGCCGGCCATGGCGAGGCCGATCGCGGTGCCGAGGATGCCAGACTCGGCCAGCGGCGTGTCGATCACCCGGCGGTCGCCGAACTCGGCCTGCAGGCCCTCGGTC
>NZ_LMPK01000012.1:21978-23826 GCF_001423825.1 Microbacterium sp. Leaf351
CGCTCATGCGTCGCCTCCGTCGAGGGATGCCTCGTAGTCGGCGAGCCAGCGCGCCTGCTCGGCCATCAGCGGGTGATCATCGGTGTAGACGTGGGCGAACATGCTGGGCGCCTCGGGTGCGGTCAGGGTGACGGCGCGCGTGCGCACGTCATCGGCGTGCGCGGCGGCGCCCTCGTCGACCTCGTCGAAGAAGGCGGCGGATGCCCCGCGGCCCTCGAGGTAGGTGCGCAGGCGCGCGATCGGGTCGCGCAGCGCCCAGCCCTCCTCCTCCGAACCGGTGCGGTACTTCGTGGGGTCGTCGCTCGTGGTGTGCGCACCGCGACGGTAGGTCACCGCCTCGATGGCCGACGGGCCCTCGCCCGCCCGGGCGGCCTCGAGCGCGTGGCGGGTGACGGCGTAGCTGATGAGCACGTCGTTGCCGTCGATGCGGTGGCTCGGCATGCCGTAGCCGTAGCCGCGGCGCGAGAGCGCCGTGCGCGACTGCACCGCGACCGGCACCGAGATCGCCCACTGGTTGTTCTGCAGGAAGAAGACCTGCGGGGTGCGGTAGCTCGCAGCGAAGACCATCGCCTCGTGCACGTCGCCCTGGCTGGACGCGCCGTCGCCGTAGTAGACGATGACTGCCTCGTCGCGCTCGGGGTCGCCGGTGCCGGTGCGGCCGTCGAACACGAGGCCCATGCCGTAGCCGGTGGCGTGCAGGGTCTGCGAACCGAGCACGAGCGTGTAGAGGCGCGTGTTTCCGTTGGCCGGGTCGAGGGGGTTCCAGCCGCCGTGGGAGACGCCGCGCATGAGGCGGATGATGCCGACCGGGTCCACACCGCGGATCGTGGCGACGATGTGCTCGCGGTAGGAGGGGAAGATGTGGTCCTGCGGTCGTGCCGCGCGGATCGAGCCGACCTGTGCGGCCTCCTGGCCGAAGCTCGGCGGCCAGAGGGCGAGCTGGCCCTGCCGCTGCAGGTTGGTCGCCTGCCGGTCGAACGCGCGCGAGGTCACCATGTCGCGGTAGAAGGTCTCGAGGTCGGTCTCGGTGAGCGCCTCGACGAGTGGCAGGAAGGGTTCTGCCGACGGCGTCGGGGCGTACGAGCCGTCGGCGGCCAGCACGCTGATGATCTCGGGGTCGGCGGGCGGGGCCACGTCGTCGAGCGGAGTCACGGTGTCTACGCTAACGCGAGCGCCGGATGCCCCTTCGCGAGAGTATCTACAACGGATGCCGCGATCTGCAGGACCTTCTCGACAGTCTCGGCCTCGCCGATCGAGATGCGCAGGCCGTCGTCCCCGTAGGGACGCACGATGATGCCGCCCTCGTCGAAGGTCGCGGCGATGCGCTGGCTGTCGGCGCGGGTGTCGAGCCAGACGAAGTTGCCCTGCGTCTCGGGCACCCGCCAGCCCTGGGCACGCAAGCCGTCGACGAGGGCCGCGCGCCGGTCGGTGAGCTCGCGCACGCGGTCGAGCAGCTCGGCTTCGGCGTCCAGGCTGACGAGCGCCGCCGACTCGGCCGCAGCCGTCACCGACAGCGGGATGGCGGTGGAGCGGGCGAGGTCGAGCACGCGCTGGTGGCCGACGGCGTAGCCGACACGCAGACCCGCGAGGCCGTACGCCTTGGAGAAGGTGCGCAGGGCGACGACGTTGGGACGGATGACACCGAGCTCGCGCAGCCCGTCGACGGCCTCGGGGTCGGTGACGAACTCGGCGTACGCCTCGTCGAGGATGACGAGCACATCGGCGGGGATCCGCGCGAGGAACTGCTCGAACTCGGTCTGCGTGACGATCGGCCCGGTGGGGTTGTTCGGGCTGCAGACGATGATCAGTCGCGTGCGATCGGTAACCGCAGCCGCCATCGCGCCGAGG
>NZ_LMPK01000012.1:23860-25154 GCF_001423825.1 Microbacterium sp. Leaf351
GTCGCCGGGACCGGATGTCGCTAGCACCAGCTGCAGCAGGATCGACACACTGCCGGCAGCGATGTGCACCTCCTCGGCGGTGACCCCGAAACGCTCGGCGAGACGTGCGCGCAGGAGGGCGGCCGAGGCATCCGGGTAGCGGTTCACTCCCGTGGCACCCTGCAGTGCGGCGACGACGCTCGGCAGCGGCTCGAACGGATTCTCGTTGCTCGAGAGCTTGAACGCATCGGCGCCGGCCTGGCGTCCCTGGCGGTACGGGGGGAGCGCCGCGATGTCGGCGCGGGCGCGGATCGGGAGCGAATCGGTCACGTGCCGAGTCTAGGAGCGGGCGCACCGCGGCATCCGCGTCCGGAGCGCTTCCGGCCCGAGGATGCCGCGTGGGAGACTGCGCGCATGGGATTCCTCATCCGCGCCGTCGTGAACGCCTTCGCCATCTGGGTCGTGACCCTGATTCCCGTGTTGGGTGTCGTCGTGATCCCGTTCGCACCCGGCGAGACGCTGCAGCTGGTGATCACACTGCTGGCGGTCGCGGCGATCTTCGCGATCGTGAACTCGATCGTCGGCACGATCGTGAAGATCCTGACCTTCCCCCTCTACGTGCTCACGCTCGGCCTCTTCTCGCTCATCGTGAACGGCTTCCTGCTGTGGCTCACCGCGTGGATCACGGGGCTGTGGAACTGGGGCCTTCGCATCGACGGCTTCTGGTGGGGAGTGGTGGCGGCGATCGTGATCTCGCTCATCAACTGGATCGCCGGCATCATCATCCGGCCCCGCCGCCGCTGACGTCCCCGCCCGTTCGGCTGCCCAGCGGCCTCTGGAGCGACGGGTCGAGACCCGGCGTGGGCGTCGGCGCGGGTGTGGGTACCGCCTCGGCCGAGTAGGCGAAGGTCTCGACGCTGACAGCCGCGTCGTAGACGGCGAGCCGCTGCTCGAGGGCGGCGAGCCGCGGATCACCCGAGGCATCCGCCCGCCGTGCCGTCTCGAGATACGCGCCGCCGTCGTGGGCCGGCATCGTGACGTCGTGCGGGCCGGTGGCGGGGTCGACGACCCGACCGATCGTGACGCCACCGTCCGCGCCGAGAGCGGCCGCGCTCGGCGGAGCGGCGAGGGCGGCGATCGGGTCGTCGTCGTGCCGCACATCGACGACGAGGGTGGCCGGATCGACGTCGACGGCGACGGGGGACCCGAACGTCGCGAGCACGGGCACGTCGTACTCCCCGGATGCCGCGAGGTGGGCGGCGACCATCGCGCCCTGCGAGTAACCCGTGACCTGCACTGTGTCGCCGCGCTGCGC
>NZ_LMPK01000012.1:25165-29711 GCF_001423825.1 Microbacterium sp. Leaf351
GCGAGGTTCGCGGTGTTGTCCCACGTCGATGACCCGTCGGTGCCGGCGATGTACGCGGCGTACGCCCGGCTGCCGTCGGACATCGTGTAGCGCTCGATACGCACCCGCGCCTCTCCCGTGGGCACGCGCGCGTAGAGGTCGGCCAGCCCGGCGGGGCGGCCGGTCGCAGCGCCCACGGGCTGGGGCAGGAGGGTGACAGCGGGCACGGAGCCGCCCAGACGCGCGCCGCGCGCGACGCGGCCGGGCGCATCGGCACCCCGCAGTGCGCCGCGCGCACCGAGCACGAGCGCGAGAGCGCCGATGCCGAGGGCGCCGGTGAGGCCGACGATCGGCACACCCCACGCGGAGAGCTGGCGCCACACCTCGTCGGAGTGGCCGGTCGCGGCCAGCTCGGAGGCATCGGCGATGTCTGACGCTGCCGGCCATCGCGCCCTGAGTCCGTCGATCGACACGTCGATCTCGGCCACACGACCGTGGTCGCCCGAGGTCTCGGCGAGGGCCCGCTCGGCGCGCAGCTCGACGAGCTCGTACGCGGCCGCTGTGTTCTCGAGCGCGTCGGCGAGGTAGGCGACATCGGCCACCAGCACACCGGTTCCGCTCACGAGCGTCGATGTCGCCACCTCGAATCGGCCGCCGTGAGGGAACACCGCGAAGCTCAGTTCACGCACCCGCCGAGCCGCCTCTCCCGCGGCCGACGCGAGCGGGGCGAGGGCGCGCACCCGCTCGGCCGCGGCGCGCAGGGTCGCGGTGTCGACGGCGACGGCGCCGCCGGAGCGGATGTCGACGTCGCTCACGGCGCCCCCACGCCCGCCAGCAGCGTCGCCTGCACCCAGCGCGCATCATCGGCCGCGACCCGTGCGCGGCGGCGCGTGCGGTCGGCGAGGGAGCACGTGGCATCCCATCGGGTCGCGAAGGCGAGCATCGCCTCGGACTGCCACTGCAGTTCGGGGGCGATGCGGGCGGCGGCGACCGACAGGTCGCCCACCAGTTCGGCGAGGTGGTCGAACGCGGCGATCAGGGCGGCGACCTCGACGGGGGTGGCAGCGGCTGGCATACGGCCACGCTCGCGCACGACATCCCGCACGAGGCAGGTGAGAGCACGACCGGGGGACAAACCGGGCGGTCCCGCCCCTGGGCAGGAGGCCGTGCACGGGGCCAGAATGGAGCAATGCCCTCGTCCGCACCGTTCCGCGTCGTGTTCGTGTGCACCGGCAACATCTGCCGTTCCCCGATGGCCGAGGTCGTGTTCCGCACGCTCGCCCAGCAGGCCGGCCTCGGCGACCGCGTCGCCTCGTCGAGCTCGGGCACCGGCGACTGGCACGTCGGCGAGCGCGCCGACCCCCGCACGCTCGACGCCCTCGAGCGCCGCGGGTACGACGGCAGCCGGCACCGCGCGCGCCAGTTCTCGTTCGCCGACTTCGACTCGAGCGACCTCGTCGTCGTGCTCGACCGCGCCCACGAGCGCATCCTGCGGGGCTGGTCGCGGGACGACAACGACGCAGACAAGATCGCGCTGCTGCGCTCGTTCGACGCGGAGGCGGGCGACCATCTGGACGTGCCCGACCCGTACTACGCCGGCCCCGACAAGTTCGACGGCGTGCTCACTATGATTGAGAAGGCCTGCCGGGCGCTCTTCCGGCAGCTCGAGCCCGCCCTCCGTTCCGCGGGCTGACCTTCTCCCGACAGGAGTCCTCCGTGTCGTCGTCGTTCCCCGTGCAGCCCCTCAGCCCCCTCGACGGCCGGTACCGCGCCGCGGTCGCCGAGCTCGGCGAGTACCTCTCCGAGGCGGGCCTCAACCGCGCCCGCGTCGAGGTGGAGGTCGAGTGGCTGATCGCCCTGACCAACGAGAGCGCGTTCGGCACCTCCCCGCTCGACGAGGTCGCCCAGGACCGACTGCGCCTGCTGTACCTCGACTACGGCCAGGCCGAGATCGACTGGCTCGCCGAGCGCGAGGCCGTCACCCGCCATGACGTGAAGGCCGTCGAGTACCTCGTGCGCGACCGGCTCCCNTCGACCGGCTCGCCGAGCTCACCCACTTCGCCTGCACGAGCGAGGACATCAACTCCACTGCGTACGCACTCACGGTCAAGCGTGCCGTGCACGACGTGTGGCTGCCGAAGCTGCGCGCGGTGATCGGCGCCCTGTCGGCCCTCGCCGAGAAGCATCGGGATGCCGCGATGCTCGCCCGCACCCATGGGCAGCCCGCGACCCCCACCACCATGGGCAAAGAGCTCGCGGTGTTCGTCTGGCGTCTCCAGCGGGTCGAACGGCAGATCGCGGCATCCGAGTTCCTCGCGAAGTTCTCGGGCGCGACCGGCACCTGGTCGGCGCACCTGGCCGCCGCCCCCGACGTCAACTGGCGTCTGGTCGCGAGCCGCTTCATCGAGCACCTCGGGCTCGGGTTCAACCCGCTCACCACCCAGATCGAGTCGCACGACTGGCAGGTCGAGCTGTACGACCGCGTGCGCCATGCCGGGGGCATCCTTCACAATCTCGCGACCGACATCTGGACCTACATCTCGCTCGGCTACTTCGCGCAGATCCCCGTCGCGGGCGCGACGGGATCGTCGACGATGCCGCACAAGATCAACCCGATCCGCTTCGAGAACGCCGAGGCCAACCTCGAGATCTCCGCGGGCATCCTGCAGACGCTCGGACAGACGCTCGTCACGAGCCGCCTGCAGCGCGACCTGACCGACTCGACCACGCAGCGCAACATCGGCGTCGCGTTCGGCCACTCGCTGCTCGCGCTCGACAACCTGCTGCGCGGTCTCGGCGAGATCTCGCTGCGCGACGACGTGCTGCTGGCCGACCTCGACGGCAACTGGGAGGTGCTCGCCGAGGCCATCCAGACCGTCGTGCGGGCGGAGGTCACCGCAGGCAATTCGACGATCACCGACCCCTACGCGCTGCTGAAGGACCTCACGCGCGGGCGGCGGGTCGGGGCATCCGATCTCGCCGACTTCGTCTCGCAGCTCGACATCTCGGATGCCGCGAAGCAGCGCCTGCTGACGCTGACGCCGGCGACGTACACGGGCATCGCGTCGGAGCTCGTCGACCTGATCTGACGGCGACGGGCGAGCAGCGGCGGCTACGGAGCGTCGGCGCCCGAGTCCGCGTCGTTCTTCTCGGCCTTCTGGGCGTCCTTGGTGAGCAGCACCGGGCCGTCGATGGCCTTCGTGACCTGCGCGGGATCGACCACGAGCACGAGCAGCGCGATGACGACGAGCGTCACGACGAACGTGATGCCTGCGGCGATGAGTCCGATCACCAGGGCGTGCTGGCCCTGACCCGAGAAGCGGTCCTGGAAGAAGCCCATCGAGATCAGCACGACGACGCCCGCGAACACGGCGGCGGCGAGGGCGAGCCCGAGCAGCTGGACGGGCTTGAACAGGTCGCGGCGGGTGGGCTTGTCGGTCATGCGCGGTCCTTCGACGGGTCTGCGGTCGCGAGCGCATCGGCGGGCGCGGTGGGGCGTCGCGGCGAGAGGCCGGCGATCGCGAGGTAGACGGCGATGATGGCGGCGTATCCGCCGAACACGCCGACGCCGATGGCGGTACCCGTGAGGGTGAACGACTGGTTCGCCTCGGCGATGTAGTACGGCAGCACGTACTGCGGGCTGATGAACAGCATCCCCACCGCCAGCAGCACCGTGATGGCCCCGACGATCAGGCCGTCACGGGCATCGGATGCCGCCGCTGTGCCTCGTGCGCTGCGGCGCACCGCGCGCCAGCCCGCGATGCCCTCGATGAGCCCGGTGACGAGCGCCCAGACGATGACGAGGACGAACAGCAGCACGGTCGAGCGGATCACGGCGACACCCGCGACCATGCCGGCGACGAGGGNNNCAGGAACACGAGGGCGGTCGTGATCGCGAATCCGCTGAACACCGACAGTCCGACCGAGGCGGAGTGGTCGGCAGAGAACGTGATCATCGCCGCCGCGATCGCCGCGAACACGGCGCGCGCCAACTGCAGGTGGCGCACCTCGAAGGCGCGGGCGGTGGGAGCGTCGGGCACGGGGAAACCTCGGAAAGCGGCAGAGTCGATCAAGTCTACGTCTCGCCGGCTGTGAACCGAGGGGTCCGGTCAGCCCCCGACGGTCGTGAGGGCGGGGTAGTCGGTGTAGCCGCGGGCGTCCGGCCCATAGACGCTCGCCTGGTCGACCGCGTTCTCGTCGGCACCCTCCCGCCAGCGGGCAACGAGGTCGGGGTTCGCGATCAGCGCGCGTCCGACGGCGACGGCGTCCGCGACTCCGGAGGAGACGAGGGTTTCGGCCTCGTCCCGGGTCGTCGGGCTCGCGACTCCGGAGTTGGCGACCACCACGCCGCCGAACCGTCGACGCAGATCCTGCACGAGCGATCCGTCGAGGTCGGGGTGCAGCACGCTGAGGTACGCGAGACCGAGCGGGGCGACCCCGTCGACGAGGGCCTCATAGGTCGCGCGGACGTCCGCGGCATCCTTCTCCCAGACGTCCTGGATGTTGCGCTCCGGCGAGATGCGCAGGCCCACCCGAGCCGCACCGACCTCGGCGGCCACGGCGCGGG
>NZ_LMPK01000012.1:29717-30134 GCF_001423825.1 Microbacterium sp. Leaf351
GGACGCCGGCGAAAGGAACTGGTGCAGCAGGTAGCCGTTGGCGGAATGCACCTCGACCCCGTCGAGTCCGGCGGCGATCGCACGGCGGGCGGCGAGCACGAACTCGTCGCGCACGATCTCCAGCTCCGCGCCGTCGAGGGCGTGCGGCACGGGATAGGGCTTCTTGGATCCGCCGGGCACCCGCACCTCGCCCTCGATGGCGATCGCCGACGGCGCCACGATGCGCGCCGTTCCGGTGATCTCCGGGTGCGAGACGCGGCCGCCGTTCATGAGCTGGGCGAACACGTGTCCGCCGGCGGCGTGCACCGCGTCGGCGACGAGCGCCCAGCCGGCCGCCTGCTCCTCGGAGGCGATGCCGGGCTGCCCGGGGTACGCCTTCGACTCGGCACTCGGGAAGGTGCCCTCGGTGATGAGCAG
>NZ_LMPK01000012.1:30140-30800 GCF_001423825.1 Microbacterium sp. Leaf351
GCGCGCAGGCGGGTCATCGGCGCCATCACCAGCCGGTTCGGGAGTTCCAGGAGGCCGACGGTGACGGGGGTGAGCAGCTGCACGGGCGGGTCCAATCGATCGGGGATGCCGCCGGACACAACCCGTCGCGGAGGTTGCCTATTCCGTCGGGCGGCGCGGCGCGGCATCCTGGTGTGCACCGCACGTTCACGAGAGGGGTCCCGATGCTCGTGCAGGTCGCCCAGCATGCCGAAGATCTGGCGCGCGCCACCGCCTGGTACTCGACGCTGCTCGCGCGCGAGCCCGTCGCGGCGTTCGATCCGCCGGGGCTCGTGTTCTTCGACCTCGACGGGGTGCGACTGCTCGTCGACCGCGCGGCGCCGTCAGCGCTGATCTACCTGCGTGTCGACGACATCGACGAGGCCGTGGCGCGGGCGCGCGATGCCGGCACCGAGGTGGTCACGCCGCCGCATCCGATCTTCTCCCACCACGACGACAGCCTCGGTCCCGCAGGCTCCGACGAGTGGCAGGCGTTCGTGCGCGACTCGGAGGGGAACCTCGTCGGGCTCGTCGAGCAGCGACTCGGCTGAGCTCACGCGGCGAGCCGCTGCCGCAGGAAGTCGACGACCGCGGCCCGGGCCGCATGGGTCGGATGCCCCGCCTCGCCCGCGTGCGGATCGG
>NZ_LMPK01000012.1:30812-31454 GCF_001423825.1 Microbacterium sp. Leaf351
CGCGCGCCAGCCCTCGCCGAGCGCCCGCTCGAACGCGGCGAAGCGGGACGCCGGCACGCTGCGGTCGGCGGTGAAGCGCAGACCCAGGGCGCACAGTCCCTCATCGCGCACGCGGGTGGCAAGGGTCGCCTCGGCGGCCTCGGTGAGTCCGGTGGCGTGCGCGCCGGCGCCGAAGGCGGGCGGCAGGGCGGGCTGCGACAGCACCGGCGCGATGACGGCCGGCTCGACGGCGGCGGCGAGCGCGAAGCCGCCCGAGAAGCACATGCCGATCATGCCGACGCCGGCACCGCCCGACTCGGTGTGCAGGTCGCGCGCGAGCGCGCGGAGGTAGGACGTGACCGGCCGATCGGCCCGGCGGGCGAACGCCGCGAACTCGCGCGACACGCACATGCGCAGGGCGGAGGCCGCGAGGTAGCCGCCGGTCGCGGGACGACCCGGAGTGCCGATGATCGAGGGCACCGCGACGCGGAACCCCGCCTCGACGAGCAGGTCGGCGAGGCCGATCACCTCGGGGGTCGCACCGGGGATCTCGGGGACCAGAACGACGCCGGGACCGGTGCCGCGTCGGAACACCCGGTGGGTGAGGCCCGCGGCGGTGAAGTCTGCGGCATCCCATCTCTCGTCGAAGCCGTCGCTCACATC
>NZ_LMPK01000012.1:31462-37213 GCF_001423825.1 Microbacterium sp. Leaf351
ATCCGGGTCGGTGCGGTAGGCGGCCACGATCATGGCGTTCGCGGTCGCGATGAACGGCACCGCGAAGAAGGCGCCTGCGATGCCCGCGAGGGCGGCGCCCGTCGCGACGCCGAGCACGACGCCCAGCGGATGCACCTTGACCGCGCTTCCGGTGAGCAAGGGGTGCAGCACGTGGCTCTCGACCTGCTGCACGAGGATCACGATGCCGAGCATGATCACCGCGTGCACCCAGCCGTTGAACAGCAGTGCGATGCCGACGGCGACGATGCCGCCGACGATCGCTCCGACGACCGGCACGAACGCGCCGAGGAACACGATCACCGCGATCGGGATCGCCAGCGGCACCCCGAGGATCGCGGCTCCCACGCCGATGCCGATCGCATCGGTGCCCGCGACGACCAGCTGCACGCGGATGAAGCTCGTGAGGGTGCGCCACCCGGCGTGACCGGCGGCGGTGAGGCGGGGGCGCGCCGCACGCGGCCACACGCGGACGAACCAGCGCCACATGCGGGGTCCGTCGATCAAGGCGAACAGCGTCACGAAGATCACGATGAAGATGCCCTCGATCGCGTGCACGATGCCGAGCCCTGCGGCGGCGAAGCCGGTGCCGATGTCGCTGGCGTGGGTCTGGATGTAGGTGACGATGTCCGAGATCCACGTGTCGAGCTGCTGATCGGTGATGCCGAACGGCTGGGTGGCGAGGAAGTCCTTCGCGGAGGCCACGACGGTGGTGATCTGGTGCTCGATCTTCGGCAGCTCGTAGCGGATCTGGATGGCCACGATGAAGGAGAGCAGCCCCAGCGCGGCGAAGACCGCGATCCACGAGGTGATGATCGCGAGCCACTTGGGCCAGTGATGCCGCTGCAGGAAGCTCGAGAAGGGGACGAGCAACGCCGAGAGCACGAGACCGATGAGGAACGGGATGACCACCTCGGACAGATGCACCGCCACCAGGAGCACCACCGCGAGCGCCGCGATGATCACCAGCAGGCGCCAGGCGAACGCCGCCCCGATCTTCAGGCCTGCCGGCACCGGGTCGGGTGCGGCGGGGGCCGGGGGGGGCGGCGGGGGNAGAAGAGCGTCATGGGGTCGAACATACGCCTGTCGGGATGTCGCGGCCTCCCGCTACCGTGACCACATGTCCCCCCGCGACGACGTGATGTCCTGGCTGCTCGATTCCGACCCGGCCTTGCGCTGGCAGGTCGAGCGCGACCTCGTCGGCGCGCCCGAGGCGGTGTGGCAGGCGACGCGCGCGCGGGTGCCCCGCGAGGGCATGGGTGCCGCGCTCCTCGCCCGGCAGGACGCCGACGGCCAGTGGGCGGGCGGTGCGTTCTTCCCCGCCGACTTCACCGAGGAGCAGCGCGCCGACGGGCAGCCCTGGACGGCGACCACCTGGAGCCTGAAGCAGCTGCGCGAGTGGGGGGTGGCGGCATCCGTCCTCGACGGCACGGCGGAGAAGCTGCGCACGCACGCGCGGTGGGAGTACGACGATCTGCCGTACTGGGACGGCGAGGTCGACTGCTGCATCAACGGCTACACCCTCGCCGCCGGGGCGTGGCTCGGGGTGGACGTCTCGGGCATCGCCCGGTGGTTCGTCGAGCACCGTCAGCCCGACGGCGGCTGGAACTGCGAGTGGGTCGAGGGATCGACGCGGTCCTCGTTCCCCTCGACCCTCAATGCACTCGAGGGTGTGCTCGCCTACGAGCGGGCCGGGCTCGGCTTCCCCGAACTGACTGCCGCCCGCCACGGTGCCGAGCAGTACCTGCTCGAGCGGCGGGCGCTCTACGGTCTGCGCAGCGGCGAGCCGGTGGTGCCGTATGTGCACCATCTGGCGTACCCGTTCCGGCATGTCTACAGCGCACTGCACGCGGCCGACTACTTCCGTGCAGCCGCCCTGTTCGACGGGGTCGCCCCCGACCCGCGGCTCGCCGACGCGATCGCGTCGATCCGGTCGAAGCGGGGCGACGACGGGCGCTGGGTGCAGGAGCATCGACACCCCGGCGCCGTCTGGTTCGACGTCGACGTGCCCGAGGGCGAGGCGTCGCCGTGGCTCACGTTCCTGTCGCTGCGGGTGCTCGAGTGGTGGGATGCCGCATCCGCCCTTGCCCCTCGAGGAGCGGGCGCCTAGCGTCGGAACCGTCCACGACCGTCACCCCGTTCGGAGGCTCACATGACCACGCGTCTCATCCCCTACATCCAGTTCGCCGGCGCCGCCCGCGAGGCGATGACCTTCTATCAGGAGGTGTTCGGCGGAGAGCTGACCATCTCGACGTTCGGCGATTTCGGCATGCCCGGAGCCGACCCTTCTCACGTGATGCACTCGGAGCTCAAGGCCGACGGCTTCGATCTGATGGGCGCCGACGGTCTCGAGCCCGACCAGGTCGTGGGTGAGACCCGCATCTCGGCCGCGTTCATGAGCGACG
Organism: Microbacterium sp. Leaf351; assembly: GCF_001423825.1. NCBI lineage: Bacteria > Bacillati > Actinomycetota > Actinomycetes > Micrococcales > Microbacteriaceae > Microbacterium > Microbacterium sp. Leaf351. The sequence continues at coordinate 33,886 of NZ_LMPK01000012.1, forward strand.
AGGTCGAGCGCGTGCTCGGCTGGTTCGCGCGGTTCAGCGACGGCGGCACGGTGCGCCAGCCGCTCGAGAAGCAGGTGTGGGGCGACATGTACGGCGAGGTGACCGACCGGTTCGGCGTGCGCTGGATGTTCAACGTCGCCCTCCCTGGCGACGACGCCCCGCTCGCCTGACGTCGCCCACGGCTCAGAGCACGAGAGTCGCGGCGGCGCGCCTCCCGGCCTCGCGCACCCACAACGCCGCCTCGGCGCGCGCGGCCTCTCCCGACCCGGCGAGGTCGGTGAGCGAGTAGGCGGCGCGAAAGCCCGCGGTGGTCGGGTCGGCGACGAGTCGCCCGGCGACGAGCAACGCGGAGACCCCGCGATCGGCCGCCATCCCGGCGACAATCGCGGGGGCCTTTCCCGCGGCCGTCTGTCCGTCGAACGAGCCCTCGCCCGTCACCACGACGTCGGCGCGGTCGAGGTCGGCGGGGAGTCCGATCGTGCGGGCGACCTGTCCGGCACCGGAGGCGGCCGTGGCGCCCCAGGCGCGCAGCGCGAACCCCACCCCGCCCGCGGCTCCCGCGCCCGCCGCGTCGGGGTCGCCGGGCAGCAGCCCGCCGAGCCGGGCGAGTGCGGCGTCGACACGGGCGATGGCCTCGCCGTCGAGCCCCTTCTGGGGTCCGAAGACGGATGCCGCGCCGCGCTCTCCGAGCAGCGGGTTGCTCACATCCGACAGCACGACCGCCCCGCAGGTCGGCAGCGGGCGCAGGCCCGACAGGTCGAGATGCGCCAGATCGAGCAGCCCTCGTGCGCCGTGCGCGATCGGGGAGCCCGCGGCATCCGTGAACCGGGCGCCGAGCGCGGTCAGCATGCCGGTGCCGCCGTCGGTGGATGCGCTGCCGCCCACCGCGAGCAGCAGGCGCGACACCCCCGCGTCGAGCGCGGCGGCGATCGCCTCGCCGAAGCCGACCGACTGCGCATCCCACGGGAGGCGGCGCGATCCGAGCAGTTCGAGCCCGGAGGTGGCGGCGAGCTCGACCACGGCGATGCCGTGCGGAGCGTCGGGCGTGGGCGGGAGCCGCAGCCACGCGGACTCGACCCGCGCACCGTCGGGCCCGGTCACCGCGACCGGCTCGCGCACCGATCCGGGCACGGCGCGCGCGATCGCGTCGAGGGTTCCCTCGCCGCCGTCGGCCATCGGTCGGGAGATGAGATGGTCACCGGGCCGCGCCGAGCGCCACCCGGCGATGAACGCGTCGGCGACAGCGGGGGCCGACAGGGTCTCTTTGAAGCTGTCGGGGGCGACGACCACGGTGAGCGCGGTCGCGGTCACCTCGTCGTGAACGGACATGAGAGCACCGTCGCACACCAGGTTCGGCGTCAGCCGAGAAGTGTTCCCTGGTGGAAGCGCAGCGCGGGTCTGCCCGTCGAGACGTCCCAGATCGACGACCGCCGGCTGGGGCGCTCCCCGCCGATGCGGTACGTCACGAGCACGTGGGTATCGCCGAGCGCCGCGACCTGCCACTCGTCGGTCGGCGGGATCTCCCGAGCGTCCGGTTCGGCGGCGAGCGCTGCGACGATCTCGTCGCGCGTCCACAGCGCGCCGGACGCACCGATCTCGGTGAACGACGGATGCAGCAGCGCGGCCAGGGCGATCGGGTCGCGGCGCACGAGCGGGTCGAGAAGCGACAGTTCGAGCGCCCGGAGGGTCGCGGCATCCGTCATGGGGTCAGTGTGCCACCGGCGCGTCGGGTGCGCCCGGTCTCAGTGGCGACGAGCGAGCACGATGCTGTCGTGGAAGGTGCGCAGCTCGCCGTCGCGGGCGAGCGATTCGCGCTGCCGCTCCTCCGCGATGAGCACGGTCCATTCGGCCGGGTCGAGCGCGAGGGCCGCGACATCTTCGGCCGGAGTGGGGAACCAGCGCGGCGCGGGCGCGGTGGGGTCAGAGTGGCCGCCGCCGTGGCCGTGGTCGTGCGGGGCACCGCCCTCGCGATCGTGGCCGGGTGCGGGGTGGTTGCCGTCATGGCCGTGGTCGTGACCGTGCCCGGCACCCGGGCTCCCCGGCGGCGGCGCGGCATGGGAGGTGATCAGCAGGTGTCCGCCGGGCGCGACCCGCTCAGCCGCGGCCCGCAGGATCTCCTCCCGTGGCAGGTCGACGGGCGAGTGCAGAAAGCTCGCCGTCACGAGGTCGAAGGTCTCGTCGACGTCGAGCGCCGCGAGATCGCCGGCGACGAAACGAGCGGATGCCGCATCCGCCCCCGCGTCCGCCGCGGCGGCGCGAGCGCGCTCGATCGCCGTGACCGAGATGTCGATGCCCGTGGCGCGCCACCCGTGCGCGGCGAGCCAGAGCACGTCGCCGCCCTCCCCGCAGCCGAGGTCGAGGGCGGAGCCCGCGGGGAGCGTGGCCGCGATGTCGGCCAGCACGGCGTTCACGCGGCCCGACCAGACCTGCGTGCTCGCGGCGTAGCGGGGCTCCCAGAAGTCGGCGGGGGCGATCTCGGGCCACCCGTCGCGGTCGGCGTGCACCCGCGCGACATCCTCGTCGACGAGTGCGGCGTTCACCGCGGCTCCCGCCGTCGCCCCCGCGGCCATGCTCATCGGCACGTTCGCCATGGGGGTGACGACGTTGCCGGCGGCCCAGATACGCGGATGCGCGGTGCGGCCCGTCGCATCGACCTCGATCACCGAGCCTGTGGGGCTGTCGACACGCGGCAGGTCGAGACCGGCGAGCACGTCGTCGTGGGGGGTCAGGTCGCCGCCCGTGAAGACGGCGTCGAGAGCGAGCATCGTGCCGTCGGCGAGGCGCGCACCCGTGACATCCGGCCCGTCGCCCACGATCTCGACGACGCGCTGGGGCACGAGACGGATGCCACGCGCGCGCAGTCGCAGATCGTCGTCGATCGAGAGCGGTCCGAGGTCTGCGGTGAACAGGGTGACGTCGGCGCTCCACTGCCGCACGAGCTGCGCCTGATGCAGGGAGAGCGGCGAGGTCGCGAGCACGCCGAGGCGGCGGGAGCGCACCTCCCAGCCGTGGCAGTAGGGGCAGTGCAGCACGCCGGCGCCCCACCGTTCGGCGAGCCCCGCCACGGCGGGCAGCACATCGCTCGCTCCGGTGGCGACGAGGAGCGCGCGCGCCGTGCGGCGCGCCCCGTCGTCGGTGACGACCGTGATGTCGTCGTCGGTCGCCTCGACCGCGACCGCGCGCGCCTCGATGACGCCGACGCCGTAGCCGGATGCCTCATCCCGCCCTCTCGCGAGCAGGTCGGCCGGGGGCGTCCCGTCGTGCCCGAGCACGCCGTGCACGTGGGCGGCGGTGCGATTGCGGGGCTCGCCGGCGTCGATCACGAGGG
>NZ_LMPK01000012.1:37278-40485 GCF_001423825.1 Microbacterium sp. Leaf351
GTGCAAGTTCGTTTGCGAGATCAGCAAGGAGCGTCGATGGATGCCGCGATCGCCCAGATCGGCCCGCGGGTGCGCGCCGCACGGCACGCGCGCGACTGGACGCTCGACGACCTCGCCCGCCGCGCGGGGCTGTCGGTCAGCACTCTCTCGCGCCTCGAATCCGGCAAGCGCGGGGCGAGTCTCGAGCTGCTGCTGCCGGTGACGCGGGCCCTCGGCATCCGCATCGACGACCTGCTGCCGCCGCACGATCGGGATCCGCGGGTGCGGCGACCCGTGATCCGCCGCGACGGTCTGATCATCGCGCCGCTCACGCACGAGAGCGCGCCGGTGCAGACCCTGCGCATCACGTACCCGGCCGACAGGCCCCTGCCCGACCCTCGCGTGCACGACGGGTTCGAGTGGCTCTATGTGCTCTCGGGGCGGCTGCGGCTGCGGCTCGGCGACCAGGATCTCGAGCTCGCTCCGGGCGAGGCGGCCGAGTTCGACACCCGCACCCCGCACGCGATGGGTGCGGCAGGCGGCGCGCCCGCTGAGGTGCTGAGCATCTTCAACGGCGACGGCGAGCGCATGCACACCCGCGTGCGCACCTCCGGCTGAGCCGGTCAGGCGCCGCCGAAGCGCTCGGTGCGCACCCTCAGCGGCGGGTGGCCGAGATCGACGAGCATGCCGGCCACGGCCTCGACGAACGGGGTCGGACCGCACACGAACACGAGCGGCCGGACGGACGGCGAGAGGGTGGATGCGGCCAGCCCCGCGGCATCCACCCGACCGACCCGACCCGCCCAGGACTCGGGACCCGAGCGGGTGTAGATCCAGTCGACGTCGATGCCCCGGGCGGCGAGCGCCGCGATCTCGTCGCGGTAGAGCGCGTCGGCGGGCGACCGCACCGAGGTGAGCAGACGCATCGGCGCGGCCGACGACGACGCGGCGCGGGCGCGCGCCATCGACAGCAGGGGCACCACACCCGATCCCCCGGCGATGAGCTGCACCGGTGAGGGGTCGGTGTCGTGCCAGACGAAGTAGCCGCCGAGCGGACCCTTCACCTCGACGGTGTCACCCGGGCGGGCGTCGCGCACGAAGTAGGGCGAGACCTCTCCGTCCGGGATCTCGTCGATCGCGAGCTCGATCGTGGTCGACGAGCCGCTGTCCGCGAGCGAGTACGAGCGCTCGGCCCGATAGCCGTCCTCGGCCGTAAGCCGCACGTCGAGATGCTGACCCGGCAGGCTCCCCGCCCACCCCGGCACGTCGAGGGTGAGCACCACCGCGTGCGAGGCGGTCGGCCGCACCGACGTGATCGTGGCGGGCAACCAGTCCGAGGTCACGCGTAGCGCTCTTCACGCCACGGATCGCCGTGACGGTGGTAGCCGTTCTGCTCCCAGAAGCCCGGGGCATCCTTCTTCTGCATCACGAGCCCGCGCACCCACTTGGCGCTCTTCCAGAAGTAGAGGTGCGGCACCAGCAGTCGCGCCGGGCCGCCGTGCACCGGTTCGAGGGCACGACCGTCGAACTCATGCGCGATCCAGGCCTGTCCGCCGAGAAGGTCGGCCATCGGCACGTTCGTCGTGTACCCGCCGTAGCAGTGCACCATGGCGTACGCGAAGTCGCTGTCGACGGCGGCCATGATCGTGTCGAGCGACACACCGCGCCAGCTGGTGCCGAGCTTCGACCAGCGAGTGACGCAGTGGATGTCGGTGTGCACCTCCTCCTGCGGCAGCGCGAGGAGGTCGCTCCAGGTCCAGGTGGTCGTGAAGCCCTTCTCGGTGCGCACACTGAAGCGCCACTCATCGGGGTCGACGCGGGGCGTGGGCCCGGCCGAGAGCACCGGGAAGTCGTCGGTGAGGTACTGGCCGGGCGGCACCGCCGGATCGGGGGCGCGGCGGCGGCCGGTGAAACCTCGGGTGATGTTCGCCATGACGGCCCTCCGTCGGGGGTGCGGAGCTCGGTGAGCTCTATCCTCCCAGAGCGGGGGATGCCGCGGGCTCGACGCGCGCATCGGGGCGACGCAGCCGCAGCACGGCGGCGAGCGCGGCGAACACGGCGACCCCGACGCCGTAGCCGTAGGTGACGGCGCTGAGTCCGAGCACCTGCACCAGGAACCCTGCCGCGACGACGGGGAGCGCCATCGCGAGATAGGACACCATGAAGATCACGGCGAACACGTCGGCGCGTGCGGTCGCGGGGATGTGCGGCGCGAGCGAGCGGATGACCCCGAAGAACGCGGTGCCGAAGCCCGAGCCGGCGACGGCGACCGCGACGAAGTAGCCGACCAGCGATGAGGTCGAGAGGGCCACGAGGGTGAGCAGGGTTCCGACGGCGAGCGCCGACGTGCCGTAGATCGTGACGACCCGCGCGCTGCGGCGCCGGATGAGGAAGGCGGAGAGCGCGCCGGAGCCGGCCAGCAGCGAGACGGCGAATCCCTGCCACAGGTGAGCCGAGACCCCGAGCTCTGCGTGCACGATGCTGGGGCCGAGGGAGAGGAACAGGCCGCCCGTGGCCCAGCCCGCGAAGATCGCCGGAACGCTGTTGAGGAAGAGTGCACGCATCGAGCGGGGCACGCCGATGCGGATGCGGAACGACGCGAGCACTCCCGGCAGGCGCGGGGCGGTCTCGGGGGCGAGCCAGACGAGGGCGGCGAGCACGAGGTAGAGCGCCGTGAGCGGCGCGAACATCGCGGTGAAGGCGTCGGGTGTGACATCCAGCAGGATGCCGGGGATGACCGCGCCGACCGCGAGTCCCGCCATCGGCGCGACGGCGTTCCACACGGCGGCCGACCCCGAGCGCGACGCCGGTTCGAGGTCGATGACCGCGGCCGAGAGCGCGGAGAGGAGGAGTCCGCTCGCGATCCCCTGCACGATGCGCGCCGCGATGAGGAGCGCGATCGAGTGCGCGTTCCAGAAGAGGAAGACGCTGGCGGCGAGGAGCACCAGGCCCGCACTGATCGCGGGGCGGCGGCCGACGTAGTCCGAGATCGATCCGGCGAGCAGCAGGGTCGCGAGGAGGGCGAGGGCGTAGACCGCGAACACGACCGTGGTCGTGGCGGCGTCGAATCCGATGCGCACGGCGAGCACCGAGTAGAAGGGCGAGGGTGCGCTGGCGCCCGCCATCATCGCGGTCACGCTCAGGATCGCGAGCGCGAAGCCGTAGGTGAACCGGCGGCTCGCCCGAGCGATCGGCGTCGGGGATGTCGACATCCTTGCTCCTTCAGGG
>NZ_LMPK01000012.1:40498-41980 GCF_001423825.1 Microbacterium sp. Leaf351
CATGACCGGCTCCGCGGACCTCCCGCACCCTGATCGCTCCGAGATCACTCTGACCGGCGTGCTCTTCGCCCTCAGCGACCCTGACCGGCTCGACATCGCCCGCCAGCTCGTCGATGGACCGCTCGACATGGCCGCCTGCCATCTCAGCGACCCGACGATCCCGAAGTCGACGAAGTCGCACCTCATGAAGGTGCTGCGCGAAGCCGGTGTCATCCGCAACGACCCGCAGGGCCGTGGTCGCCGGCTCACCCTGCGCGACGACGACCTCAACGCGCTCTTCCCCGGTGTGCTCGACGCCGTGCTCGGTGCCGCGCGGGTCGCGCCCGAGGCTCGGGTCTAGCGAACGCCTCATCGAGCTCGGATCGACCCGCCGCGGAAGGGATACTGAGCGGGTGACCTCCCCCAGCCCCGGCACTCGCCCCTCCACGCGCGCAGTCGTGTTCGGTGGGGGTGGGTCGACGGGCAACGCGTGGTCGATCGGCGTCGTGCACGCGCTGGCAGCGCACCGGGTCGATGTGACGTCGGCGCACCTCACGATCGGCACCTCGGCGGGCGCCACTGTCGCGGCGCAGCTGTGCGCCGCCTCCGCCGCCGAGCTCTTCGCGCGCGCCCTCGCGCCCCTCCCGACGAATCGGGCGCCGTCGCCTCCCGCTCGACGGCCGCCCGGAGCGGTGTCAGCGCAACTGGATCGCACGGCGCGCCTGATCGCGGAGGCGGCCGATCCGACCGACCTGCGACGCCGCCTCGGACTCGCCGCGATCGAGCTCGACGTCACCGGGCCGGCCGACTGGCGCGACGCGTGGCGCGCCACCGTGAGGGAGCGAGTGGGAGACGCGTCCTGGCCCGATCGCGAGCTGCGCGTGACGGCGGTCGACGCTGACAGCGGCGAACCCGTGGTCTTCGACCCGCACAGTGGAATCTCCCTCGTCGACGCCGTCGCCGCCAGCTGCGCCAGCGGCCGCGCATACCGCATCGGCGACCGTCGCTACATCGACGGCGGATACCGGCGCAGCTCGGAGAACGCCGACCTCGCCGCCGGATATGACCGCGTGCTCGTGCTCTCGCCCTTCGGCGGCCGAGTGCGTACGCCGACGGCATGGCGACAGGGCCTCGCCCACCAGGTCGACGAACTGCGGGAGTCCGGCAGCATCGTCGAGACGCTCCTGCCGGACTCCGACGTCGAGCACCTGTTCGGTGCGAATGCGATGGATGCCGCCTCCCGCCCTGCGGCCGCACGATCGGGGTTCGCGACGGTCGAACGCCGCATCGACGAGCTCCGGGCGTTCTGGGGGTAGCCCTGTAGGTTCCCGGTCAAGGTGGCGGAGAACTCGGGGATTCCACGCTAATTGGCAGCAGTTTCGTCAGCAGGATTCCGCGCGAAATGGCAGATCCCTACATAAGAGTAGGAAGTCCACTTAGACTTGACGTCCGCCGCCGCCGTCCGATCGCCCGCGCGATCATCCTCCCGTGCTGGGGGTGAAC
>NZ_LMPK01000012.1:41991-42504 GCF_001423825.1 Microbacterium sp. Leaf351
GCAGTGCGCGACCCACTGGCCGGGGTTGTCGGCATCGAAGTCGACTGTCAGGGTCTGGCCCGGGAGGATGATGGAGGTGTCCTTCCGGGGGCCGCCGTTCGCGTGCTGGTAGGTGTGGCCGTGCAGGTGGAACGGATGCCACATCTCGGTGTCATTGCGGATCCGCAACTGCACCCGCTCCCCCATACTGATCGCGTGCGCGTCCCGCAACGGGTCGTTCATGTCGAACCGGCGCCCATTGATCCCCCAGTCGTACGCCTCCATCCCCCCGGTCAGCGCGAGGTGCACGACCCGGTCGGGGGATGCCTGGTGCAGGGTGACGGAGGCGGTCGCGCTCAGTCCGGCAGCGGTGCCGACCCTGCCGGTGCCGAGCTCGGCGACGGGGACGTCGCTGGCCGGAGCCGTGCCAGCGGCGGTGCGAACGAGCGCGAACGCGCGATCCTGCTTGCCTTCCGCGTCGGCGACGACAGGGAACACCCCATCGTCCAGGGTGACCTGCAGGTCGTAGCGTTC
>NZ_LMPK01000012.1:42510-43942 GCF_001423825.1 Microbacterium sp. Leaf351
ATCGTCAGGGTGTGGCCGCCGATCGCGAACCGGAACGCGGTGTCGCTGCCGGCGTTGATGACACGGATCCGCACCCGGGCACCAGGAGTGCCGGTGAATTGGGCGGGGTCGGCTTTGGGTTTGCCGTTGATGAGGTAGTGCGGGTAGTAGACGTCGCCGGCGTCGCCGCCGAGCAGGTCGGAGGTGGCGCCCATCAGCAGGTTCCCCATCCGCATGAACATGTCGCCCATCCCGCCCATGTCTCCCATGCCCTTCGAGAGGTCGGTGAGGACCTGGTCCGGGGTGGCGGTGACGCCGTCGAGCCAGTCGTCGAGGATCAGCACCCATTCGTCGTCCCACGTCACCTTCTCGTCCGGGTCGTCGATGATGAGCGCACCGTAGAGGCCGTGGTCCAGTTGCGGGCCGACGTGGGGGTGGAACCAGTAGGTGCCCGGATGCGGGGTGACGAACTCGTATGCGAACTGTCCGCCCGGGGCGATGGGGGCTTGGGTTACCGGAGGGACCCCATCCATGTCGTTGCGGAGGGCGAGTCCGTGCCAGTGCACGGAGGTGTCCGCGTCGAGCTGGTTGCGGACGGTCGCTTTCAGCGTGTCGCCTGCGGTGAGCCGGATTACCGGGGCGGGGATACCTCCGAACGCCCAGGTGGCGGCGGCGGTACCGGCCAGGTCGAGCGTGGTGGGGGCGGCGGTGAGGTCGACGGTGGTGACTCGGCCGGTGCCGCCGCGGTTCTTCTCCGTGCCGGACACCGCTGCGCCGGTGGGTGTCACCCATTGCGGCGCGGGGGTGCAGGAGGCGAGCACGGCTGCCGCGACGGCGCCCAGTCCGAGTCCGAGCACACCTCGTCGGGTCAGCAGCATCGGGGAGGACGGTGTGGGAGAGAGCGGACGGTCAGGCATGTTCGGGCTCCTTCTGCATGGTCGTCGCAGCGGGCGCCTGGGCGGGCAGGCGGAGCCGCTTGAGGAGGAGGGCGTTGACGGCGACGATCACGGAGGAACCGGACATCGACAGGGCGGCGATCTCCGGGGACAGCATGATCCCGAACGCCGGATAGAACACGCCAGCGGCGATGGGGAGGGCGGCGGCGTTGTATCCGATGGCCCAGCCCAGGTTCTGCCGCATCTTTCGCAGTGTGCCCTTGCCGATCTTGAGTGCGATCGCAACATCGAGCGGGTCCGAGCGCATCAGGACCACGTCGGCGGTCTCGATGGCGACGTCGGTGCCGGCGCCGATCGCGATGCCGAGGTCGGCCTGGGCGAGGGCGGGGGCGTCGTTGACGCCGTCGCCGACCATCGCGACCTTCTTGCCCGTCTTCTGCAGCTCGGCGACCTTCGCGGACTTGTCCTCGGGGAGCACATCCGCGATCACGGTGTCGATGCCGAGGAGAGCGGCGATCCGGTCGGCGGTGGGCTTGTTGTCCCCGGTGAGCATTGCG
>NZ_LMPK01000012.1:44020-44981 GCF_001423825.1 Microbacterium sp. Leaf351
GGTGAGAAGGCGCGGGTTGCCGAGGACGACCTGTCGACCGTCGACGGTGGCGATCGCGCCCTGCCCGGTGACGTTTCGGAACGCGGTCGCGGTGCGACGGGGGATGTCGCGGGCGTCGGCGTAATTCACGATCGCTTTCGCCAGAGGATGCTCGGATTCCCGCTCCAACGCGACCGCGAGGGAGAGAGTCTCGAGCTCGTCGCCGCCGACGGGGATGTAGTCGGTGACCTCCGGCTCCCCCTTGGTGAGGGTGCCGGTCTTGTCGAACACGACCGTGTCGATGTGGGCGGCGGTTTCGATCCCGGAGGCGTTCTTGAACAACACGCCCCGTTTCGCGCCGAGCCCGGTGCCGACCATGATCGCCGTCGGGGTGGCGAGGCCGAGCGCGTCGGGGCAGGTGATGACGACGACGGTGATAGCGAACAGGATCGCCATCGGGATTGCAGCGCCGGCGAGCAGCCACACCAGGAAGGTGAGGGTGCCGCCGATCAGGGCGACCAGGACGAGCCAGAACGCTGCCCGGTCGGCGAGGCGCTGCCCGGGGGCTTTGGAGTTCTGCGCCTCCTGCACGAGCTTCACGATCTGCGCCAACGCCGTGTCCGAGCCGACTTTGGTGGCTGTGACGCGGAGGGTGCCGACGGTGTTCACGGTCGCTCCGATCACCTCCGACCCGGGCGCTTTGTCCACCGGCATGGACTCGCCGGTGACCATCGACTCGTCCACCTCGGACTCTCCGGATTCCACGACACCGTCGGTGGGGATCTTGGCCCCCGGCCGCACCAGCATCAGATCCCCCGGGACGACCTCGCTGGTGGGGATCTCGACCTCCTGCCCGTCACGGATCACGACCGCCTGCGAGGGTGCGAGCTCCAGGAGGGTGCGGATGGCGTCGTTCGCGCCGCCGCGGGCGCGCATCTCCACCCAATGCCCCAGCAGCACGAAGGTGGCAAGCACCGTGGCG
>NZ_LMPK01000012.1:45010-45188 GCF_001423825.1 Microbacterium sp. Leaf351
AGCACCATCATGTCGAGGGTCTTCGCGCGCAGCGCCCGGTAGGCGCCGTCGAAGAAGATCCACGCCGAGTAGAAGATCACCGGCAGCGACAGGATCAGCATGAACACGTCATCGCGCAGCCCGAACGGTGCCGGCACCTCGAATCCGATCACCTCCCGCCCGATCGGAGACCACAGGG
>NZ_LMPK01000012.1:45207-45552 GCF_001423825.1 Microbacterium sp. Leaf351
CATCGACATCCCGCCGTGATGCCCACCGTGGCCCATCATCTCCTGCGCACTGTGACCCGACGCTGCACCATGATCGTGCCCACCCGCGGCCGCGGTGTGACCGGCGTGCTCGACGTGGTGACCGGCATGCTCACCGTCATCCGCCGTCGCCGACGGGGCGTGCGTGTGGTCGTGGCCAGCGGCGTGGTCGTGGACGGGGTCGTCGTGATAGCCCGCAGGACCCTTATGGCCCGCGTGGCTGGCGTGACCCGTGGCATCCGTGTGGCCCTCGTGCGCGTCGTGACTCGCGTGCGGTTCTTGTGCGCCCTCAGCTGCGGGGCCGTGGTGGGCGCTGTGGTCGTGCGC
>NZ_LMPK01000012.1:45566-51245 GCF_001423825.1 Microbacterium sp. Leaf351
TGATACCCGCAGTCGATGACCCATTGCTGGAGGTGGGCGACCGAGGTGGTCTCGGGGTCGTAGGTGACGGTCGCGGTCTGTGAGACCGGGTTCGCGTCCACGGCGATCACTCCGGGTTGTCGGCTCAGGTGGGCTTCGGTGACGTTCTTGGAGGTCGCGCGGATCATGCCGCTGACCTGCAGGGTCACGGTTCTGGTGTCGCTCATTTCGGTTCCTTCCCGAGGGTGGGGTCGGTGGTGTCGGGGTGGGGCCATTGCCAGTCGGCGACGGCGGGGATGTCGGTGCCGTGCTCGCGGGTGTGGGCGCGGGCGTGCAGGCGGGCGTCCTGCAGCTCCTGCCGCAGGCCGGCGTGGCGGGCGGCGAGGCCCGGGACGTGGTCGAGGACGTCGATCGCGAGCCGGTACCGGTCGAGGTCGTTGAGCATGACCATGTCGAACGGGGTCGTGGTGGTGCCGCGCTCCTGGAAGCCGTGCACGTGCAGGTTCTGGTGCCCGGCGCGCTTGTAGGTGAGTCGGTGGATCAGCCACGGGTAGCCGTGGTAGGCGAAGATCACCGGCTTGTCGGGAGTGAAGATCGCATCGAACTCCCGGTCCGGGAGACCGTGCGGGTGCTGGTCCTCGGATTGCAGCCGGGTCAGGTCGACCACGTTCACCACCCGCACTCTCAGGTCGGGGATGTGCTCGCGCAGCAGCGCCGCCGCGGCGAGGGTCTCGAGGGTGGGGACGTCGCCGGCGGCGGCGAGCACCACATCCGGCTCGGTGCCTTCGGTTTCGGTGCCCGCCCACGGCAGGATCCCGAGCCCGCGGGTGCAGTGCTCGATCGCCTCGTCCATCGTCAGCCACTGCGGGGCGGGCTGCTTCCCGGCGACGACGACGTTGATGTACCCGGCCGAGCGCAGGCAGTGGTCGTAGGTGGACAGCAGCGTGTTCGCGTCGAACGGCAGGTAGACGCGGACGATGTCGGGGCTCTTGTTCAGGGCGAGGTCGATGAACCCGGGGTCCTGGTGAGAGAACCCGTTGTGGTCCTGCCGCCAGACGTGGCTGGAGAGCAGGTAGTTGAAGCTCGGGATCGGGTCCCGCCACGACACCTCCCGGGCCGCTTCGAGCCATTTGGCGTGCTGGTTGAACATCGAGTCGACGATGTGGGTGAACGCCTCGTAGCAGTTGAACAGCCCATGCCGGCCGGTAAGGACGTAGCCCTCGAGCCAGCCCTGGCACTGGTGCTCGCTGAGCACCTCCATCACCCGCCCAGTCGGGGCCAGGTGCTCGTCGACGGGCTCCACGGCCGCGTTCCACTGCTTGCCGGTGGCCTGGTAGACGGGTGGGGCGAGCCGGTTGGAGGCGGTCTCGTCCGGGCCGAAGATGCGGAAGTTGTCCGGGTTGTCCCGGATCACCCCCGCCAGCCACTCGCCCAGCACGCGGGTCGCTTCCCCGGTTCCCGCACCCCGCTCGGCCGGGTCGACCGGCTGCGCGTGCTTGTGGAAGTCCGGGAGCCGCAGCGGGACGGTGAGTTGTCCGCCGTTGCCGGCCGGGTTCGCGCTCATCCGCCGATCCCCGTCCGGGGCGATCGCGACCGTGGCCGGGCGGGGGGCGCCGGTCACGTCGAACAGCTCGTGCGGGCGGTAGGACGCCAGCCAGTCCTCGAGGATCCGCAGGTGCTCGGGATTGTCGCGGACCTCGGCGAGCGGCACCTGGTGTGCCCGCCAGGTGCCCTCCACCGGCAGACCGTCGATGATCTTCGGGCAGGTCCACCCCTTCGGGCTGCGCAGCACGATCGCCGGCCACGCCGGCCGCCCCTCCAGCGTCCCGGCCGCCGCGGCGGCCTTGATGTCCGCGATCTCATCCAGCACCGCATCCAGGACCGCCGCGAACGTCGCGTGGGACTCCTGCGGGGTCTCGCCATCGAAGCCGACCGTGACGACGTGGGGGTGATGGCCGTAGCCGCTCAGCAGCGCGACCAGCTCTTCCTCGGGGATGCGGGACAGCACGGTCGGGTTGGCGATCTTGTACCCGTTCAGATGCAGGATCGGCAGCACCACCCCGTCATGGGCGGGGTTGAGGAACTTGTTGCCGTGCCACGCGGTCGCCAGCGGCCCGGTCTCCGCCTCCCCGTCACCGATCACGCAGGCGACCAGCAGGTCGGGGTTGTCGAACGCGGCCCCGTAGGCGTGCACGAGGGAGTAGCCCAGCTCCCCGCCCTCGTTGATCGACCCGGGCGTTTCCGGGGACGCGTGCGAGGGGATCCCGCCCGGGAAGGAGAACTGCCGGAACAGCGCCCGCAGCCCCTCTTCGGTGCGGTCGATGCCCGGGTAGCGTTCGGTGTAGGTGCCGTCGAGGTAGGCGTTGGCGACCATGCCGGGTCCGCCGTGCCCGGGCCCGGTCACGTACAGGGTGTTCAGGTCGCGGTCGCGGATGGCGCGGTTCAGGTGGGCGTAGAGGAAGTTCAGGCCCGGGGTGGTGCCCCAATGCCCCAGCAGCCGCGGCTTGATGTCGTCCCGGCTGAGGCGGTGGCGCAGCAGCGGGTTACCCTGCAGGTAGATCTGCCCGATGCTCAGATAGTTCGCCGCCCGCCACCACGCATCCACCGCCGCCAACTGCTCGGCGGTGGCATCAGTGGTGCGGTGCGCCCACGCGGGGGGTGCCGGTGTGGGGGTCATGGTCGGTCTCCTTCCGATCCGCGACCGCTCGGGTCGCGCCAGGTGCGAATGACGGTGGTCATGGTGTTGCCGCCGGGATGAGAACGGTGGCGGTGTTGTCGCGGATCCAGACCACGCCGCGGTCATCGACCAGGACGATCGCACCGTCCCCGGTGACCCCGAGGGCTTGGACGGTTCCCGTGGTGGTGCCGACGTTCTCCCAGCCGGTGCCGACTAGGCGTCGCAACGTCCCGTCGGTGTCCACTCCGACCACCCCACCGGTTGGGTCGGTCTCCACCAGGTACAGCACTGGCGCGTCCGGCGCCGGGGTGAAGGTGGCGCCACCGTCGGTGCTGTGCTGCAGCCCGTCCTGGGTGGCGGCGTACAGGGTGCCGTCGGTCGCGGCGGCCAGGTCGACGGCGGGCAGCTCGGCACCGTCCGCCCAACTCTGCCCGCCGTCGCTGCTGGTGCGCAGCAGCAGCCGGGAGGATCCGATCCCGTACAGGGTGCCGTCGCCGGTGACGGTGAGGACGTGGAAGTCCTCTTCCCCGGTGAACGCGACCGGTTCCCACGAGGCGCCGGCGTCGAGGCTGCGGATGATGCCGAGGTTGGGGGCGCCGAGCTCCGCCGGGGTGGACGGGCCGGGGTGCCCGGACGCGTAGAGGGTGTCACCGGTAGCGGTCAGTCCCATCGCGTCCAGGTCGATGCCACCGACCGGGCCGGTGACGGTGCCGTCCTCGCCCAGCGTGTACAGGCCGGTGTGGGTGCCCAGCAGCACGGTGCTGTCACCGGCGTCGACGATGCCGTGCACATGCCCGAACCCGGCCGCGGTGCCCGCGGGGGCATCGGGCTCCGCAGGGGTGGTGCTGCAGCCCGTGAGCAGCAGCGCGACGGTGACGGTGGCCGTGATCGCCAGTCTGCGGGTGGTGGGAGAGATCATGAACGGAGGTCCTTTCCGTGCGGGTACGCCGGATACCGGTGACCGCACAGGGGTCGAGGGTGGGGCCTCGGACGGGACCGGCATCGGGAGCGCGGGTCCCGTCCGAGGGGTACCGGGTCAGAGGCTGGCGAGGATGTCCTGCATCGTGGTGATCTCGGCGGTCTGCCCGTCGATGATCTGCTGCGCGAGGGCGGCCACGTCCGGGTTCTGTCCGTCGGTGAGCACCGACTGCGCCATCGTCACGGCGCCCTGGTGGTGAGCGATCATGCCGTTCAGGAACAGGCGGGTCGCCTCGACCCCGGTCGCGGCATCCAGAGCGGCCATGTCGTCCTCCGACATCATCCCGCCGCCCATGTCCATGCCGTCCATCCCGGACATGGAGTCGTCGTACGGGACGCCCCACTCCTCCAGCCAGCCCTTCATGGTCTGGATCTCCGGGTCCTGTGCGGCCTTGATCTGCTCGGCGAGGGAGACGACTCGCTCGTCGATGCCGTCTTTCGCGAGGATCTGATCGGCCATCTCGATGGCCTGCTGGTGGTGCGGGATCATCATGGTCACGAACATCTCGTCCGCGGCGTTGAACGCGGCGGCGGACTGGGAGGGGGCGGTGCTGGTCATCCCCCCGGGTCCGTGGTCCATGCCGGGCATGGTGCCGTCGGTGGGGGCGCAGCCGGCGAGCACGAGCACGGTGGCCAGGGCGCCGGCGGTCAGCGTGAGAGTACGAAAACGCATCAGGGGTGTCCTTGTCTATTCAGTCGGTGAGGGTCTGATTCAGTGCCCGGGAGGGCAGGGTGCAGCATCCCCGGCAAGGGTCGCCGGGGTTCAGGCGGAATCAGGTGCGACTGATGGACAGGACAAGCAGTGAAGGCGGGCGGGGATGCGGCAATCCGACCAGCAGAGTCCGGGTATGGGAGCGCGAGCGGGCTACGGCGTATGTGAGAAGGGCACGGGACGTCGGGGCGAGCAGGACGATCACCGCGGCCAGCAGCGCCAGCACGCACACCATCATCAGCATCGAGTGATCCGGCATCCCCGCAGGGCTGCCGCACCCGTCCTGGCAATGCCCTCCAGCGCCCTCCACCGCAGCTGCGGTCATCGGCGTATCGTCGGCGGCGGCTGGTGCGGAGCCGACCTGGCTGTGCGTGCTCATCGCGCTGGTCTCTGATGCCAGGGCGGGCTGGTGGGAACCGGTCAGGACGTGCATGGACAGCAGCCCGGTGATGATCGCCAGGGCGATCGGACCGGCCAGCAGGAGCCGTCGCACCCCGGGGGTCAGACGCGCGTGCGAGCGAATCACGTTCACGACCGACCTCCTTCCCGTCCAGGGTAGCGGTGCCTTGCCTCCGCGACACGGTCAGAACACCACGCACGGGAGCGGGTGCCCCCTACCACTCAGCATATNGCGTGATCGAGGAAGGGGCGTCGACGGTGAACCAGGTGGTGGCGCGACGGCGGGCACTCGGGTCCCGGCGTGCCCTGTGGTTCTACCTGGCCGCGGTGACCGCGATCATCGCGGGGCTGCTTGCGATGCATTCGCTGAGTCTGGAAGAGGACCAGGCGGGCACTGTCGTGTCCGCCTCCGCAGTCGTTGCGGCCCCCGATGCCGCCGCTGATGTCCTGGTCAGCGGGGTGGTGACGCCCTCGTGCGATGAGACGGTCTGCGGGACGTCTCATGCTTTCGCTGCCGTGACGTGTCTGCTCGCGTTGCTGACCCTGCTCATCCTGGTGCTCCCGGCCCGGGACGGGTGGATGTCGCTGCTGGCGTGGCTGCGATCCCTCCCCGGCAGGTCGAGCTCGTTCACGTCCGGGTCGCCTCTTCTGCGGCCCTCCCTGATCGTGCTGTCGATCAGCCGCACCTGATCAGCACCCCGCCCGCGCCCGCCGCCTGAGCCGCCGCCGGCGCGTGATGTCGCCGACGGTCCACGATGTGCGGCCCGCAGGCGAGCGCGACCCGTCTGCGGCAGCGCCATGGGTGATCCGATCCCGGATTCTCGCCGTGCACTCCGGGCCGCGGCTCCCGGTTGGACCGTGTGACGGCGACCGTGCGCACCTTCATCGTCCCCCTCATCCAGGAAAGTCTTGTATGCCCGAACCCGCCCCCTCC
>NZ_LMPK01000012.1:51262-51604 GCF_001423825.1 Microbacterium sp. Leaf351
AGACGCGACGCGATCGACGCCGTCGGCCCACCCGTGCCGCCCGGACACCTCGACACGCGCCGCGCCGCACGCTCACCCGATCCCGGATGCTCGCCGGCGCGGTGATGCTCCCGGTCGCGTCGATCGCCGGACTGCCGTTGCTGATCCCGTTGACGCCGGAGCCGGTGTTCGCCGTCGAGGCGACCCGCACCCCGGTGCGCGCCCAGTCGTTCACCACCCCCGACACCGTCACCGGGACGGTGATGGTGCGCGGGGACTACACGGTGGCGGTGACCGCCCCCGTCGGGACCGAGTCGTACGCGCACACCGCGGACACATTCACCAACGACCCGGCATCGGCGG
>NZ_LMPK01000012.1:51690-52434 GCF_001423825.1 Microbacterium sp. Leaf351
CGACGGGCAGGTCGTGGAAAGCGCGTACGCGCACATGCGGGAAGGGTCCCTCGCCCTGACCCCGGGACAGACCGTGCGGGTGGGGCAGATGGTCGGCCGGGTCGGGGACAGTGGACGCAGCTTCGGCGCACACCTGCACTTCGAGATCCGCACCGGAGGCGAAGCGGTGGACCCGCTGGCGTGGCTTCCGGCGAGGGTGAGGCCCTGATGGACGCACTCCTCATTGTGGCTCCGGCGCTGATCCCGAGCCCGGGGATCAGCTTCGTTCAGGTCGGTCCGTTCCAGATCCGGTTCTACGCGCTGGCGATCCTGGCCGGGATCGTGCTGGCGGTGCTGATCACCGGCCGTCGGCTGCGGGCGGTCGGGCACCCGGCCGGGGTCGTGGTGGATGTGGCGATGTGGGCGGTGCCGTTCGGGATCCTCGGCGCCCGGATCTACCATGTGCTCACCCATCCCG
The DNA here is from genome assembly GCF_001423825.1 of Microbacterium sp. Leaf351. NCBI lineage: Bacteria > Bacillati > Actinomycetota > Actinomycetes > Micrococcales > Microbacteriaceae > Microbacterium > Microbacterium sp. Leaf351. The sequence continues at coordinate 52,148 of NZ_LMPK01000012.1, forward strand.
GCGACTACTTCTTCCCTGGCGCGGACCTGTGGCGGGTGCTCTACATCTGGGAAGGCGGGATCGCAATCTTCGGTGCGATCCTGGGCGGGCTGGTCGGGATTGTGATCGGCACCCGTCGCGCCGGGATCCCGGTGCTGCTGTTCCTGGACGCGCTCGCGCCGGGGATGCTGGTCGCCCAGGCGGTGGGACGGCTGGGGAACTACTTCAACCAGGAGCTGTTCGGCCCGCCCACCACCTTACCGTGGGGGCTGCAGATCGACCCCTCAGCCCCCGCGATCCCGCCGGGG
>NZ_LMPK01000012.1:52456-53099 GCF_001423825.1 Microbacterium sp. Leaf351
CCGCCGTGATCGTGCTGCTCGAGCAGCACCGCCGCCGGCACGGCCGGATCACGCTGGGCGCCGGGCGGAGTCTGGGCGTGTACCTGCTGTGGTACGGGGCGGGGCGGGCGGTGCTGGAGTCCATCCGGCTGGATCCCACCGAGCTGCTCGCCGGCGGGCTGAAAGCGAACGTGCTCACCGCCCTGGTGGCCGCCGTACTGGGGGTCGGGCTGCTCGCCCACGCCTCCTGGCGCGCCCGCCGCCGCGCACCCGTCCGGGGGAGGGGGGATGCGCGTGTCGATCCGCAATGAGCAGGCCCCGCAGCTGCCCGCCGATCACGTCGACCGGCCGGTGGAGGAGCGCACGAATCCGCGCCTGAGCGTGTCGGGGTGGGCGCGGTGGGCGTGGCGGCAGCTGACCAGCATGCGCACCGCCCTGGTGTTGTTGCTGCTGCTCGCGGTGGCCGCGATCCCCGGGTCGTTGATCCCGCAACGCTCCTCCGACCCGAACGGGGTGATCCAGTTCGACAAGACCAACCCGGGCTGGATGTGGGCGGTGGACCTGCTGCAGCTGCACGACGTGTTCGGGTCGGTGTGGTTCTCCGCGATCTACCTGCTGTTGTTCGCGTCGCTGATCGGCTGCGTCATCCCCCGCATCCGCCACC
>NZ_LMPK01000012.1:53164-53433 GCF_001423825.1 Microbacterium sp. Leaf351
GTGCGGTCTTGGACGCGGCCGAGAAGGCGCTGCGTCGGCAGCGGTACCGCACCCGCCGGGTCCGCGGCGACGACGGACGGGACTCGGTCGCAGCCGAGCGCGGCTACCTGCGGGAGACCGGGAACCTGCTGTTCCACGTGGCGCTGCTGGCGGTGCTGGTCGTGGTCGGCGTCGGCGGCGGGTTCCGGTTCACCGGGCAGCGGGTGCTGGTGGAGGGGCAGACGTTCGCGTCCACCCGGATCGCGTACGACTCGTTCACCGCCGGCCGG
>NZ_LMPK01000012.1:53470-53644 GCF_001423825.1 Microbacterium sp. Leaf351
TCCTGGACAACGTCAACGCGCTCGGCATGCCGAAGACGTTCGACGCGCAGGTCACGACCACCACTGGCGGCACCCGGCAGGCCTCCAGCATCCAGGTCAACGAGCCGCTGCCGGTGGCTGGCACCGACATCTATCTGCTCGGCAACGGGTACGCCCCCACCCTCACCGTCCGAA
>NZ_LMPK01000012.1:53660-55274 GCF_001423825.1 Microbacterium sp. Leaf351
CAGCTTGGGCATCGTGAAGGTTCCCGACGGGCTGGCCGAGCAGGTCGGCCTGGTCGGGATGCTGTACCCCACCCGCGCGACCACCGCCTCTGGGGCGTTCGCGTCCAGCTACCCGGACCTGCTGGACCCGGTCGTCACCTTCAACGTGTACGTCGGCGACCTGGGCCTGAACACCGGGGTCCCGGTGTCGGTGTACGCACTGGACACCAGCACCCTCACCCAGATCGCCGGGCGGGGCACCCCCACCCCCGCCCTGCAGTTGGTCCCCGGCACCCCGGTTCCGCTGCCGGACGAGCTGGGCACGATCGAGCTCGGCCCGATCCCCCGATTCGCGTCGCTGGAGATCGCCGCCGACCCCACCCAAACCCCCACTCTGATCGCCGCGGTCGTCGCGATGGCCGGGTTGGCCCTGTCCCTGTTCGTGCCCCGCCGCCGCCTTTGGGTCCGCGCAACCACCGGCCGGGACGGCGGCACGGTGCTTGAGGTCGCCGGGCTCGCCCGCGGCGACGACCCCCGCCTGCAACCCACCGTCGACACCCTCGCCACCCGCCTCACCCCTTCCCCCGCACCCCTTCGAGGAGGCTCTGATGACCCCGTTCCTTGACGCCCTGTCCCTGCTGCTGGTGTACTCGGCGATCGCGATCTACGCCGCCGCATTCGTCGCCTACACCCTTCACCTCGCCCGCCGCGCCAGCACCCCTGCCGTCCCGGTCACCGTCCGGGTGCCGGTCACCGCCGGCGCCACCAGCACCACCGACCCGGACCTGGCAGGCACACCCACCGCCCCCGCCCCCGACACCGCACCCGGTGCCGCCGCTGCCCCGGGGGGCGGACGGGGGGCGGGGAAGGCGGCGCGGGTCGGGTTCGTGTTGACCGTGCTGGGCTGGGTGTTCCATCTTGCCGGGGTGGTGCTGCGCGGGGTCGCCGCGGACCGGGTGCCGTGGGCGAACATGTTCGAGTTCTCCCTCACCGGCACCGCCCTGATCATCGCCACCTTCCTGGCCGTGTCGCTGCGGGTGCGGCTGGCGTACCTGGGCAGCGCCGTGCTCGGGCTGACCGTGCTGCTGCTCGGCGTCGCGACGGTTAGCTTCTACGTCCCCGTCGCCCCCCTGATGCCCGCCCTGCAGTCCGGGTGGCTGGTCATCCACGTGCTGGTCGCGCTGCTGGCGACCGCGTTCTTCGGGCTCGCGTTCCTCGTCTCCCTCACCTACCTGCTCACCACCCGCCGCCGCGGCCTCCCCTCCCGGCTCACCCGGCTGCGGGACAGTCTGCCCGGGCCGGAGGATCTGGACCGACTCGCATACCGGCTGACGATCGTCGGGTTCATCCTGTGGACCTTCACCCTGATCGCCGGGGCGATCTGGGCCGGCCGCGCCTGGGGCAGGTTCTGGGGGTGGGACGTGAAAGAGGTGTGGACGTTCATCATCTGGGTGCTCTACGCCGGATACCTGCACGCCACCGCCACCCGCGGCTGGGCCGGCACCCGCGCCGCCTGGCTGTGCATCGTCGGCTTCGCCGCCGTGCTGTTCAACTTCGGCGTCGTCAACGTCTTCTTCACCGGGCTGCACTCCTACTCCGGACTGTGACCCGCCCCCTGCGAAAGGACCGCTCATG
>NZ_LMPK01000012.1:55317-55632 GCF_001423825.1 Microbacterium sp. Leaf351
GGGTCGGCCAGGCCCTGATGGCCGCCGGCGCGATCGTCGCGATCATCCACTGGCTCGCGCACCTGGAAGTGTTCGGCCCCGGCCAGCCCTCCGGCTGGCTCGACCTGGTCGCCGGGTACCCGACCGGGGCGCTGCTGCTGATCACCGGCGCCATCCTCGCCGGCCGCCGCCGCCCCACCAGCAAGAGCACGAACACCTGACCGACCGGAGTGATCCCGCATGCGCACCCCCACCACCCTGACACGCCCACCCCGCCGCGCCGTCACCGCCGCCGCGGTCGCCGTGTTCGGCGCGCTCGTCCTGCTTCTGGCCGGG
>NZ_LMPK01000012.1:55736-57390 GCF_001423825.1 Microbacterium sp. Leaf351
GCCCGACGGTGTCGTGTTCATCGGCGTCAACGTGCGCGACAGCGCCGACACCGCCGCCGCGTTCGAGAACCAGTTCGGCATCACCTACCCGTCGATCCTGGACGCCACCACCGGCACGGTGCAAGCCGCGTTCGCCGGGAAAGCCGCCCCCGGCGCCGTGCCCACCACCATCGTCCTGGACCGCACCGGCCGGATGGCCGCCCGCATCATCGGGCAACTGCCCACCCGCACCACCCTCGCCGCCCTCATCGACACCGTCCTCGCCGAGACGAGCCCCTGATGGGGGAGATCATCACCGCCGGCAGCATCTGGGCCGCCCTCCCCCTAGCCCTCCTCGCCGGGCTGGTGTCCTTCGCCTCCCCCTGCGTGCTCCCCCTCGTGCCCGGCTACCTCGGCTACCTCACCGGCACCACCACCACCGCGGGGGTCTCCCGGTGGCGGGCGCTGGCCGGGACCGGACTGTTCACCCTCGGCTTCTCCGTCCTGTTCATCGGCTACGGGGCCGCGTTCGGCGCCCTCGGGGCCTGGCTCATCCGCTGGCAAGATCTCCTCACCCGCATCCTCGGGATCGTGGTCCTGCTGATGGGGCTCGTGTTCCTCGGCGTGTTCCGGCTCTTCCAACGCACCGCGAAACCCGCCATCCACCCACCCAGCGGGCTGGCCGGAGCTCCCCTGCTCGGCATCGCGTTCGGGCTCGGCTGGACCCCGTGCCTGGGCCCCACCCTCGCCGCGATCTCCGCCCTCAGCCTCACCACCGGCAACCCCGCCCGCGGCGCCCTCCTCGCCGTCACCTACTGCCTGGGCCTGGGGTTGCCCTTCATCGCCGCCGCCGCCGGCCTGAACTGGGCCACCGGAAGCATCACGTTCCTGCGCCGCCACATCCGCACCATCAACATCACCGGCGGGGTCCTCATGATCGCCACCGGCATCGCGATGATCAGCGGAGCCTGGACACTCCTCACCTCCAGCATCCAGAACCTCATCGGAGCCACCGTGCTCCCCCTCTAACACACCTCTAACACCCCGCTGCCGCCGGGAGCGGGGCCATGGCGTAAGCCGCCTGGCAGGGGCGGACCGGCTCCCTGCCGCATCACAGAAAGGACAGACCATGCGACCACACGGCAGCCGTGACCGCGCCCCCATCCCGTCCGAGCCGGACCCGGCCCGCGGTTCCCCGGCGCTGGGGGCCGGGGGCGTCTGGGTCGCCGCAGCGGCCGCGGCCGCCGGGGTTGGGTCGGCGTATTGGGACGACTCCCGGCACACCACCCTCGGCCGGGACAGCACCTTCATCCCTCCGCACCTGCTGCTGTATGCGTCGATCCTCACCGTCGGGGTCGTGATCGCCGGCTGGGGGTGGCGGCGGCTGGCCGCGACACGATCCGTGGCCGCCGTGTTCCGCACGCCCGGGTTCGCGGTCGCGGTCGCTGCGGCGGTCGCGACCGCGGCGGCCGCGCCCGCCGACGCGTTCTGGCACACCGCGTTCGGGCGTGACGCGGTGCTCTGGTCGCCCCCGCACCTGCTGTCGGTGATCGGCACCCTGTGCGTGCTGATCGGCCTGCTCACCGGCACCGACCGGCTCGTGCCTGCCCCGCCGCGGATCGCCCTGGCCGCAGGCGTGCTGGGGGCGGCGCTGATCATCGTGATGGAATACGAC
>NZ_LMPK01000012.1:57479-57546 GCF_001423825.1 Microbacterium sp. Leaf351
CCGCACCCGCCTTGTCCTCGTCGTCGCCGTGTACCTGGTGTTCCGGGTGGTGCTGTGGGTGCTGCTC
>NZ_LMPK01000012.1:57646-59079 GCF_001423825.1 Microbacterium sp. Leaf351
GGTGGCCGCCCTCGCCGTGACCACCCTGCAACTGCTGGCCTCCGGGACCGGGATCAGCAGCGTCCCACCCACCCCCGTCGCCTGGTCCGCCGTCGGCACCACCACGGTGATCATCGTCAGCATGATCGCCCTCACCGTGCGGCCGGGGACTCGCCTCCGATCCGGGGCCGCGGCCGCGGCCCTCACCCTTCTGCTGGTCGCCCTCGCCCCGCCCCCACCCGCGCAGGCGCACGACCCCGGCCAGGGCACCGCCTACGGCACCGCACAGATGACCGTCACCGGCGACGGCACCGGGCAGCTGACCGTCACCATCACCGGCATCCGCCTCACCGACGACACCGACCTCACCCCGTCCCGTCTGGTCGCCCGCCGCGCCGGAGAGGACCTCACCGCGCCGCTGCGCGCACAACCCGGCACCCCGCCTCCCGGTACCTTCACCGGGGAACTGGCACTGCCGTCACCGGGGCTGTGGTTCATGTACGCCCAGTTCGCCACCGGCGAACGCACCCTCGAGGTGTGGGTGCCCGTCGATCAGCAACTCACCGGCCCGCAAAGCCAGCAGCGCAACCTCTACCAGCCCGTCACCGCTGCCACCCCGCCACCGGGGCAGATCCTCCTCGGCGCCGTGCTCCTCGCCGTCTCGGCGGCGCTCACGGTCGCCGCGGCCGTCACCGTCGCCCGCCGCCGACGCGTCCTCCCTCCCGCGACCACCTGACCACGGCGAGGTCACCGCGCCCCGTTGCGGGCGGGCGGGCGATCTCGGCCTCCGGCAACCGAAACGGTCGGGCACGATGAGCTGAGCACCTCTTGCATCCGCCTGCTGTGCTGCCGGAGGGCGCGGACGTGACTCGACGCGGCAACGGCGACCACAACGGCGGCGGTTCTTCGGTTCGTGGGGTTATTCGGTGACGTTGATGATCATGGTCAGGCCGCCGGCGCCGTCGGTTTCGACGTTGTTGTTGGTGGTGTGGTGGTTGATGTGGCAGTGGATGAGCCACTGGCCGGGCTCGAGCGCGTTCCAGAGCACGTCGTAGCGTTGTCCCGGCCCGACGTTGATCGTGTCGGCCTGGAACTGCTGCGCCGTGGTGAGGGCCGCACCGTCGCGGGCGACGACGGTGAACGGGCCGCCGTGGATGTGCATCGGATGGATGTCGATGGTGTTCGAGCCGATGAACCGCACCCGGAGGGTCTCCCCCACCTTCATGTCGATGGTCTCGGTGGCCGGGTACGCCTTCCCGTTGATGGTGAAGTAGTTCGGCATGCCCCCTTCCATCGGCATCGCCGGATAGGTCAGCCCCTCCCGAGACAGCCACTCCTGCAGCTGAATCGTGTACTCGCGATCGGCAGGCGGCTGCAGGCCAGGGTCGGCGGGGTCGATGATCAGCGCCCCGTACAGGCCGAGGGCCTGCTGCCGGTCGGCGTGATCGTGGGAG
>NZ_LMPK01000012.1:59090-61067 GCF_001423825.1 Microbacterium sp. Leaf351
TGGGATCCTGGGTGATCCCGGCGGGCCCGTCCATCTCGTTGGGCACGTCCAGGCCGTGCCAGTGCACGGTCGTGGACTCGTCGAGCTCGTTGGTCACGTCGATGCGGATCCGGTCGCCCTGGGTGACCTGCAGCCGAGGCCCCGGGATCTGCCCGTTGTACGCGTACGCGTCGACGGTGACGCCGGGGAGGATCTCCCAGCGGATCTGCGACACGGTCAGCTCGAACACCCTCACCCCGTCCTCGACGCGGGCAGGTTCCAGCACCTCATCACCGCGGGTGTCCACGTCGTACGCGGCGGTCGCGGCCCGCGGGTCGACGGCGGCCATGTCCCGCATCGCCTCGGCGGGGGTGTCACGGGTCATGATCATCCCGGGCGGCATGATCAGCCCACCGACGTCGTGCGCGCTGAGAGTCATGTTGACGGCGTTCGCGGGGGCGACCATCCCGACCACGAGCGCGATCGCGGAGAACGCGCCGACCACGGTCAGCTGCGGCACGGTCACCGCTCCGGCGCCAGAAGGCTGGTGCGCCTCATGCCCCGACCCCGGCGACGACGCAGCGCCCGCCGCCTGGTCGTGGCCGGCGTGCGCCTCCGGCGGCTGCGGGTTGTGCTGCGCGTGCGCGTCATGCTCCTGGGGGTGGGTGGCGGGCTGGGGGCGGACGGTCATCAGACCGTGCTTGAGGCCCTTCTTCACCATCCACACGTTCACGGGGTAGGCGAGCACGAACCCGACCGCGATCCCGAAACTCATCACCGCCCAGAACAGCAACTCGGTGGGCAGCATGGCCCGCATGTCGCGGCCCATCATCAGCAGCGACATCACCGGCGCCATGCCCGCCATCATCAGGTTCATGCTGATGAACTCGGGCAGGAACGAGCGGCGCACGTTCTGCCAGTAGCTGCCGCCCATCATGTTTTTCATGAACAGGGCCTGGAACACGAACAACCCGAACGCGAACCCGGCGGCGTACTCGATGATCAGATCCAGCCACATCGGCAGGCCCAGCGACGCGACGACGACGGCGGCGACGATGATGCCGGTGGCATCGCCCGCGACGCAGTGGATGGTCGAGCCGATGCCCTGCTTCCACAGCGGCCGGGTGAACTCCTCATGCTCTCCCGGCCGTGGCTCCTTGTCCGCGAGCACATACAGCAGCGCCCCGATCGGCCCCAGGTAAAGGGTGACCAGGATGAAGCCCCACTTCATCACCGCCGGCTCCGGGTTGTGACGGAACTGGTCCACCCCGACCCAGATCGTGCTGATCGCGACCAGCACGAACCAGGCGACCAGGAAATAGTCGATCGGTTGAATCAACCTCGCCCGCCTCTCCCTCGCACACGACTCCCCCACACCTTATACCCCCTATAGGTATTCTTTCAATCGGCGCCGCCTCGGGTGCCGACGGGTGCACGTGCCCGGTGGGGCGAACCTGACGCAGCCGAGACGATCGCGGCGGAGTTCAGCGACCCGTGCCGTCCTCAACGGCGCCGCCGAAGAAGTCCGCACCGGCAGACTCGACCCCGACGGCATCACGGCGATCCTGCTGCCCGCCTTCACCGACACCACCGCACCCCGAGGGCACTGATCCTTCCGCTCAGGAGACGGACGTCGTTCGGCGATAATCGAGAACGACGTGCCGGTGGACGCGATGTGGCTGCTCTGTCGGCGAAGGCGTGGAGGGCCTGCGGCCGGGCGGGATCCGGGAGACGCAAAGGTCGGATTGGTACAGTGAGGGACTATGCCCCGCGACCCCCGATCCCGGCCCGACCGGGTCATCGCGGCGGGGTGGTGGTCGGGGCGGCTGCTGACCATCCTGGGCCTGGCACTTGTGCTCATCATCGGCGGCTGGACCACCTCCCACACCACGGCTGACGCGCACGCCGACACCAGTGCGGGCTCCCCCGTCGCGACCGGCTCTACCCCAGACTCGGGGGCACCGGTGGAGGGCCGGACGGCGTCGTCCTCTGCGGGGG
>NZ_LMPK01000012.1:61147-62547 GCF_001423825.1 Microbacterium sp. Leaf351
TGCCGGTGCCCGTGTCGCGGCGTCCGGCCGCGCCCTCACTGCTGCTGTTGTCGATTTCCCGAACCTGAGATCCGGCATGCCGCCCACCCATGGGCGGCGTCTTCCCGCCCGCCCGTGTGCGGGCGCTGTGTGATGCCGATTTCTAGGTTTGGAGAATGTCTTGACGACCCGTATCACGGCGGCCCCCGTCGCCGGTCCAGTGCCGACGGCTGCGGCCGGTCACCGCCCACCCGGCCCCGCTCGGCCCCGTCCGGCCCCGTCCCGCCGCGGCGCCGGCGCGATCATCCTCCGTCCGTTCCCGCCCCGGCCCTCTTGTGCGGGGAGGGGGTGGTGATGCGGTCGGGGTTGACGCATCGGCGGGCGATCATCGTCGGGGCCGGGCAGGCCGGGCTCGCGGTGGCCGCCGCGCTGATCGGGTTGGGGTTCCGGCCGCAGCAGGAGTTCGTGGTCGTCGACGCCGCCACGGACCGGCAACGCAGTTGGGCGTCCCGGTGGCATTCGATGCGGCTGCTGTCCGACGCCCGCCACAGCACGCTTCCGCTCCGGCCGCTGCCGCTGGACCCGCACGAGCATCCCCGGGCCGATGAGATCGCGAACTACCTGGACCAGGTGCAGCACACCCTGGGGGTGGACCCGTTCTGGGGGTTGCGTGTGGTCGGGGTGGAACGCCGCGGTCACGGGTCGGTGCTGCAGCTGCAGACCGCGGAGGGCGACGTGCAGACCCGCAACGTGGTGTGCGCGACCGGCGCCGCCACCCACCCCCGCATCCCTGCGTGGGCGCAGCAGCTGCGGGTGCCCGGGGTGGTGCTGCACAGTGCCCACTACCAGTTCCCCCGGCAGGTGCCCACCGGGCGGGTGCTGATCGTCGGCGGAGGGAACAGCGGGGTGCAGCTGGCGCGAGAGCTGTCCGCCTCCCACGAGGTCACCCTCGCGGTCCGCACCCGACGGCCGCACCGACCCGCCCGTACCTTCCCCGTCCACGCCCGGGCAGGCTCGTCCTGGCTGGGTCGCCCACCCGCCGTGCAGCCGGTGTTCGGCGACAGCTACCATGCGCTGCGTCACGCGGGTGTGGCGGTCGCCCCGGCGGTGACCGGCGCGGACGGCGGGCAGGTCACGTTCGCCGATGGCAGCACCCTCGCCCCGGACTCGGTAATCCTCGCCACCGGGTACGACCCCGGCGACGACTGGCTCCCCGCCGAGGCGACCGCAGCCCGGTCCCGCCCGGCGATGACCGGGCTGCCGGGCTTGTTCGTCGCCGGGATCCCCGCCCACAGCCGCCCCGGAGCGGACACCCTCGCCGGGGTGTCCCGGGACGCCGCCGTAATCGCCCGCACCATCGCGGACCGGCCATGACCGCCACCCCGACGACCCTCCAGGACCCGCACGGACGCCCCCAACCC
>NZ_LMPK01000012.1:62662-62946 GCF_001423825.1 Microbacterium sp. Leaf351
GGGCGGCACTGACCGTGGTGGAAGGGACCCTGACCGCGGTCGGGATCATCCCGCTGGCACTCGCCTACCGGTGGGTGCCGCGCGCCGCCCCCGGCCCGGTCGGACGCCTGCTCCTGCTGCCGGGCCTGGTGGCCGCGTTGTGGACGGGCCGGGAGGTGCTGCTGGGCGCCTGGCCGTACGGGGGGCTGCCGTGGGCGCGGCTCGGGATCACCCAAGCCGACAGCCCCCTCGTTCAGACGGTGTCCTGGGTCGGGGTGAGCGGGCTCACCTTCCTGATGGTCTTC
>NZ_LMPK01000012.1:62983-64127 GCF_001423825.1 Microbacterium sp. Leaf351
TACCCGCCGTCACCACCCTGATGCTGGTCCTGGTCCCGGCGTTTCCCACCACACCGGCCGGGACGATGCGGGTCGGGGCGGTGCAAGGCAACGGCCCGTCCGGGTACTTCGACCAGCGCACCGTGGGGGCGATCGCCCGGGCGCAGGGGGACGCGACCGGCCCGGTGCTCGACGCGGATGTGGATCTGGTGGTGTGGCCGGAAGGGCTGGATGCTGACCCGTTCCAGACCCCGTGGCTGGCCGAGCATCTCACCGGCATCAGCACCCGGGCAGGTGCCCCGCTGCTGGCGAACGCGGCCACCACGGCGGGCGGCAACATCTACAACACGTCGTTCCTGTGGGACCCGGCCACCACCGGTGCCACGCCGCAGCGGGAGCAGGTGCAGACGCACGCGAAACGCCACCCGGTGCCGTTCGGCGAGTACGTGCCCGATCGGGCGTTCTACACCCTGCTCGCTCCCGACCTGGTCGGGCTGCTGCAACGCGACTACGCGCACGGCACCGACCTGCCCATGGTCACCGTCGGCGACGTGCCGGTGGGGTTGGCGATCTGCTTCGACGTGATCTACGACGAAGTCATCGCCGAGAGCGTCACCGCCGGCGCGGAGCTGCTGGTGTTCCAGACCAACAATGCCGACTTCCGCGGCACGGACGAGAACCTGCAGCAGCTCGCGGNNCCAGATCATCCGCCCCGACGGCAGCACCCTCACCGGTCTGCCCGCCGGACAGGCCGGGGCGATGATCGCCGACACCGACCTGCGCGCCGGGCTCACCCCCGCCGTCCTCATCGGGCAAGGCGTTTCCACTGTCACCCTATGGGGTGGGCTGGGTGGTCTCGCCCTCACCGGTGCGATCGCCCGGCGGCGACGCCCCCCTGCCGTGGCCTGACCAGGCATGCCCGCCAGACAACCCGGGCTATCCGACGGGCGGGAGGACGAGGCGGCGGATCTCCGCAGCGATCAGGTCCGATTCTGTGGCGGGGATGTAGTGGCCGGAGCGGGCAGCGACCACGTGCCGGCCCTGCCGGGACTGTGCGGCCCGATACCGCCCGGCGGCGGTCGCGGCATCCCGGACCCGTCGCGGCATCCCGTCCGCGAGACTGCCGGAGATGACGGTGACCGGGACATCGGGCAGCACCGGCGGG
>NZ_LMPK01000012.1:64188-64280 GCF_001423825.1 Microbacterium sp. Leaf351
CCGCGGGCCGGAACGCCTCCCGGTGAAGATCCGCCCGCACATCCTCGGGCATCCCCTCCCCGAGGAACCGGAAGAACCGCTCCAGCAACCCC
>NZ_LMPK01000012.1:64351-64765 GCF_001423825.1 Microbacterium sp. Leaf351
CTGCCTCGTCGGTCGGATCCACCAGCACCAGACCGGCCTCCCGGTCCGGGCGGCCGGTCTGCTGCCTGCCGCACGATCGGGCCGCCCGCGGAATGCCCCACCTGCACGAACCCGCTGCTCGGCTCGAGGCCGTCCAGCAAATCGTTCAGGTCGTCGGCCATCCGGTCCAGGGTGCGCCCTGCACTATCCGGGGCGGACCGGCCCAGCCCTGCCCGGTCATACACCACGGCCCGCGTGAACGCGGCGACCCGGGTCTGCAGCAACGCCCAGGTGGAGCGGGTCGCCGCCCATCCCGCCTCGAACACCACCGTCGGCGCCCCGGGGGTCCCGGCCGGGGCGGGCAGCACCATCGTATACAGGGCGCGCTCGTCACGGGTGCGCACCCACACCGGCTCCCCCTGCGTGTGCACACGC
>NZ_LMPK01000012.1:64826-66499 GCF_001423825.1 Microbacterium sp. Leaf351
GGTTGCCGAACACGACCGTGCGGATCGTGTGCCCTTCCGGCGCCACCGTCCGTCCCGTTTCCAGCAGTTCGGCGACCAGCCGGGCGGCATCGGTCGGGGCGCAGCACCCGAACCGGGTGAACGCGGCTTCCAGCACGGCCGGGTCCCGCATCGCCGGGTTGGGGTGCGGGCGGCCTTCCTTGACCTCGCCGAGGATCATGTCCGCTCCGCCCCCGGCGCCCAGGGCCGGGTCCAGCGGTGCGTCGACGGTCCCGGACGCTCCCGGTGCGCGGTGCAGCCGTACGGCGAGGATGTCCAGGTCGGTGATGGTGCGGGGACCGCCGGGACCGGTGGCGTCCAGCACGGGGTATTCGGCGACGGTGAAGTAGCCGTTGACCCGCAGGTACGCCTGCACCAGCCCGACCGCCGTGTCCACCCTCTATCTCCGACCGGGTTATCTGGCCGGTCAGGCGGCGTGCGCGTAGCGGGCCGGGTCGGCGTCGAACAGCGGCCCGCACTCGGCGCAGCAGAACCAGTACCGGCTGCCCTGGTAGTCGCGGAACAGGCCGCGCTGCTCGGCCCAGGCCGGGTCGACCTGGTTGCCGGGCATCACCGGACAGGTCACCAGGTTCGTCGCCCCCGCCGGCGGCTCGTGATGGTGATGCTCGTGCGCACCATGCTCGTGTCCTCCACGGTCGTGCCCGTGCGTGGGTCGTGCCCGGAGTGGTCGTGGTCGTGGGACATGGTGTGTCTCCTTCTCGAGCGATGGTTAGGCCTGGACGGGCGCGGGCTCTCGGGTGGCGGGGGCGCCGGCACGGGTCGGGGTGGGCAGGGGGCGGAAGCGGCGCAGGCGGAGGCTGTTGGTGACGACGAACACGCTGCTGAACGCCATTGCCGCGGCGGCGAGGATGGGGTTGAGCAGGGCGAGCATCGCGACCGGGATCGCGGCGACGTTGTACGCGAACGCCCAGAAAAGGTTCCCCTTGATCGTGCCCAGGGTGCGGCGGGCCAGCCGGATCGCGTCCGGGACCAGCATCAGGTCGCCGGAGACGATGGTCAGGTCCGCGGCGGTGATGGCCGCGTCGGTGCCGGTGCCCATCGCGATCCCGAGGTCGGCGGCGGCGAGGGCTGCGGCGTCGTTGACGCCGTCGCCGACCATCGCGACCACCCGGCCCGCGGCCTGCAGGTCGCGGATGGTGTCGAGCTTGCCCTGTGGGGTGACCCCGGCGCGGACGTCCTCGATCCCGGCCTGGTTGGCGATCGCGCGGGCGGCGCCGGGGTTGTCGCCGGTGAGCAGGATCGGGGTCAACCCGAGCTCTCGGAGCCGGGTGACCGCCTCACGGCTGGTGGGTTTGATGGTGTCGGCGACGCTGATCGCCCCGCGCACCTGCCCGTCCCACGCCACCACCGTGACCGTCGCTCCCGCCGCCTCGTCCGCCGCGATGGTGTCGGCGAGCTCGGCGGGGATGGGGAGCGCCCATTGGGTGGTGATCCAGGAGGCGCGGCCGGCGGCGACCAGGCGGCCGTCGACGATGCCCTGCACGCCCTGCCCGGCCACCGCGGCGAACGATTCCACTGCCGCGAGCGGGCCGCTGGCCGCGTTGGTGATGGCGCGGCCGATGGGGTGTTCGGAGCCGTGCTCGAGCGCCCCGGCGACCTGCACCAGCTCCGTCTCGTCGGTCCCTGCGGCGGGG
>NZ_LMPK01000012.1:66557-66708 GCF_001423825.1 Microbacterium sp. Leaf351
GCGGCGGGTCTGCTCCAGCACCTGCGGTCCGCGGATGAGGATGCCCAGCTGCGCGCCTCGCCCGGTGCCGACCAGCAGCGCGGTCGGGGTCGCGAGCCCGAGCGCGCAGGGGCACGCGATGATCAGCGTCGTCACCGCGGCGGTGAACGCG
>NZ_LMPK01000012.1:66746-68553 GCF_001423825.1 Microbacterium sp. Leaf351
TGGGGACGAAGATCGCGGAGACCCGGTCGGCGAGGCGCTGCACCTGCGCCTTCCCGGTCTGCGCCTCCTCCACCAGCCTGGCCATCCGGGCCAGCTCCGTGTCCGCGCCGACCCGGGTGAGCTCTACCAGCAGTCGGCCGCCGGTGTTCACGGTCGCTCCGACCACCTTCGAGCCGGGGGCGACTTCGACGGGGACGGACTCGCCGGTCAGCATCGACTCGTCCACCGCGGAGACACCCTCGGTGACGACACCGTCGGCGGGGATCTTCTCCCCGGGCCGCACCACCACGATGTCGCCGGGCACCAGCTGGGCGACGGGGACGCGCTGTTCGCTACCTGTGCGGAGGACGACGGCGTCTTTCGCACCCAGCTCCAGCAGGGCGCGCAGAGCCTCCCCGGATTGCCGCTTCGCGCGGGTCTCCAGGTAGCGGCCGAGGAGGATGAACACCGTCACCAGGGCGGCGACCTCCAGATACACCTCGTGGCCGCCGGACTGCGGGGTGCCGACGAAGGTCACGCTCATCCGCATCCCGGGCATCCCGGCACCGCCGAAGAACAGGGCGTAGAGGGACCAGCCGAACGCGGCCAGCACGCCGAGGCTGATCAGGGTGTCCATCGTCGCCGCACCGTGGCGGGCGTTGATCGCCGCGGCACGGTGGAACGGCCACGCCCCCCACACCACCACCGGCGCCGCAAGGGTCAGGGTCAGCCACTGCCAGTAGGTGAACTGCAGCACCGGGATCATCGACAACACCGCCACCGGCACCGCCAGGACCGTCGAGACGATCAGCCGCTGCCGCAACGACACCAACTCCGCATCCCGCGGCACCGTGGCCTGTTCATCGGGGGCTTCGGTGGCCGGTGGGGCGGGGACGGAGGCCCCGTACCCGGCCTGCTCGACCGCCGAGATCAGCTCCTCCAGCGGCACCGGGGACTCGGCGTGCACGCGGGCTTTCTCGGTGGCGAAATTGACCGTCGCCGCCACCCCCGGCAGTTTATTCAGCTTCCGCTCCACCCTGGTCGCGCACGACGCGCAGGTCATCCCGGTGATGTCGAGATCAACATCCGTCGTCGTCGTGGTCATGACACTGAGGCGAGGCTGTAGCCGGCCTCCTCCACCGCCTCCCGCACCCGCGCCGCATCCACCGGCGTCGCGCTGGACACCGTCACCGTGGACACGCCACCGGCGCGCAGATCGACGGCGACGTCGGAGACACCGTCGATCGCGGAGACCTCCTCGGTCACGCTGCGCACGCAGTGCGAGCAGGTCATCCCCTCCACCAGGAACTGCGCCGACACAACGTCACCCGTCGCCGGGACTGCGGTGGTGTCGGTGGCTGCCGCGCCGTGTGAGGTGGGGCTGCAACACGCGCACCCCGCGCCGGTGCTCGTCGCCTGCAGTCCGAGGTCCTGGAATCCCTGTCCGGTCATGATGTGCTCCCTTCAAGAGCGTTGAACGATGTGAGTGGGGCGAGGTTAGGAGCGCACGAGGCGCGCGATCGCGGCGTTCGCCTCACGCAGCTTCTCCTCCGCGACCGGGCCGCCTTCGGCGGTCGCCTGCGCGACGCAATGCGCGAGGTGGTCTTCCAGCAGCGCCAGCGCGACGGACTCCAGCGCCTTCGTCGCCGCCGACACCTGGGTCAGCACATCGATGCAGTAGACGTCCTCGTCGATCATCCGCGCGATCCCGCGGACCTGCCCCTCCGCGCGGCTCAGCCGCGCCAGCAGCGCCGGCTTGTTGTCCACATACCCGTGTGCCATCTCGTACCTCCACCTACAATCTACCATACCCTGTAGGGGTACAGGG
>NZ_LMPK01000012.1:68567-68898 GCF_001423825.1 Microbacterium sp. Leaf351
GGCGGTCCCAGCTCGGGCAAGACCACCACGGTCAACCTGCTGCGGGGCCGCGGGTACACGACCACGATCGAGCACGCCCGGCACTACATCGACCTGCAACGGATCACCGGGCGCAGCACTGCGGAGGTGCGGGCACGGCAGAGCGAGTTCCAGCGCGCGGTCGTAGACATGCAGATCGAGCAGGAGCACTCCCTCGACCCGCAACAGACGGTGTTCCTGGACCGTGCCCTGCCGGACTCGCTCGCCTATTACCGCTTCCTCAACCTCGAGCCCGACACCGCCCTGCTGGGCGCGCTGGCCGCCACCCGGTACGCGACGGTGTTCCTGCTGG
>NZ_LMPK01000012.1:68908-71297 GCF_001423825.1 Microbacterium sp. Leaf351
CGACCTGCTCGGGCAGGTGTATGAGGAGCTGGGTTTCCCCGTCGTCACCGTCCCCGCGCTCGCCCCGGACGTGCGCGTCGAACTCATCCTGGAACGAGCATCGGCCGACGGGCCAGCTGAGAGGGGCGTGAGCTGATGGGCGCGGGGGGTAGCCGGTACCGGCAGATCGGGGCCGTGCTGCGCCGGCACGGACTCGGCGTCCTGGCCGGCGTGCTGGGCCTGGGCGGCTTGGTGCCGTTCCACCGCGGCGCCCTCGGACACGCCCGGCAGGAGGACCCCTACACGAACCCGGAGCATGTGCGGGTCGCGTTGGAGGAGCTCGGGCCGACGTTCGTGAAACTGGGCCAGATCCTCTCCACCCGGCACGATCTGCTCCCCGCGGCATGGGTCGCCGAGTTCGCCAAACTGCAGGACGACGTCGCCGCGGCACCGTGGGAGGGCATTCGGGACGTGCTCCGTGAAGAGCTCGGCGCCGACCCAGAGCACGTGTTCGCCCAGTTCGACCCGGTGCCGCTGGCGGCGGCGTCCATCGGGCAGGCGTACGCGGCAACTCTTCACGACGGCACCGAGGTCGTCGTGAAGGTGCGCCGGCCCGGCGTGGTCGCGCAGGTGCACGAAGACCTGGACATTCTCCGCAACCTCGCCGACCGCGCCGACCGGCGCTGGGATGCCATCCGGCAGTACGACCTGCCCGGGCTGGTGGAGGAGTTCTCCCGCACGCTGCGTGCCGAGCTGGACTACCTGCAGGAGGCCCGCAACGCCGAACGGTTCGCGCAGGAGTTCGCCCACGCGGCGCGGGTGCGGATTCCCCGCGTGCACGGGGAGACCACGACCTCGCGCGTGCTGACCCTGGAGCGGATGAGCGGGGTGCGGATCGACGACCTGGAGGGCCTGGACGCCGCCGGCATCGACCGGGTCGCACTCGCGCGGCTGGGTGCCGACATCGTGCTCACGATGGTGTTCGACAACCGGTTCTTCCATGCCGACCCCCATCCCGGGAACATGTTCGTGCAGCCCGACGGCGCGCTCGCGCTGATCGACTTCGGGATGGTCGGGGAGCTCACCGAACAGACCACGGACGGCCTCGCCGGCATCGTGCTCGCCTTCACCCGCGACGACCCGGACGCCCTCACCACCGCCCTGATAGAACTCTCCCGGACCGCCGACGTCGTCGACCGGGCAGGGCTGCGGCAGGCGATCACCGCGTTCACGGCCCGCTACCGGGGCCGTTCGCTGTCGGAGATCAGCCTCGCAATCATGCTCCAGCAGCTGCTCGGCATCCTTCAGCAGCACCAGCTGCACCTTCCGCAGGAGACGGCGCTGCTGTTCAAAGTGCTGATGATGGCCGAAGGGACTGCGGCGCGGCTGGATCCGGACTTCCAGATGCTCGACGCCCTGCAGCCCTACGCTGAGCAGCTCACCCGCGCCCAGCTGTCCCTGCCGGCTCTGGCCCGGCGATGGGCGCGCGCGGGAGCCGACACCGGGGCACTGCTCACCGAGCTGCCCGCCACCCTGAGCCGGCTCCGGCATCTCCTCGAAGACGGCGGGTTCGAGGTGCACCTGCGCGCGACGGAGCTGGAACCTCTCGTCGGGCGCGCCGAACGCGTCGGCAACCGTGTCGTCGCGGGAATGATCGCCGCCGCGCTGATCGGCGGGATCGGCACCCTCGTCGGCGGGAACACGAAATGGCGCTCCCGGGAAGGCGTCCTGATCGGCGCCGGGACCGGCACGATCGGCGCGCTCGGCGGCTACCTGCTGTGGACTCTGCGGCGCCGCCGGCCCCGCCACTAACCCGTGCGCGGCCTCGAGAACACCATGAAAAGGGGAAAGGGAGATGGGACAGGATCAAAGTCGGCGTCAACGGATACGGCGTGATCGGCAAGAGGGTCGCCGACGCCGTCCACGCCCAACCCGACATGCAGTTGACTGGCGTCGCGGACACCATCACCGACTGGCGCATCAGATCCGCCGCCCGCCTCACCCCGACCCGTGGGAATCGCACCTGGGCGGCATCATGAACACGATGGTTCCCGAACCGGTCATTCCCTCCCACCAGGGTCCGGACGCGCGCACCGTGATTCCCGGCCTGGACGTGGTCACGATCGCCGCGAAGGGCGCGCGCACGCATACCCACAACCACTACTGGACCCTGCAGCTGACCCGCCGCGCCTCACGCGACCCGATCCTCGACGCGTTGCGCGCCGCCCCCCGCATCGCGTTCATCCGCATGTCCGACGGGCTCGTCGCCCTCAACTCCACGGTCGAGCTGATGCGCGACTTCGGCCGNACCCCGCGGGGACATGTGGGAAGTCGCGGTCTGGGAAGACCTCGTCACCGTCGACGGCGACGAGGCATACCTCACCTACCAGGTGTGCAACGAGGCGATCGT
>NZ_LMPK01000012.1:71309-75199 GCF_001423825.1 Microbacterium sp. Leaf351
CGTCCCCGAAACCATCGACGCGATCCGTGCCCTCACCGGCACCGTCACCGACCCCGCCGCCTCCATCCGTCTCACCGACAACACCCTCGGCATGAGACACGACTTCCTCGCCGCGGAGCGGTCATGACCACCCCGCACGCCGGACCGCCCCGCCCTGGACGCGTGTGGATCTGGGGGATCATCGCGCTTGCCGTCGCCGGGATCGTCATCTACCTGGTCATCGACCACTGGACCCACCTCGCCGCGGCCGCCCCCTACGCCGGCATCATCGTGATCGCCCTACTGCACCTGTTCAGCCACCGCGGACACGGAGGCCACGGACGACACCGTGAACAGACCCGTCACGACCACACGAACCCGCCCCCCGACGACGACGCATGAGCACCCCCACCGCGGCCGGCACCGGACGGCGAGCGCCGAGCCCGTGGCGGATGCTGTGGATCACCTTCGCGTGGGGGTCCTGCTTCGTCGCGATCAGCGTCGGGCTGCAAGATGCGCCGCTGCTGTGGCTCGCAGCACTGCGCGCCCTCGTCGCCGGTGCCGCTCTGCTGATCCTCACTGTCATCCGCCGCGCGCCCGTCCCCCGCGAGGTACGCAGTTGGACGCTGATCGGCGTGCTCGGCGTCGTGAACGTCGCCATCGCCTACGCCGCCATGTTCGGCGGCACCATCGGCCTGACAACGGGCGTCGCGTCCGTGCTGGCCAACGTCCAGCCCGTCCTCATCCTGCTGCCCGCCTGGTGGCTCTACCGCGAACGTCCCTCCCTGCGATCGGTGGCCGCGATGCTCACCGGGCTCGCCGGACTCCTGCTCATCGTGCTGCCCGCCGGCGCCGGGACCGGGGCATGGCTGTCCCTCACCGCCGCCGCCGCCGTCACCGCCGGCACCCTCATCAGCCGCGCCGTGCGCGCCGACCCGTTCCTCGTCGCCACCGTGCAGCTGCTGCTCGGCGGCGGGATCCTCCTCGTCGCCGCCGCGATCGTCGAAGGTCCGCCGGTCATTGAATGGACGCCGGGATTCGTGCTCTCCCTGCTGTGGATGTCCCTGGCCGGCACCGCCGCGACCACCGTCGCCTGGTACGCGGAGACGCAACGGTCCCGGCTCGACATCCTCACAACATGGACGATTCTCGTGCCCGTCTTCGGGATCGTCCTGTCCGTCGGGCTCTTGCAGGAGACCCAGAGCGTGCTCGGCTGGACCGGCACCGCCATCGTGATCGGCTCCGTCGCCCTCCTCACCATCCCCGGCAGACACGCTGACCGCGCGTCCCGTCGGCTTGAAGGTTGAGCGCCCGCCTGGTGGCGCCCCGCCACCACCCATCAAACCGACGTCCCAGCCCTGGCCGGGTGATGTAGTCGTCAAGCTGGTCGGACATGCCGGTGACGTGGCCGCAACGAACAGCCCGAGATGCCGGTACACACGACCCATCGGACAAAACGAATAGCCCGTCCGCCCGCCGCCGGTGGAAATTGCAGCTCCTATCGAGAACCCTCACCCTGGCGGTCCGTCGCGCAGAAGGACGGCGCCCGAGAGCTCAGTGTAGGTTCCCGTTGGATTTGGTGAAGAGTTCCGCGATTCCACCGTAGGTGGCAGCGGTTCAGGGTCGTCGAGTGCGGGCCGCGTCGAGACGCCGGTGGATGTACGACAGGGTGGAGAAGACATCGAGTGCGTCCGGCTCGCTGACGGGCCACGCCACCCGGGGTGCGTGCGCGGTCGGGTTGCGGAATGTTCCGATCNTGATCGTCACCAGCGGCCGGCCCTTGGACGACGAAAAGCACGCATCGATCAGCTCCGAACCATCCAGGATGAGCCCGGTCATGGTGCGAAGCCGGTCGCACGCACCTTTTACTGCCTCGGAGACGGCGTGGAAGGTCGATTGCCGGATCAGTTCCTCCCGGCAGTATGCGAGGACTTGGTCGTGCACGCCACGACGCTGTGATTCGGCGAGGAGCCGACCCGTGAGCGCGGCGACTTCATCGAATGTTGTCGCCTTGCGTCCGAGACGAGCGACGCGGCCGTCGTCTCGGATACGGAGCCCAGCCAACGACAGTGCCGGGTCTACGACATCCCTCAGTTCCTCGAATCGTTCTTGCCTGCCCAGGTAGCGGCCGATGGACATGGATTCGGCCACGAAGCGGATGATGCCGTTGCTTGCGTTGTCCTTGCGCTGCTGGTTGATCAGCGCGACCGCGAGGCGATGCCGCTTCGTCATGTCGGGGCCGGGATCATCGAAACCCAGCTGCACCAGAATCCTCCCGATCTCCGAGCCCGTCAGCCCGATGCTCGTCTCGCCGAGAGCGTCGGCGATCGCCGTCACCACGCCCTCTGATAGCGGTGCGTGTCGTGTGTTCGGCATGTGCCTAGCTTCGCGAATCCCGCAACCGGGTGCGCAGCACGGGGAGATGTCGCGGCGTGGATGATCGCGCAGCCCGTCTCGTCCTGCGTCCGCGCGTCACCGCTCCGGCAGCGGGAGTGTGAGCGGGCCACCGATGGAGGTCGCTATTCGCGCCAGAGATCCATCTCCGACCATCGCGGGTGCACGCCGAGAGCGTCGACCGAGAAGTTCTTCGCGGCGGGAAAGGTGTCCAGGAGTGTGACCAGTCGCCGCGGCCACCCAGACTTGGCGTCGATCGAACGAAGGAGATAGGCGGTGACGGCCAGGGCGTTGTAGAGGCCGTAGACAGCCTTCGACGACTCCTCGTCACGGAGATGGTCCAGGAGGGGGACCACGCCGACGCCCGGCCGGCTGGGAGCCACCACCAGTTTCCGGTTGAACAATCGCGCATGGTGAGCGGCGACGTTGCGCACATAGTTGAGGCTGGCAATCCAGCTGGCCATCACTCGTTTGGAAGGCACCGCGTACGCGTGCGCGATCTTCGTGGCGCGCGAGTTGCTAAGCCCGCCGTAGAGCCGACCGAGATGACCGAGCTCCAACACCTCGGTCAGCGCCCAGATCGGCATCTGACCGTCGTACTTCTCCCGGAAATGGGCGACGAACGTCTCATCCGACCCGCCCAGCCGACTGTCCACTCGCCGCAACCATTCCCGATGCTTGCTCGTCTCCTCGCCGGTCTCGGGGTCCTCATATAGTTCGGTGAACGAGGAGACGAATGTGTCCGCGTCACGATGCGCGAACGGGGACCCCTCGCCGAGTACGTACCCGATCTCCATCCGGAGGGACACCTCTATTCGCTCGACACCATCCATCACCAGCATCCGCAGTGCGCGGTCGAAGTCGATCAGCTTGGCGGCATGCGCGAGGGAGGTGCCGGGCAGGTACTCGTTGAGCACCCGAACCCGGGATCTTCCGTCGTCGCTCTCGTATCGTTCGGAACGCCGAAACGGGTACAGATAGCCGGTCAACCGGTAGTACCCCACCGCTCGGAGCAGCTTCGTCGCTTCGGTGCGGTCGCCGATTTCGATGCCGCGGCTGACGAGCTTGTCGGTCTGGGCGTCCACCGACAGCCAGGGCTTGGTGTACTCGACCATCATGCCCACGGTACAAAGAAAATCAGCCCGAGCCGTGAGGCGAGCGGGCTGATCGTGATGACTTTAGGGTAGCACGAGCAGGCGACAGCACGTCCGCATACATCCTCGAGTTCGACTCTGCTGCAGTCGCGGTGGAGGGTGTGGACGCGGCCGTGCCCGGGTGACAGACTGCTCTGTTCTGCTTAGGAAGGGTTTCGCATGTCACACGATGATCACGGGGTTGATTGGGAGCAGGCGATCGACGACATGATTCAACGAAACACCGAGTCCGCCCCCACCGAACCAGGCGTCTACCGGATGCCGTGCGGGAACTGCTACGTAGACTTCTTCCTCGCCTCGGACGGCTCCGAACGCTGGCTCGTCCCCGGAGACGAACGCAGCTATACGCGCGACACAATCTCC
>NZ_LMPK01000012.1:75226-78902 GCF_001423825.1 Microbacterium sp. Leaf351
TACTTGTCGGCGACCTGGAGTCGATCGCGGATGCCGAGGATGCAGCGGAGGAAGAAGAGATCGCCCGCATCGTCCGGGAACGTCCCGCCGACAGTGAGGAGATCCCGCTCGCCGAACTTGCCCAGAAGTTCGGGATCGATCTCGACGAACTCTAGCTATGTCTAATCAGGTCTACGGAAACGGTAGACACAGCTAGATTCCGCTAGACACCCGCCCGGCCAGGTTCAGCTCTGGTCCCACGCCTCCACCAGGTACCGAGTTGCGTCTGCGAGGTTCGCTACTTCCTCGTTTCCAGACACAGCGAAATTGATCTTGATGTCGGCGCCGGTCGCGTAGAACACGTACGGGTAGCCGCCGTCGTGGAGAATCTGCGCACGTCCATCTTTCGCTGACTCAAGGAGATGGTCGACCCAGGTCCGGTATGGGACGTACGCGAGTCGGCGGGCGATCACCGCATTCAGGTGGATTGTTCTTTCCTCGTTCGATTCGAGTGCGATCCGACCGATGTCTTCTGCGGAGACACCGGCCGCGATCTCGTACACGTATGCGTCATATCCGAGCATCGGCCGCTCCCGTTCCTCGTCGTTGGGATGATGTATGCCGTCCTCCACGTGGTCTGAGGTCGATGCCGGCGGCACGTAGGTGGCGGTTGGCTGTCGTTTCGCTGCATCCAGCGATGCGTGCGATCTGCCCGATGGTGTGCTGATGCGTCTCGTACTGCTCGCGCAACCAGACAGGATCAGGGGTGAAGGTGCGGGGTCGTCCTCGACGGGTTTGGGTGCCCGCGTCGGCGAGTATGCGACTCACGGTCTGCCGGGACACGTTGGCATCTGCAGCGATCTCGGACGTCGACGCTCCTGCCGTGTACGCCCGCACCATGTCGTCTGGCGAGCTGGACTTCATGGCAGCTGTTCGCGCTGGGCGGCTCGGCGGCCACAGGGTTGAGGCGGTTTGCGCGCTTTCCGTCCGGGCCGTGTCGGCGACGGGAGGGCACCACGTGATCGGCTCGTGGATGCCGTTGGCGATGAGGAAGTCGGCGGCGATCTGCTCTAGCCGGAGGCGGCCCTCATGCGGCAGCGCTTTCACGAAGCGGGCGACGGATCGTGTGCTGACTCCCGTAGCTCCCCACTCGGCCGGGAGCGTGCGGAGCGGGTTGCCGGACAGTGTCCGGTACAGGAACGCACGAGCCACCCGCCACCGCCGTCCGCCGCCCGCGGATACGCCCACCGCCCGGCACGATTCCCGCCACTCGGCTTCTGGTAGCAGTCCGGTGTAATCGAGGGAGCGGCGCCGGGTGTAGTCCACGGGCACGTCGTGGGTGTCCAGGAACGCGACCAACCGGAGGATCGCGTGGAGCGTGTGGACGTCGTGGGCGCTGCGGCCGAGGTCACGCATCACGTGCGTGACTTGCCGGACCGGTGCGTCCGGATCGAGCAGAGCGAGGGCTGCGGAGTGTGTGAGCCGTGTGCCGGTGAACACGACAGCCGCCGCCAGTGCTGATGCCGCGATCTCGTTTGTCACGCGGAGCGGCGCGTGGTGGGCGATCCACTCGTCCCACAGCTGTGCGGGTACCGTCCGGGCGCGTTCGGCCGGCCCGATCCCGGAAGGTGGCGCGGACTGCAGGAACACGGTAGGACGGCGGCGTCGCCCCAGCGCGGTGGCGATGAGCGTCTGTAGTTGCGGGGTGTTGGCTGTGTACGACGTGCTCTGCGCGACGCGTCCCCGCAGGAGGGTAGCAACGGTCTCAGGGTTGGCCAATGCCGTCAGCGCGAGGGTGGTACCGGCTGCCGCCCCAACTGCGGACTCCGGTCGCGCCCGGACGGCCGGGGTCCAATCCTCGCTCGCCCGGAACAGCTGGACGGCATCTTCCCCGAGCGCGCCGGTATCGATGCCGTCGTCAGCGACCATCGCGTTCCGTGCGATGCGAGACAGCAGCCGGACGTCTTCCAGCACGGCCACTGCTGGCTGCGGTGCGCCCACGTAGATCCCGAACCGTGCGCTCCCGGTGGAGATGATCCGCATCATCGCCCGCTGCGCTTCCAACACGGCGCGAGGGACGGGAGCGGGTGTCGGGTTGTCGGTGAGGTCTGCCCGGCATCGGTTGGCCTGGGGGCCTCTCTGCGGACCCGGGATCGGGTTGTGGCAGCGGCCGGGAACCGGAACGAGGGCGAGCGGGTGAGCGCGTTGCCGGGCGGGACGATCGCATGCGCGGCATCGATCTACGAGCAGGCGACGATGGCGGGCGCACGCAAACCCGAACGGGAACTGCCACGACATCCGCCATCGCCCACCTGAGTCGACCAGGCACTCGGGGCAGTATCGTCCCGTAGTTCCCGCAGCCGGGCATTGCGCGCTTATCCGCCCCTGCCGGGTGAAACGGATCGCGTGGCGTGCAAACCTCATCCTGGTCATCTCATGGAACTGATCTGTGGGGATGCCCGTCGACGCTTCGAGTCGGGAGGCCTGGTCGGCGGTGAGGGTAGTGGCCCACATGTCCGCCATCCATGCAGTCGCGGAGACCGCCAATCCTTTCTGCTGCTCGATGAGGCCGAGTGCGCAAGCCATCTCGTTCATCGTTGCCCCGTAGGTGGCCGCCATCTTCTCCAGCCAGGAGTCGAACGGCTCATCCGGCAGCGGCCGCACTCGGAACGGCAGTACCCGCACCTGATCCGAGGGCGTTGCCGTCGTCGTGGTCATGCGGTCGCCGCCTCTGCGTCCTGATTCTTGCGGCGGCGGTGTGCTTTCTGGGTTCGCGATTGCTGTTCGAGCTTGGCCTCAAGCTCGCGTCGTTCGGTTTCGGCGCCTTCGTCGATGCGGATGTCGTCGAGCAGTTCGCGGTCGATGGATTCCCGGCCGGTGCGGATTGCGCGAGATGCGCCGCGGCGGATCAGGTCCATCAGGGAGCCGATGTTTCCAGTGGTGCGGGCGAACAGGTACCGCGATAGGTCCACCAGCATCCCAGGGCGAGCGTCGGTGAGGACGAGGGATTGTTCGATGCCGAATAGCAACCGGCCCCATTCCTCCCTGCCGCGTTTGTGGGCGAGAGTGAACGGGCTCAACCCGAGCACCGTCCACCGGCGGAATGTCTGTGCCATCGCCGCTTCCCTCCCGGTCTCACCTTCACCTACCAGGCCGCGGGCGCGCAGGGCGACGCCGGCGAACAGGAAGGNCATGTTCAGGAAGTGCAGGTCGTCGATGATCACCAGCCGGGTGTCGTGTCGTTCGATGCATTCCGCTGCCGCCCGCGCCAGGTCACGGCCGGCCATCGACCGGTGCAGGATGCCGGCGGTGGCGGGGTGGGCGTAGAAGCCGAGGATCATCATGTGCAGCCCTTTGATCGTCAGCCGCCCGGTCAACGTGACGTGGCACACCGGCAAGTGCCGAATATCCCTGTCCGGGTCCAACCAGTCCCCGACCTCCGCGTTCCGCTGCTGATGGAACATCCGGCCGAAGTTGTTCACCACGGTCGACTTCCCCAACGCTGGCGGCGCGTCAATCGCTGCGGCGGACTTGACCCGGTCGGAGTCCTGCAGGTTCGAGTCGAGGATGTCCGCCAATTGCACCTCGATGTCCTCCACCTGCCGGGTGCGCAGCAGGATGTTCGCATGCCAAACTCGCCGCTCCAGGTCGTACGCCGCGCGTTCGCGAGCCGGCAACGAATCCAGCTGTAGGCGGG
>NZ_LMPK01000012.1:78923-80128 GCF_001423825.1 Microbacterium sp. Leaf351
GCGCACTTGGGGACGTCATCGGAGCATCTCCATCGGTTCGAAGTGATAATCGGCGCGGATGGTTGGTTCGTCGATGTCGTCCTCATCGTCGTCATCGCCGGTGTCCGGCGAGGCCACCCGACGACCGGGGTCCTGCATGGGGCCGCTGAGCTCGGTGGCGAGATCAGATGAGCTCGACAGTTCCGCGTCCAGCAGCCGCTGGACCGTGCGCAGCGACCACACCCCGTCTGGGTCGGGCTCCCGCTCATTCAGCTGGGCGGCCATCCGGGCGCTCATACGCCGCTCCGAAGGGGTCAACCCACGCCCGGCGCCCCAGTCCTCCAGCAGCTGCGCCGCGACATCGTCGACCCGTGAGGGACGACCCTGGCGAACCGCGATCTTCTTCGCGTACTCCAAAGCGTCAAGGCTGAAGGGCGTGTCGAAGCTGCCTTTATGCTCCCACTCGAGGGTGTGCCAGGTGTGATCCTCCGGGTCGTGAAAGTAGATCTTGGTGAGGTCGTCCGGGTTCACCACGAACGGCCACTCCGTGCCCTTGTCACGGTGGATCGACCGGGCACGGTTGCGGTACTTCGCGACGGAATCACCGGTGTAGCGCAGCTTGTGGATCTCTACCCCGTAGTGATTGAACTGCCGCTTCACCACCGGCAACAGTTCCAGGAGCACGTTCCGGTCTGCCGGCATCCGCAGCGCCCCCGCCACCGCGAGGCCCTGGTCGTACCGTTGTGCAGGGCTCATCTTCACACCGGGCAACCCAGGGTCGACGAGGGAATCGTGCGGCCGGAGGTGATAAACCGTCGCGATCCACTCGCGGATGATCTGCTCCAACTGCGGGACCGTGTACACCGCCTCAGCCTCGATGTCGTCGCCGCGACCGGACACGTCAGCGCCCTTGTAGCCAGGGAGCTCTTGGAGGAGTGAGTCGAGGGNGATTCCTAGCCGAGCGCATGCCGTGGTGACGTGTTCGGACAGGAACGGGCGGCCGTGATCGATCACGATCGTTTCCGGCAGGATGCCCGCCCGAGTGAACCGGGCAACACCGGTGCGGGCGGGGTCGACGAGCACCGTGTCGGGGAGCCCGTGGTACGGCCAACGAGCTGGCGTGCCCCAGCTCTTCGGGATCTCGAAGGGCTGCATAGCTTCGGCGAGGACGCCGGACACGTCGATGGACTTCGTGGAACCCGGCGTGAGTCTCAGTCCGAGGATGC
>NZ_LMPK01000012.1:80180-81362 GCF_001423825.1 Microbacterium sp. Leaf351
CCGGTTCGCTATTGATCGTTTGGCTTTCGTGGACCCGGAGAACGTTGCTCGGCCTCGGGAGAGCTCGTCCAATGCCCGGTATCCGCTGGCGGTCGACGGGAGGGTGACGACCTCGGGTCCGTGGACGCGCTCGACGCGGGCGGCGATGCGGGCGAGGATGATCTTCTTCTGCACCTTGGACTGGTTGCCCTGTTCATCGATCACGGTCCGGGCGGCGTCGACCCAGCGCGGATCGAAGTTCGTCAGGGCCGCGCCCGTCCGAGACCTGCGGGTGTCGATCAGGCCCGCCTCGCCGGTGTCGCGGTAGCGGGATACCCAGCGTTCCAGTGTCCGCGTCCCGATGCCGAGCTCCTTGGCCTTCGCGGTCTGCCGTTCTCCCAATGAACGTTGTGGGTGGTACTCAAAGCGCGGTTCTCCCTCACGGGCGATCTCTCGACTTCCCGATCTGTATCCGGTGAGTACCTCGCGGACATGATCGGCGCGCTCATGGGCGGCCGCCTGGGCGGACTCGGTCGCATCAGACCAGACGAGCATCAACGGCTGCGACTCTTCGTCATCGGGAAGTCTTCCCGGGACGTGCGCGGTACCGCCCTCCGAAGCAGGCCGCAGCACGTCGAGCATCCGCAGCCGGCGAGTACTCCCGTCCGCGGTGCGGACGATGACCGCTCCATCCCCGATCTCCGCGACGGTGCACATTTCGCCGTCGTAGACGAGCTGTGCGCCCGGGGCAACCGTCCATGTCTTCTTCATCCCGACTGGTCCTCTCTGGAAGATGGCGTCAAAAGGCTGGCGGTCGACAGGGGCCGAGTCAGGTCGGCGTTCAGATGCCGCACCCACAGCAGATGCAAGACGAGGGAACGCGCGAACCTGATGTCACCCTCTATAGGAGCTACGGCTCGCACCGCCTCTCCAAGGGNCCGGTAGCCCGCGAGGAACTGCACGTTGGCAAGCATCACGGGGTTGGGTTCGGATTGCACCCGGTATTCCCAGCCGTGCCCCTCGATGACTCGCCGGGACCACGCCAACGAGTTGTGAACCTTTGGTCGCGACAGCTTCTCGGCGGGCTTCACGTCGACCACGCACGCCGAGTCATCGGCGTGAATAAGCAGGTAATCCGGAACGTGCCTCCGCGCCGTGCCTCGGTCATCTCCGTCGACCAAGAATGGCTGTGACAAGATCCAC
>NZ_LMPK01000012.1:81367-84635 GCF_001423825.1 Microbacterium sp. Leaf351
TCGTCGCCGACCAGTAGGAGCCAGAGAAGTGCCGTTGCTTGCGGTACCAGCGAAACTCCCGCCACGGCACCGCCGTGTCGAACTGACGAACACGAAGATCACGCAGGTCACTGACGTCGACGCGATCGTCGGACCTGCGGATCCGAATGGTTGCCTCTGCCCCCGTCACGAGCCGAGGACTACCCGGCGCGAGACCTCACCCGAACTACCACTCGCGGGAGACCGATCTGTGGACATACGGCCATCCTGGAGGCCTATCGACACAAGCAACCATGAACGAATCCCACGCAATTACGTAAGTCACGTCGTACCGAATCGCACTTGTGGCAACGGCGTTTACGTAGTACGTGACATACGTTTCAGTGAATGTCACATTCACTGTACGCTCGAAACCAGCGGAGTCAAGTTGTGTAGGTCAGGTAGACAACACCGGAAGGAGAATGCCTCAGAATCACCTTCGCGTAGGTGCCGGGCGTCGGCGACCTATGCGAAACTCGGGGCATGACGATAGTGGAGCCGATCGCACCGGAGGAGTCCCGTCTGTTCTTCGGCAACAGCTACATGAACGCCGTCGTCATCGAGATCGCCGCACTCGAAGGCGAAACCTTCTCACCCAAGCAGATCGTCGAAGCGACCGGGTTGCTGGGGAGCATCGTTCACCCGCTGATCCACAAGCTCCGCGACGCACACTTCCTCGAATTCGTTGGCCGCGTTCCGGGGGAGCGGACCCTGCTCTACCGGATCCGCGACAACTACTGGTGGGAAGCGGCACGACGCTACGCCGCGGATCGACAGGCGACAACGGAGCGCGCGGCCTCCTAAGCGTCCGCCGCCCGCCGTCCGCATGTCGCGGCGCCGCCCCTCGTTGCCGTAAGAGCGTCGGCAACCCCAACGCCGCAACACGAAAGCCCACGACCTCGGGCCCTAGTCATCCACGCCCGCGCAAACATCGCCGGTGCGATCGCTGCAGATGGATCTCCGACAGGAGAGTCATCCGCGCCGACGCGGCAAAACGCAACCTGAGACTAGCTCCGGTCAGGCAGCGAGCCCCTCGCTGATGTCCGCGGCAGTCACGGGGACGAAATGATGTCGGGGTCCTGCTGAGGCGTGCGGCAACGCGATCAGGTGTGCGCCGGCGGTGGAGGAGTCTGCGGCGAGGTGTGTGCCGATCAGGCTGGTGAGGACTCCGGCCACGGCGGCCAAGTCCGCAGCGGAACCATGAAAGGTCGGCACCGAACATCCCCGGGTGGGGACGATCTCATCACCGGCCAGAGGGTCCCGCCACAACCCGTGGTACAGCTCGAGCGCCGGATCGGCGCCCACGACCCGACCCACCCGGTCGTCCACAGACGACGGCGACCCAGCGCGGGACGGGCAGATCGTGACCAACCCAAGGGTGCCGGACGCGACATCGGTGGCGACTTGGGCGATCACCGCCCGACGGTCCGGCACCTCTGCGGTGGCGTCCAGGAGGGTCGTCACGGCGTTGCTGACCGTCGCGTCGATGACGATGTCCGCGTCGAGCGCGGCGCTGAGGTCTTCGGGGATCGCGCCGGCGGCGACATGGACGACGATGTCGTCACGAAGCGACCGCAGCCGTGTGGCGAGAGCTTGGGCCTTGGTCTCGCCGATGCTCGTCTCGGTGTAGTTCTGCCGTACCAGCAACCCACCGGTCACGACACCCGGGTCGCAAATCGTGATCTCTCGGGCCCCTGCCCGGACGACGAACTCGGCGATCCAGGATCCGAGACCTCCGCACCCCCACACGTGCACGGACTTTCCTGCGAACCCGTTGACGGGACGGTCCACGTCGCGTCGCGTGGTGACGGCTTCTCGTTCATCAGACATGTTGCACCATTCGATCGGCACCTCGACGTCGAGGAGGGTGGGATTCAGGTCCAGCGCCGTGCCCCGCGTCCGGCCGACTTTGCGCAGCGCGTTCGCGACAGCGGGTGTGAGCCGGCCGCAGAGCAGATGCGGTGGCCCGCCCGCACCGTGCGGGACGGCGAGGACGAAGTACTGAGGCGAATCCGCGGGGCTGCGCAGAGCGGCGGCGATCAGCATCGTCGTGAACGCCGGACCGAGCGGGGCATGGCGGCGCACCGGTCCGAACGCGCGGGGTGTCGCGACGTCCGCGGTCGGGTAGTCAATCAGGTATAGCAACGGCACCAACGACTCGGTCGCACCAAACGGCAGGTCGGAGAGCAGTCGCACCACCGGCACGATCATCTCGCCACGGTTACGCCAGGTGAGATCCAACCGTGCGTCGGTTCGTCGGTGCAGCGTCGCGGTCGTCACGCGCAGCGCCGGGAGATCATCGCGGGCGACGATCGTCGGTGTGCCCTGGGTGCGGTGCAGCACCCCGCCAACGGCGTGGTACATGGCCGTGGACGGATCGAACAGTGCCGCGGCGGCCTCGGCAAGCCACCCCCAGAGCCGGTTCAAGGTCGCGCTGNACACGTGCGGGAACCCGAGGAAGCGGGTATGGGTGACTTCCACGGTCGGGGGGGAGAAGGGGCTGGTCGGGATGCGCAGCACGAAAGGCTCCCAGCCATGCAGCTGCAACCCGTTCGCGGCGTGCTCGATCGTGTCGGTGTTCAGCTCGATCGGGACGCAGGCATCACCTTCAGGTCCCTCGCTCGCCGCACCGCAGCGCAACTCGTGCGGGCGTGCTCTGGCGAGTGCCCGTAGTTCCTGCAGCTGGGTCACCTGCCAGGGCGCGAAGGTCGGCTGCTTTCGCTTGGTCATCCCGCGCGCCCCGACCTCCCCGTTGTGGTCTCCTTCGTCGGGGCGGCCGGGGCGAACTTCGCAGGGCCGCTGCCGGCTGGTGCCTTGAAGCCGTCGCCGAACAGCGCCTGCCACTTCTGGACGCTGCGGTCCTTGTCCGGCTCGGCGTAGGCGTCCTCGATCTCGGCCGCGTGGACGTGGATGCGGTCCCGGAAGTACGAGTACGTCTCATCGGACCACCGGTGGTCGAAAGTGACTCCTGATCCTGACGGGTCGGCGATTGACGGCCGGTTAGGTCGAGCCTGCAGCCACTCGTCAAGATCCGTGACGATCGTGCGCAGCGCGGTGGGGAGGTTGCTGTAGCAGGACGGGTCGCTCATCTTGCTGAGCTCGCTGACCCGCTCTCCGAGGAGTGTGGTGAGCAGGATCGATCGGGTGCCGGTGAAGGAGTTCTTGTGATCGCGGAGGAACTTGATGAGGCGGATGACGCGGCGCAGGTTGCCGCCGGCGATCTGGTCCTGTTTCTTCATCCAGTCCGTGA
>NZ_LMPK01000012.1:84660-85441 GCF_001423825.1 Microbacterium sp. Leaf351
AGACCCGCACGCACCGGCACTTGCGGGCTAGGGGCATCTGCCCGTACTTCGGATGCCGCTTCAGGGCGTAGTAGACCTCGTCGATGTACGTCTTCGGGCTGGTGGACCAGTCCGGGTTCTCCTCCATGTCGAGCATGAAGTCGGCGTCGAACTCCTTCCCCTTCTGGGGCTGGATGATCGTGCGATGTGCCCACGATCCCTGCGGGGTCTTCCCCAGGATCATCGCCCCGATCGTCGCATCCGCGGCGATCGCCGCGTAGATCGCGTCCACCCTCGTCTCGAGAGTCTCCAGCTTGAACTGGCTGAGGTTGACGGTGTCCTTTAGAAGGACATCGAAGTGGTCGGCGAGCTGCATCAGTGGGCCTCCGGTTGATTCTCGGATGTCGATCCCGTTCGGGTAGGGATCGAGAAGGCAGGTGTGTAAGCCGCGGCGCGGTGCGCGGCGAACTGCGCCTGGTACGTCGGGCTGAGAATCCGGCTGGCCGACGCCGCCAACCCGACCACGTCGTCGCGGTCCACCGCGTCAAGCGCGAACGCACCCCTCGGAGTCGGGGCGTCGAAGCGTACGTAGTTCTGCTTACCGACGAGGTGTTCGGCGATCCCTTGACCGCCCCGGCTGCTCGCGTTCAAGATCATGGACGCGGCCGGCTTCGCCCACCCGAGCAGACCAGCCTCGTCGAGATGCTTCCCGTGTGAGGCATCCGGCTCCATCGTGCCGACGTTGAGAACACGGACGTTGCCGATCGACGCGCCGAGCATGCTCGTCGCTTCCGCGATCGCA
>NZ_LMPK01000012.1:85488-87785 GCF_001423825.1 Microbacterium sp. Leaf351
TCCGCCAATCGCGTCGGAGCCGATCATGGTGCGGCGTCTTGAAGACGTGCACACCTCCCCACTGCACATCCCACGACGGCACCACCAGGCGCTTCCCGCTGTCGCCGACCCGAAGATCGCCGAACACTCCGGCCAGAGCGGCGCGCAGCGCGTCGGCGTCGTACACCGGCCGGAACAACTGACGGCCGCGACGCCACACACGGCGACGCGAATGCGGGAAGACCCGTTCGATCAGCAGCTCGTAGTGCTCGACGATCTCCGCGGGACGAAGCCCGGCGCCTAGTGCGAGCGCGATGATTCCACCCGCAGACGTACCGGCGATCAGGTCGAACGAGTCCGCAACAACAACACCGAGGTCCTCCTCGAGCTGGGCCAACACGTGGGCAGTGAACAACGCCTTCGCGCCGCCACCGTCCAAGGCGAGGACCTGCAGGCGACCGGCCCAAACCACGTCAGCCCCACGCCCAGCCGCATCAGAAGAGCCATCAGTCATCTCGTTCACCGCCGGCGTGGTGTTGGTGGAATTACATACGTGTAATTATGATACGCCGTTCCACCGACACTCACTCGGTTCGCGAGAACCAGGCGATCGAATCGTCGCCCCCCGTGACGTCGCGAAATTCGCAACTCGCTCGACGGACGTCGCGGAGTTTGCGGGGCCAATCGAGGACCGAAACCTCCGCCCGGCACATACGGCGCCTCGCGTCCGTCTACAGACGTCGTTCTCAAGAACATGACGGATCCGCCACTTGTCCGCCACTTCATCTGAGAATCCGCCATCTTCGCCGAGAACCTACAAGCCCCGTCAGACCCCCGCGGCCATATCGGTGAACCGCGAGTAGTGACCCTGGAACGCGATCTCGAGCGTCGCGGTCGGGCCGTTGCGGTGCTTGGCGACGATGAGGTCCGCCTCGCCCGGGCGGGTGTCCTTGTCGTAGACGGAGTCGCGGTGCAGCAGGATCACCATGTCGGCGTCCTGCTCGATGGAGCCTGATTCACGCAGGTCGCTCACCTGGGGACGCTTGTCCTGGCGCTGCTCGGAACCACGGTTCAGCTGCGACAGCGCGATGACCGGCACCTGCAGCTCCTTCGCCAGGAGCTTGAGCGCCCGCGAGAACTCGCTGACCTCCTGCTGGCGGCTCTCGACCCGCTTGCCGCTGGTCATGAGCTGCAGGTAGTCGATGATGACCATCTTCAGCCCCGCGCGCTGCTTGAGCCGCCGGCACTTCGCGCGGATCTCGACGAGCGTCATGTTCGGGCTGTCGTCGATGTAGAGGGGTGCATCGTTGATGCGGCCACGGGTGGCGGCGATCGTCGTCCAGTCGCGCGAGTCGAGCGTGCCCTTGCGCATGTTCTGCAGCGGCACCGATCCTTCCGCGCTGAGCAGACGCATCGCGATCTCGCTGCGCCCCATCTCGAGTGAGAAGAAGATCGTCGGCATGTCATGCTTGATGGCCGCGGCCCGCGCGAAGTCGAGCGCGAGCGTCGACTTGCCCATGGCGGGACGGGCGGCGACGACGATCATCTGACCGCCGTGGAGGCCGTTGGTGAGTTCGTCGAGCGACTGGAACCCGGTCGGGATGCCGGTCATCTGACCGTCGCGGCCACGGGCCGCCTCGATCTCCTCGACGGCCGCGTCGACGGCGAACGTCAGCGCGACGTAGTCCTCCGCCTCCTGGGCACCGGTCACCGAGTAGATCTCGGCCTGCGCACTGTTGACGAGGTCGACGGCCTCGCCCTGCCCCGAGTAGCCCATCTGCACGATGCGGGTTCCGGCCTCGACGAGGCGGCGCAGCAGCGCCCGCTCCGAGACGATGCCCGCGTAGTAGCCGGCGTTGGCCGCGGTCGGCACGATCGAGGTCAGGCTGTGCAGGTAGTCGGCGCCGCCGGCGCGCTGCAGGTCGCCGCTCTTGATGAGCTCGTCGGTGACGGCGACGACGTCGGTCGGCTCGCCGTGCGCGTAGAGCGAGTGGATCGCGTCGAAGATCAGCTCGTGCTTCGGCACGTAGAAGTCGACACCGCGCAGTGTCTCGATGACGTCGGCGACCGCGTCCTTGGAGAGCATCATGCCGCCGAGGGTGCTCTGTTCCGCCAGCGCGTCATGCGGGGGCGTGCGCTCGTTCTGGCGTGGTCCGCCCCAGCGCTCATCCGAGATGTCGGCCAGCGTCATCCGGGCTCCCCTCCAGCAGTTCGGGATGCCGCGGCATCCCCGTCATTCCATCGTCTCGGTGGTTCGCGTGAGTCGTTTCCACCCGAGTTCCCCCATTGGAACACCGGGCGCCGACACCGCTCTCGCG
>NZ_LMPK01000012.1:87812-88040 GCF_001423825.1 Microbacterium sp. Leaf351
CTGTGGGAACAGCTTGTGGACAGCCGTGTCCCCCGCAACGATTTTCCGCTATTTTTTTCCATCTGATCAGGTATTAACACTATCCACGGGTGTGAATAAGTCCCTGGTTGAAGGGCGGGTTGAAGGTTGTGCGTTCGACGTGACGAACTGTGCAGAATTCCGGACCGTGGAGGGGGCGAAAGAGGGTCAAGTCCCGTGGTGTGGTGTCACTTCGGTTGTTTCCGGTGG
>NZ_LMPK01000013.1:0-518 GCF_001423825.1 Microbacterium sp. Leaf351
CCCGGCGTGACGCCCATCCGCTTTCGCCGAGTCAACGACTTCTCGCCGAATCCGGTCGCCGCCGGCGGGGCGGAGGTATGCATTCGGCGCGGGGGCGTGGATTCGACGCTGGGGCGTGGATTCGGCGCTGGGGTGTGGATTCGGCGCCGAGCACGAGCGCGAGGCTCGGCGCGCCCGCGATGACGGCGCGACATCCATGCTGTGTCGCCGAATCCATCGTTCTCCGCCGAATCCATCCTTCCCCGCCGAGTCCACCGGCCGGAGGGGAGTTGTGCGGTGGATTCGGCGGAGAAGAGTGGATTCGCGGAGCGGTGGCGCGGAAGGCGGCGGCGCGGCGAGCGGGGCGGGCGGGGCGGGGCGGGGCGAGCGGGGCGAGCTAGTGAGGCGGGCGCACGCCGAACGCGGCGAGACGCGCGAGGAATCGATCGGGAGTCGCGATGTCGGCGGACCCCCAGCGGATGACCCGGCGACCTGTGACACCCCGAATCCAATCCTCACGCTCCTTCTCGCGCCACAGC
>NZ_LMPK01000013.1:557-1550 GCF_001423825.1 Microbacterium sp. Leaf351
CCTCGGCCCACGCGTCGACGTCGTCCAGCGACATGTCGACATAGAACGTCTCGCCGCGGGGACCGCCGACCGGCACCTGGAGACGCGGGCGCGCGAAGCCCGCATCGAGGAGGCGAAGTCGACTAACGCTCTCCGCGGGGAGCTGAGCGCGACCGTCGGCCATCTCGAGGATGCGCCGCGCGCGTCGCACCCCGCGACGCCCCGGCGGCAGATGCGCTGCCACCTCACGGCAGAACCCGTCGTGAGCGACATCGTCGTAGGTGTGCGAGGAATCGACCCACGCCACGCCCCGAAGCGCGGCATCGATGACCGACACAGCGATCTCCGGCGACTCGGTGGCGAGGACATCCGCGACTGTCAGCGCGAGATCCGTGCATCTGACGCCACCGACGCTCGTGACATGCACTGGGTCGAGGTCGCGGCGATGTCGGGCGATGCGTGGATGAGCCGACACTCGCCCGTCGACGGCCGTCGACGACACGTGCACCGGGTGCGTGCGGGTTCCGTAGACCGGAAGCCCATGCAGGACCGCTGCCGACAGATGGGAGAACACGTGCGCGGCACCCGATTCACGGCGATCGAACGCGGCGATGTGCACAAGATGGCGGTCCTCCGGCCGCAGCGCGTCGATCGAAGCGGCATCGGCATAGAGTCCGCGCCCCAGACGACGCAGCGACCCCGACTCGACGCGGCGGCTCAGCTCGCGTTCGGCCATGCCGAATCGGAGCAGCGCGGCGCGGGTGCGAATCGCGCGGCGGGCGGCGGGGACATCCATCGCCTCACTCTGCGCCGCCCCGATCCGTCGGCGAGGCCTCCCGCGGCATCTGTGGAGCCCGCCCGCTCCCCCGCCAGCCGGGGAGGATGCGGCGGCGCGACGGCGAACGCTCGCGCACTCCCGGCGGCGCCTCATCGAATCCACCCCGCCCCGCCGACTCCACCCCCTCGCAGCACCGCTGACGGCTGGAATCGGCGCCGAGAGATGGATTCGGCGGG
>NZ_LMPK01000013.1:1576-8493 GCF_001423825.1 Microbacterium sp. Leaf351
CGCCGACGCCGAGGAGCAGCGCGCCTGCGGGCAGCCAGCCCGAGGCCGCCGCGCCGGTCTGCGCGAGCTCGACCGTCAGCGGGCTCCAGCCGAGCACGGCGCCGCTCGCGTCGACCACCGCGATGCGGTGATCGCCGGCCGGCAAGCCCGCCGGGATGGTGAACGACACCGAGCCGTCCAGCGCGACCACACCCACGCCGAGGTAGGTGGGGGTCGAGAAGATCCAGCCGTGCACGATCTTGCCCGCGTGCGCCGGATCGACCGCAATCGTCACGACCGAGCCGGCGACGGCAGATCCGGGGGCGGTGGCGCCGCCACGGTTCGCGTCGATCAGATCACCCTCACCCGGGGCCGCGGGCACCGAGGCATCCGGTCCGCTCGGCGCGAGGCCGCCGGCACCACCCGAGCCGTCACCGGGGGTCCCGCCGCCCGACCCACCACCCGAGCCGTCGCCCGGCGTCCCGCCGCCCGATCCGTCGCCGGGGTCTGTGCCTCCGGGCACCGCGGTGCAGTCGATCGACCCCTCGCGCAGCGCGTGATCGTCGGTGCCATTGTCGTCGGCGTAGAAGACCGGCTTCGTACCGTCGACGCACAGGTCGGCGGTCGCGAACGCGAAGCCCTCGTTCGCGATCGAGTCGAGCATCCCGGCCGGGTTCGCGTAGCGCTCCGCGACCTGGAACGAACCCGCGTGCGGGCCCGAGTCCGCGATCTGCAGCATCGCCGCCTCGCCGTTGCACGCGTCGTCGCACAGCGCCCACAGCTGATCCGACGCGGCGTCGTAGGCGACCTCGGCGACGACCCCGAGTCCGGGATCGATCGTCGCCACGAGCTTCGAGACGCCGCCGGGCAGAAGCGCCACGGCGTAGACCTTCGCGGTGCCCTCGACGCCGACGAAGAACAGGCCATCGCCGTGCCCCGCATACGACGCCGGACTGTAGGCGGCGAGCGTGCTCTCGTCGATCAGGCCGCCCGCGACGAGCGCGGCGTCCGGGATCCAGGCGATCCCCTCGAGACCCGAGTTGGCACCGAGGCCGACCGGGAGGAAGGCGCTCAGGTTCCACTCGTCGGTCGCGTTGAGGCTCGCACCGGCGCCGGTCACGTCGTAGCGCAGCACCGACGGACGGCTGACGTTCTTGTTCGAGTTGTCGCGCTCGGATGCCACATAGACACCACCCGCGGACGACCCGCCCGCGATCGTGACGCCCTCGGAGTCGATCGCACCGGTGCCGTCCGCGTAGTGCAGCACCGTGCCCGAGGACGCCGAGCCCGGCGCCGGAGCCCAGTCGGTGCCGGTCCACTGCAGCCGGAAGAGCGTGCCGCCGCCGTTGTTCACGGCCCACAGGGTTCCGCGCTCTCCGGTGCCGGATGCCTCGTACACGAGACCGCTGAGATCCTTGCCGTCGGGGGCGAACACCGTCGCGGACGTGTCGACGATGCGCACGTCGCCGCTGCCGGGCCACGGGCTCACCGTCACCTCGCCGATGCAGGAGTTCGCCTCGCCCTTCGTGGGGGCGGCCGACACGGCGAAGGCTCCTCGCGGATCGGGGCAGCGGGCGTAGGTCGTCGCGGCGTGCGCCGTCCACGAGTACGTGTCGACGAGGTCCCCCGCAGGCGAGAAGAGCCGCGCGCTGTCCGCGGACCCGAGCCCGAACGCCGACTCGACGTCGAACGCCGCGTAGCCGAGCGCGGGGATCGTGGTGCCGACCGGGATCGTGAAGACATGGCTGTCGTCGTTGTCCTTCAGCACATAGCCGGAGGCGTCGACATCCGTGTTCGACAGGTTGACCAGCTCGATCCAGTCGCCGGGCGTGCCGCCGCTCGACTCGATCTCGCTCAGGCGCAGCGGCTGGCAGTCGTTCGCGGAACCCTGCGTCGACGAGAGCGTGGTGACGAACGCGCCGGTGCCATCGGGGCAGCGGCCGTAGGTCGTCGCGGCGTGCGCCGACCAGGTGTAGGAGTCGATGACCGTGGTGCCGTCCGGCAGGAACAGCCGCGCCGAGTCGGCCGAGCCGAGCCCGAACCCGTTCGCGACGTCGGTCTGGAACCACGTGTAGGCGCCCGGCTGCAGCGTCTGCGCAGGCACGAGCAGCGTGTGGCTGTCGTCGTTGTCACGGAAGATCCACCCGGTCAGGTCGACCGCCGCCGAACCGGTGTTGTAGAGCTCGACCCAGTCGCCCGGTGTGCCCCCGTTGGACTCGACCTCGTTGATGCGGATGTCTGCGGCCCCCGCCGGCGGCGGGCACTGGTTGGGCGCCCCCTTTGTCGCGGCATCGGTGTCGACGAAGGCGCCGATGCCGTCGGGGCAGCGCCCGTACGTCTCGTCGGCATGCGCCGTCCAGGAGTAGGAGTCGATCAGCGTCGAGCCGTCGCCGAGGTACAGCCGCGCCGAGTCGGCCTTGCCGAGCCCGTACGCGGTCTCGACGTCGAACGCCGCAGCGCTGTGCGCGGCGATCATGGTGCCCGCCGGGATCTCGAACCGATGGGTGTCGTCGTTGTCCTTCAGCACGAGCCCCGCGGCATCCACCGGCGCGTCGCCCGTGTTGTAGAGCTCGATCCAGTCGCCGGGGGTTCCGCCATTGGATTCGACCTCGTTGATGACGAGAGTCGGCAGGGGCTCGACGGCGACCGCGGCGGCGGGCACGGCGGCGAGACCGGCGAAGGTGAGGGTGGCAGCGCACAGCGCGGCGAGACGTCGCATCGGACGGAGCTCCAATCGGGGGGATGCGGCCGGCTCATCGGTCGCGCTGGGCATCTTCACAGCCACGGGGCAACGGTCGGTGAACAGCGGGCGAACGGATGCCGCGGCCCGTCGCCCTGCAGCACGCCGATCGCTCGCGCACAACCCCCGTGCCGCGGCATCCCGGCGCTCGTACACTACGGATGGGGGCACGGAGGCCGAAGGGGGATCCGATGGTGATTGGTCTGGCGCAGGCGCTCGTCGCGGCCGGAGCCGTCGACGCGCAGGAGATCGCGGCGGACGTCGACAGGTTCGGGGACGGCACGGCGCTCGGGCGTGAACTGATCTCGCGCGGCGTCGTCAGCGAACGCACCCTCGCCGAGAGCGTCGCCGCGAGCACGGGCACCCGTTTCCTCGACCTCGCCGCGGTGACGATCGACCCGGCCGTGCTCGCGCTCGTGCCGAGCTCGCTGTGCCGTCGGTTCCAGCTGCTGCCGATCGAACGCAGCGCACACCGCCTCACCGTCGGGGTCGTCGACCCGACCGACCTCGTCGCCCTCGACGACGTCTCGACCGCCACCGGCCTCGTCGTCGACCCGGTCGTCGTGGCGCGCGACGCGCTGCAGACAGTGTTCGGCCGGTTCCTGCGCTCCGACGAGGAGCTCACCGAGCTCTCCACCGTCATCGAAGGTGCGAGCACGGCGGCGCGCACGTCGTTCACCCTCTCCCTCGACGAAGGGGATGACGCGACCCCGGTCGTGCGCTTCGTGAACCTGCTGATCGCGCAGGCGATCACCGACCGCGCGAGCGACATCCACATCGAGCCGGGGGAGGCCGACCTCACCGTGCGCTTCCGGATCGACGGGGTGCTGCACGAGGTGCAACGCGCCGACCGCACCATCCAGGACGGCGTGCTCTCCCGGTTGAAGATCATGGCGCAGATCGACATCGCCGAGAAGCGCCGCCCGCAGGACGGACGCATCTCGGTCACGCTCGAGGGCCGCACCGTCGACCTGCGCCTCGCGACCCTGCCGACGGTGTGGGGCGAGAAGGTCGTGATGCGCATCCTCGACACCAGCGAGCGCCGCGTCTCGATGGCCGAACTGCTGATGTCTCCCGGCAACGACGCCCGGTTCCGCGAGGCGATTCGCCGGCCGCACGGCATGGTGCTCGTCACCGGGCCGACCGGGTCGGGCAAGTCCACGACCCTCTATACGGCGCTCAGCGAGATCGCCTCGCCCGAGGTCAATGTCGTCACGATCGAGGACCCGGTCGAGTACCGGCTCCCGGGCATCAGCCAGATGCAGGTGAACCCCCGCGCCGGTCTCGGGTTCTCGACCGCGCTGCGGTCGATCCTGCGCGCAGACCCCGACGTGCTGCTGGTCGGCGAGATCCGCGACCGGGAGACCGCCATCACCTCGA
The DNA here is from genome assembly GCF_001423825.1 of Microbacterium sp. Leaf351. Lineage (NCBI taxonomy): Bacteria > Bacillati > Actinomycetota > Actinomycetes > Micrococcales > Microbacteriaceae > Microbacterium > Microbacterium sp. Leaf351. The sequence continues at coordinate 5,676 of NZ_LMPK01000013.1, forward strand.
TCGAAGCCGCGCTCACCGGCCACCTCGTGCTCTCGACGATGCACACCAACGACGCGCCGAGCGCACTGACCCGGCTCGTCGAGATCGGCGCGGAGCCCTACCTCGTCGGCACCGCCCTCACCGCCGTCGTCGCCCAGCGTCTCGCGCGCCGCCTGTGCGTCGAGTGCCGCGAACGGGCCGACCTCGACGACGAGACCCTGCAGTCCGCAGGGTTCGAGCGCCCCGACCACGGCGTCGACGCGTTCTACCGACCGGTCGGATGCCGCGCCTGCTCGTACACCGGATACCGCGGCCGGGTGGCGCTGCACGAGGTGATGACCCTCTCCGAGGACCTCGAGCAGCAGGTCGTCGGACGCAGCCGCGGTCGGGAGCTGCGCGACATCGCCCTCGCCCAGGGCATGGTGCCGCTGCGCGACGACGGCTGGGCGAAGGTCGTCGCCGGGATCACGACGATCGACGAGGTGCTGCGCGTCACCGCGTGAGGCCGCGGCATGCGATCAGGGCTCGCGACCGCTCACGCGCCGGCGGAGTGGTTCAGCTGCGCGTAGAGGTTGAAGACGGGCAGGTAGAGCGAGATCACCATGCCGCCGATGACGACACCGAGGATCACGATCAGCACGGGCTCGATCACCGCGGTCAACTGCTCGGTGGCCGACGCGACCTCGGCCTCGTAGAACGTCGCGATGCTGTCGAGCATCTCGGTGAGCGTGCCCGACTCCTCGCCGACGGACACCATCTGCGACACCATCGGAGGGAAGACGCCCGCCGCCGCGAGCGGCGCCGCCAGCGACTTGCCCTGCCGCACCGACTCCTTGACCTTCTCGAGTGCCGCGACGATCTTCACGTTGTTGGCCGCCTCGCCGACGGTGTCGAGGGCCTGCATCAACGGCACCCCCGCCTGAAGCATCATCGACAGGTTCCGGGCGAAGCGGGCCACCGCGATCTTCGTGTTCAGGGAGCCGAAGATCGGCAGGCGCAGCTTCCACGGATCGACGACGGCACGCACCCTCGGGGTGTTGCGGGACCGCGTCCACCACACCGCACCGCCGATGACGACGACGGCGAGCAGCGGAAGGATCCACACCATGTTGTGCGAGATCGTGACGAGGATCTGCGTGGGCACGGGAAGCTCCCCGCCGAGGTTCGCGAACATCTTCTCGAAGACCGGAACGATGAACGTCACCATGCCCAGCACCGCGAGCAAGGCCACCACCAGCACGACGGTCGGGTAGGTCGTCGCCGCCCTCACCTTGTCGCGCAGCTCGGCCTCGGACTTGTAGAAACGCGCGATGGACGTGAGCGACTCGGCGAGGAATCCGCCCGCCTCCCCCACCCGCACGAGACTCACCATCAGCGGCGCGAACACCTTCGGCTGCCGGCTGAAGGCGAGAGAGAGGGATGCCCCGGACTCCACGTCCGCGACGACGCCCACGAGCGCCGCGCGCAGCGCCTTGTCGTCGGTCTGTTCGGTGAGGATCTCGAGAGTGCGCAGCAGCGGCAGCCCCGCCTCCGTGAGCGCCGCCATCTGACGGGTCATGAGCGCCAGCGCCTTGACCTTCACGCGACCCGACCCCGTGAGCGAGACCTCCCGCCGGAGCCCGGTGCGCGCCAGGGAGCGCACCTCGAGCGGGATGAGGCCCTGCGCGTGGATCTTGCCGACCGCGGCGGCCTCGTTCGCGGCATCCATCGTGCCCTTGACGACCGCCTCGTCGCCGGGCGCGACCGCCCGGTAGGAGAACCGCTCCAGCACCGGCATGGCTCACACCCCCCAGTTCGCGGGTCGCGCGACTCCGCCGCGCGTCGCCCACACCTCGTCGTCGAGGTCGGCGGGCACAGCCCGCGTCTTTTCGAGCGAACGCTGATCGACCGCGAACTGCTGCGCCAGCGACTTCTCGATGCGGCCGTCCTTCACAAGCTCGCGCAGGCTCTGGTCGAGCGTGTGCATCCCGAACTCCGACCCCGACTGCAAGGCGGAGTAGAGCTGCTGGATCTGCCCTTCCCGGATGAGGTTCGCGACCGCCGGGGTCTGCACCATCACCTCGGTGGCGAGCACACGCCCACCGCGCAGCCCCGGCAGGAGCGTCTGGCTGAGCACCCCCTGAAGGGTGTCCCCGAGCTGCGCGCGCACCTGATCGCGGCGTTCGGCAGGGAACACGTCGACGATGCGGTTGATGCTCTTCGCCGCACCCTGCGTGTGAAGGGTCGCCAGCACGAGGTGCCCGGTCTCGGCGGCGGACAGCGCGACGGCGATCGACTCCGCATCGCGCAGCTCGCCCAACAGGATCACATCGGGGTCCTGCCGCAGCACGCGCCGCAGCGCCTCGCCGAACGACGCGGTGTCGGACCCGACCTCGCGCTGGTGGACGAGCGAGTGCCGGCTGGAGTGCACGAACTCGATCGGGTCCTCGATCGTGATGATGTGCGCGGCGCGCTCCCGGTTGATGATGTCGACCATCGCCGTGAGGGTCGCCGACTTGCCCGAGCCGGTCGGCCCCGTGACCAGCACGAGTCCCCGCGGCTTGAGCGCCAGGTCGCGCGCGATCTCCGGCACGCCGAGCGCCTTCAGCGACCGCACCTCGTCGGGGATGAGTCGCAGCGCGGCCGCGACATCCCCCATCTGGCGGAAGACATTCACACGGAACCGACCGATCCCCGCAGCGGAGTAGGCGAGGTCGACCTCACCGGCGACGGCGAACTGCTTTCGCTGCTCGGCCGTCATGATGCCGGCGAGCGCACCCTCCACCCAATCGCCGGGAAGCTCCTGTCCGAACCCCTGCACCTCGGTGAGGTTACCGTCGATGCGGCAGACCGCCGGCAG
>NZ_LMPK01000013.1:8509-17291 GCF_001423825.1 Microbacterium sp. Leaf351
GTGGGAAGCGTGATCGTGGTGGTCATCTGCGGGTCCTCACTGTTCCGTCTCGGCGAACGCGAGCGCGCTGACTGTGACCGTGAGCGCGCCGCCCGTCGACGAGCCCGTGCCCGTCTCGGTGGCACTCGTGCCGACGATCGCCAGCAGACGCGGGCCGGCGCGCAGCGCGTCGAGGAACGACGCCGCCTGGGCGGCATCCTTCGCGGTCACCGTGATCGCCATCGGCACCTGCAGTCGACCGACCGGAGCCGCGGTGGCGCCCGTCGCCGGTGTCGTGGCGGATGAGCCGGCACTGCCCGCCGTAGCCGTGTTCGCCGCATCGGCGGCCGCGACCTCGCTCGTGCGGGGAGCGAAGGCCACAGCGGGCGACGGCGTGATCGACGTGATCGTGACGCCCGCTGCCGATGCGGCCGTGGTGACGAGGTCCACCAGCTGATCGACCCCCGCCGCCGACGGGATCTGCGCACGCAGCTGCGCGACGGCCTGGGTGAGCTGTGTGGTGTCCTTCGCCTGAGCGGCGAGCGCGTCGACCCGTACCTGCAGCTGGTCGTTCGTGGCGGCCGCGGCATCGGCCTGGCCGTGCACTCCCGTCGCGCCGAGATAGATCGGCAGCGCGACGAGGAAGACGCCCGCGGCCACGACGACCACCGCGATCAGCGCGCCGAGCGCGGAGATGAGCCCCCTCGACATGTTCCTCATTTCCCCTCCTGCGAGAACTGGCCGGAGTACACCGACTGGTCGAAGACGACGTCGATCGTCACGTCGTACGTGGGCGCTGCCTGCGTCCCCGCCGTCGTCGACGACGTGACGTCGCCCGCGTCCGCTGCGAGCACGCCGGACACGCCCCGCAGCGCGCGGGCGAGGGACGCGGCATCCGCGGGGTTCGCGACGCTGACCGTGAGCGAGCCGCCCAGTCCGCGCTGCGCGGTGGTGCCCGCCTGCGGTTGGGCGCCGGCCGTGAGACTGAATCCGGTGACGGATGCCCCGGGCGTCAGGTGTGCGGAGATCGTGTCGAACACGGCGCCCCAGCGGATGTCGTAGCCGAGGGCATCGGCGCGGAACTGGGTCAGCTCGGTGCGGGTCGCCACGGCGGTCGCGACCGACTGGTAGCTCTGCGTCTCGGCGACGAGCTGCTGCGTGCGGGCCTGCTCCGACGCGAGCCTCGCCGAGCCCACCACGCTGTAGGCCACGGCGGCGGCGATGATCAGCACGACGACGACCGCGGTGCCCACCAGCGCACCGATCCAGCGTCGCCCGAGCCGCACGCGGGCCCGGCGCTCGACCTCCGCGGGCGGCAGCAGGTTGACCCGGGCGGCACCGCCGAGCACGAGGGTGTCGACGGCCGCGCTCATCGCTCGCCTCCGATCGTGAGTCCGATGGTCGAGACGAAATCCGCGGCCCGGCGGGGCTCGGGCGGTTCACCGGGGAAGACCGCGAGGCGATCGATCGGCACCCGGTCGATGCTCTGGTCGAGGGCGGCGGCGAGCGCGGGGAGCACTCCCGGGTGCAGCGACCCGGCACCGCTCACGAGGACGCGCTCGACCGGCGCCGCACCGCTGCGCGCCGCGTAGAACTGCAGCGTGCTGCGCACCCGCTGCACGAGGTCGGGCGTCTCGTCGGCGGGCGCCAGCACGGCGGTGCGTCCCGCGCGCAACTCCGCGCGGGTGGCTCCGTCGCCGACGGCGGCGCCGATCCACTCGTTCTCGATCACCACCGGGGCCGACGCCGGGATCTCCGCCGGGAGGGTGCGCACGAACCGCGGCACCCCGTCCTGCACGATGGTCACCGTCGTCGTGTGCTCGCCGATGTGCAACAGCGCGACCGTCTCCCCGGGCGCCGCGACCGCCGGGGCGATCCGGGCGAGGGCGAACGCCGTGAGATCGACGGATGCCGCGACGATCCGCGAGCGCTCCAGCACCCGCAGCAGCTCATCGATCGGTTCGGCGATCGCCGCGACGACCAACCCGCGCACGAGTGAGTCGACGTGATCGATCGCGTAGAAGTCCAGCACGGCCTGGTCCACGGGCACCGGCAGCACATCCTGCACCTCGAACGGGAGCGACTGCATGATCGCGGTGCGCGAGGTGAGCGGCGTCGCATACTCGCGCACCAGGATGCGCCGACTCGCGAGACCCAGCACCACCTTCTTGTGCGAGATGCGGCTGCGCACCCAGAGCTGGTCGAGGGCGAGCGTGAGCGCTGCGGCATCGATCACCTCGGAGTCCTCCGCCACCCCTTCGGGCAGCGGCACCTCCCCCCAGGCCACGACGCGCGGCGTCGCCCCCGGCGCCACCTCGACCGCGCGTACGTGCGACTGCGCGATCTCGAGCCCGACCACTGTCTGTGCGGTCATTCGTCCTCCCCCGTTCCGGCGCGCACCGACATGCGCGCACGTCCACCCCTGTGATTCATGACGTGTAGACCCCCAGATACATCCGGGTCAGCTGCGCGCCGACCACGATCCCCGTCCATGCGCCGAGGAGCATCCACGGCCCGAACGGGATGCGACTGGCCCGCGAACCCCGCCGGCTGAGCAGCAGCGCGACGCCGAAGATCCCGCCCCAGAGGAAGCCCGTGAACGCGCCGACGACGAGCGGCCCCCAGCCGAGCCAGGCCAGGTACCAGCCGAGGAGGCCCGCGAGCTTCACGTCGCCGCCTCCCATGCCGTCGGGCCGGATCAGCCGCAGCAGCAGATAGAAGGTGTACAGCGCGGCCATGCCGATCGTCGCCCTCACGATGGGCCACAGGTCGTGGCCGACGAGGGTCGACAGCGCGAGCAGCACGATCGCGACGCCGTACGAGGGCAGCACGATCCCGTCGGGCAGTCGACGCACGTCGACATCGATGAGCGCGAGGGCGACAGTGATCGCGGCGAGATAGAGGAACGCCGCGAGCGCGAGCCACCACGAGGCATCGCCCGCCTGCGGGACGACGACGGCCACCGACGCGACCAGCGCGAATCCCAGGGCGGTCGCAGCCTCGACGAGCGGGTAGCGCGGCGAGATCGCCGAGCCGCAGTGCGCGCAGCGTCCGCGAAGCGCCACCCACGAGAGCACGGGGACGTTCTGCTGCCACCGGATCGGCACGTCGCACGTCGGGCACGCGCTCGCCCGCAGCAGTGAGACACCGGCGGGCACGCGGTAGACGACGACGTTCAGGAACGATCCCACGACGAGACCGAGCGCGCCGGCGACGACGATCACGAACACCTGTGCGGCGACACTCATGGCGACACCTCCACCTGGGCGATCGCCTTCGCGGTCGTGAACGATCCGATCGGCGTGCCGGTCGCGGCATCCGTCGCCTTGCACCCGAACTGGATGTTCGGGTTCACGGTCATGGGGGCGCAGATGACCTGCTTGAGGGTGTTGCCGACGATCGTCCAGTTGGTCGTGGGCACGATGAACTGGCCCGTGATCGTGCTCGCGGCGTTGCCGAGCCCGAGCAGGCTCGCCGCGCACGGGCTGTAGACCATCAGCCGGAAGTTCGTCGACGTGGGGACGGCGCTGAGCAGGTTCGTCACGGCGCCCCGCCCGGCGCAGTCGGGCACGCCGTTCGCGATGTTGTCGACCTGCACCAGGAAGAGCTGGCGCGGGTTCGCGGCGGTCGCCGTCGTGGATCCCTGGATCGCCAACGTGTTGATGGTGTTGGTCACCAGCAGCACGGTGTCCTGCGGCACGTTCGTGATCGACAGCAGGAACGAGGGCGAGAACGTGCACGCCGTCGCGTTGATGACGATGGGCGCGGTCGCCGCCGAGATGGCCGAGTTGATCGACGACGCCGAGCAGGAGTCCCCGGTGAAGGTCGCGTACGCCATCCACGCGCTGCCGGTGTACCTGCTCCAGTTGGTCGAGGCGTTGAGGTCGACCCAGGCCGACTGCGCCAGCAGCTGCGCCTGGCTGGGCGAGAACGCGGGCTGCGGCGTCGAGGACGAGTTCGGCACCTGTGAGGTGGGGCCGAGGGTGCCGCACGGAATGATCAGGCAGAGCACCCCGAGGGACGTGTTCACCGTGATGGTGCCGGTGGCCTGCGCCTTCCCGCCCACCTTCCACGCCTTGATCGAGATCGTGCCGCGTGCGGTGACGTCGCCGCCCACGGTGCCGGCGTACGTGCCGAGCAGGGACAGGTTGATGGCGGTGTCGAGGGTGACGTTGCCGCCGGAGTGGATGCCGCCGCCCACCGACAGCCCGAGCGGCAGACCCGGGAGGGAGAGGGTCGTCAACGGCACGAGACTCACGTTGCCGAGGGCGGTGACGTCTCCCGTGATGATCGAGACCGCGCTCACCGAGCCGACCGTGACCGTGCTGTTCACGACCGACAGACTCGCGGTGACGGTGCCGCTCGCGTAGACGCTGCCCTGGATGATGCAGCCCGCCCCGATGGTGACGTTGCCGGCCAGGACGTAGACGTTGCCGGAGATCGTGGTCGCGTTGCACGCGAAGTCGCCGGAGCGCACCACCAGGTCACCGCCGGTGAAGTTGCTCAGCAGCGGGGAGAACCCGTTGTTGATGTAGCCGAGGGAGTCGGTCTTCACTGTGCTGCCCGCCCACGGGTAGACAGCATCGACGGCCGTGGTGGCGCCCGACGGCGAGGTGCCGACGGCGTGCACGAGGACGAAGGTGCTGGTGATCGTGGGGCAGGCGGCCGCGCCGAGCGCGGTGCTGCGGGAGGGCTGCACGGTGCTCGTGGTCGAGAACACCGAGTACGAGTACGTGTAGGTGCCCGCGGTGCCCGCGTAGGTGCCGGTGCCGGTCGTGCTGCAGCCGGCCGTGCCGGCGGATGCCGCGGCCAGCATCGCGACCGCCGCGTCGCGGCCCGACTCGGCCGCCGTGAAGGCCTGCAGGCTCGAGGCGCTGCGCTGATTCTGCGTGATCGCGAAGATGCTGACTCCGGCGATCGTGACGGCGACGACGAAACCGACCAGCATCACCACGACGACGGCGACGAGGGAGGCGCCGTCGTCTCCGAGGCGGGCGCGCGGGGCGCGGGCAGAACGAGGGATCACCAGCACGGGTTCACCCCCGCGGAGGCGGGCACGGTCGAGGTGCGCACGGTTTCGGTGCCGGTGAAGGCCACGGGCGCACCCGCGGTCGTGACGCGGAAGCTGTAGCTGACGGCCGTCGAGGTGGCCGTGAAGTACGCGGTGGAGCCGATCTGCGCCGCGCCGGTCTGCCACACCGGCCAGGTGGATGCCGCGGGCAGCACCGCCGAGCCCGCCGTCGCGGTCATGCGCAGCGCACCGGAGCCGTCGACGGTGTACCCCTGGCACACCGCCGCGCCGCCGAGACCGGTCCACACCGAGAGCGTGGAACCGCTGCCGGTGACCCGGAACGCATAGGCGTTGCGCATGGCCTTCTCGATCCCTTCGGTGAACACGGTTCCGCGGGTGGTGGCCTGGCCGACCGTGGTGGCGTTCGCCTGGGCGGTCCAGGTGTTCACCAGAACACCGGCGAGGCCCCCGACCACGAGCAGTGTGAGGGCGGAGTACAGGATGAGTTCGACGAGGGTCATCCCCTCGTCGCCACGCGCCGCCCCGACGCGCATCAGCCGGTGACGTAGACGAGCGCCGTGGAGCTGGTGAGCGTCGACGTACCGCTGGTCGCGGTGACCGAGACGTGCGCGAGAGTCGGACACGTTGCTCCTGTCAGGTTGTCGATCGTTCCCGTGACGGTCAGCGAGCGTCCTCGACCGTCCGAGAACGTCTGCGCCTGCAGCGCCTGGGCGAGGCCCGCACAGGTGGTCTGCTGACGGGCGGAGTCGATCATCTGGCTGACCTCACGGGTGGAGGTCGCCACCGACGACTGGGTGGCGGTCGCCTGCAAGCCCATGACGAGGGCCGGCAGGATCGCGATCGCGACGAGCCCGAGCAGGACGACGGCGACGACCACCTCGACGAGGCTGAAGCCGCCGTCGTCCTGGCTGCGGGTCATGGCGACCTCAGCAGGTCGGTCCGGACTTTTGCGCAGCAGCGCCGGACAACGGTCCACCCGATGTCGCCGTCGCGGTCACGCAGTAGGCGGTGAGGCTCGCACCCGTCGCCGGCACGAGAGCGAGGGTCGCGCCGTCGGGGTTCATCTGCGCGAGCGCCGCGGCCGGGTCGCTTCCGTTGGCGATCGCCGTCGCCACGGTCGTCGCGCCGTTGGCGGCGACAGTCTTGAGCGAGTTGACCTTCGCCGTGTCCTGGATATTCAGGAACACCGGGATCGCGATCGCGACCAGGATGCCGAGGATCGCGACGACCACGATCAGCTCGATGAGGGAGAACCCCTCGTCTTCGCCCTGCTCTCCGGTGCGCCGCCGCTTCGCCGCGGCGACGTAGTGGTTCAGTGTTGCGTGCATTTCTCATTCCCCAATTCGTTTGACGCATGTTCCGCGCACGGTTGATGCCCAAACTCCCCTCATCAACCGTCATTGGCGGATAGGAGATCGATCCGCGGATGCGGATCCCCCACACACATGTTCTGCGCGGGAACGGACTTTTCCCAAGGCCTTGCGGAAGCCTGAAGGTGCCGCTAGATTTGCGCGTTTGCGTATGACACTCGGTCTCATCCGAGGGGATACCGGGAACGACGGAGCCCCGCTCGCCGACAGGCGAGCGGGGCTCCGTGGGTGGGTCGGGGCATCCGCCCCGGACGTCACTTGGTGATCAGCGCGGCGAAGTCGCTCGGGCTCGACGGGATCGAGTTGTTCGAGATGACCGAGCCGTTGATGGCGATCGTCGGGGTGCCGATGCCGGTCGACCCGGGCTGCGTCGGCGTCTTCTTCGTGATGTAGCCCACGTACTGCGTGTAGGTGTTGCCGGCGATGCACGAGGCGGAGTTCGTCGCCCCCGCCTGCTGTGCGTAGGCGGCGATCTCATCGTTGCTCAAGCCCGCGCCCGACGACTCGGACGGCTGGTTCTGGTACATCGTCTGCATGAACGTGTAGAGCTTGTCGTAGTCGTTGATCGCGACGCAGTACATCGCGCTGGCGGCGCGGGTCGAGTACTGCTGGTTGGATGCGGCGGCGCTGGCCGTCACCCGGTCGAGGATCGAGATCGGGTGGATGTTGAGGGTGATCGTGTTCGCGGTCACGAGCGACTGGATCTCCGAGCCGTACGTCGACTCGAAGGACTGGCAGATCGGGCACTGCAGGTCGATCCACGTGTCGAGGGTCTTCGAGCCGGTGCCGACGGAGATCGCGCCCGTGTCGGTGTTGATGTGGGCGGCGGTGGGCAGGGTTCCGGGGCTGCTCTTGTCGGCGTTCATCCACACCACAGCACCGGCCACGGCGCCGATCACGACGACGACAGCCACCGTCACCCAGATCGCGAACCAGTTCGTTTTTCGAGCAATAGCGGCCATCACGTCAGTCGTATCCGTTCTCTTGTGGTCGCAGAGGACTTCTCTGGTGCGGCGACGCGTCCGTCAGGGAATCGGGACCGGGGTGACTCCGAAAGGGGCAAGCCCGGCGGCGCCGCCGTCGGGTGCGGTGAGCACCCACAGACCATAATCATGGACGGCCACGCTGTGTTCCCAGTGTGAGCCGTCTGATCCGTCGATCGTGGTGACCGTCCAGTCGTCGTCCTCGACGTAGGTGGCCTCTCCCCCGGCGACCACCATCGGCTCGATGGCGAGCACGAGACCCGGTTCGACAGCCGGGCCGGCATCGGGCGTGCGGTAGTTGAACAGGCTCGGCGACTCGTGCATCTTGCGTCCGATCCCGTGGCCGACGTACTCGCGCAGGATGCCGTAGCCGTGACCTGCCCCGACGATGTGATCTTCGATCGCGCCGCTCACATCGCGGAGCGTCCGCGCGGACGCGAGTGCCGCGATGCCCGCCCACATGGAGCCCTCGGTCACCCGTGACAGCTCGGTGCGCGATGCCACGAGGTCGGGGCGGGCCTCATCTGGCACGACGATCGTGATCGCCGAGTCGCCGTTCCAGCCCCGGAACTCCGCGCCCGCGTCGATCGAGACGATGTCGCCCGGCTCGAGCACGCGCTCCCCCGGGATGCCGTGCACGACCTGGTCGTTCACAGATATGCAGGTCGTGTGGCGGTAGCCCCGCACGAGCTGGAAATTCGAGCGCGCGCCACTGCCTGTGATGACAGCGGATGCCGCGGCATCCAGTTCTGCCGTCGTCACCCCCGGACGCACGAGCTCCCGCGCCGCCTGCAGCGCCGCCGCCGTGATGAGGCCGGGTTCGACCATCGACCGCAGCTGGGCGGGGGTCTTGTAGATCGAGCGGCGCAGCACGCTCAGCCCTGCGGGGTGAGCCCGCGGGCCACCAGCGCGGTGACGATGCGCTCGGTGATCTCGTCGAGCGTTCCCACGCCGTCGATCGAGACCACGAGGCCCCGCTCGCCGTAGACGTCGAGGATCGGCGCCGTCTCGTTCTCGTAGATCGAGAGCCGATGCGCGATGACCTCGGCGGTATCGTCGGTGCGACCCTGCTCGGCGGCGCGCGTGATGAGCCGATCGATGCTCTCCTGGCGGGGAACGCTCAGCTCGATGACGGCGTCGAGCTGCTCGTCGCGCGACTCGAGGAACGCATCGAGGTCGTTCACCTGACCGAGATTGCGCGGGTAGCCGTCGAGGAGAAACCCGGGCGCCGCGTCATCCTGCGCGAGACGCTCACGCACGACCGCGCTCGTGACCTCGTCGGGAACCAGGTTCCCCGCCTCGATGATCGCCTTGACCTCGACACCGAGCGGCGTCTGGTCGCGGATGGCGGCGCGGAACGTGTCGCCCGTGGAGATCGCCGGCACGCCGAACGCCTCCGCGATGCGCACGCCCTGCGT
>NZ_LMPK01000013.1:17320-17896 GCF_001423825.1 Microbacterium sp. Leaf351
AGCCCCACGCCGACCATGATCAGGATCGAGGTGCCGCCGAACGGGAAGTTCTGATTCGCGCTGACCGTCGCCAGGGCTATGAGGGGGATGAGCGCGACGAGACCCAGATAGATCGAGCCGGGCAGGGTGATGCGCGTGAGCACGTAGTCGAGGTACTCGGCCGTCGGACGCCCGGCACGGATGCCGGGGATGAAGCCGCCGTACTGCTTCATGTTGTCGGCGACGTCCTCCGGGTTGAAGGTGATCGCGACGTAGAAGTACGTGAACCCGACGATGAGCAGGAAGTAGAGCGCCCAGTAGAGCGGGTGGTCGCCCTTCGTCAGATAGTTCTGGATCCACAGCACCCAGTCGGGCGGCGTCGTGCCCGCCGCGCCCTGGTTGAACTGGGCGATGAGCGCGGGGATGTACAGCAGCGACGAGGCGAAGATCACCGGCACGACGCCGGCCATGTTGACCTTGATCGGGATGTAGGTGTTCGTGCCGCCGTACGTGCGGCGACCGACCATGCGCTTGGCGTACTGCACCGGGATGCGACGCTGCGACTGTTCGACGAACACCACCAACCCGATGATGATG
>NZ_LMPK01000013.1:17914-18392 GCF_001423825.1 Microbacterium sp. Leaf351
CCACATCGCCGCGGGGAAGGTCGCCGCGATCGAGGTGAAGATCAGCAGGGACATGCCGTTGCCGATGCCCTTCTCGGTGACGAGCTCGGCGAACCACATGATGAGACCCGTGCCGGCGGTCATCGTGAGGATCATGAGCGCCTGCGCCCACCAGGCGTCGTTCGTGAGCAGCTGGTTGCACGCCGCGACGCCGGTCGTTCCGAACAGCTGGCCCGAGCGGGCGACGGTGACGAGCGTCGTGGACTGCAGCAGCGCGAGCGCGATCGTCAGGTAGCGCGTGTACTGCGTCAGACGCGCCTGGCCCGACTGGCCCTCCTTGTAGAGGGTCTCGAAGTGCGGGATGACCACGCGCAGCAGCTGCACGATGATCGTGGCCGTGATGTACGGCATGACACCCAGCGCGAAGATCGACAGCTGCAGCAGCGCGCCACCCGAGAACAGGTTGACGAGCGAGAGCAGACCCTGGGTGCCCGAGGCA
>NZ_LMPK01000013.1:18424-18557 GCF_001423825.1 Microbacterium sp. Leaf351
GGTAGACGACGATGATCCCCAGGGTGAACGCGATCTTGCGACGCAGGTCGGGCGTGCGCAGAACGCGCGCGATAGCGCTGAACACGTGGATGTCCTCCAGAACGGGATGCCGGCGCGCGCCGCGCGCACAGAG
>NZ_LMPK01000013.1:18593-20628 GCF_001423825.1 Microbacterium sp. Leaf351
TGCCGCCCGCGGCGACGATCTTCTGCTCGGCCGAGCCGGAGACCTTGTCGACGGTGACGTTCAGCGCCACCTCGAGGTCACCATCGCCCAGGACCTTGACCTTCTCGTTCTTGCGCACGGCACCCTTGGCGACGAGGTCGCTGATGGTGACATCACCACCCGACGGGTAGAGCTCGGCGAGCTTGGAGAGGTTCACGACCTGGTACTCGACGCGGAACGGGTTCTTGAACCCGCGCAGCTTCGGCGTACGCATGTGCAGAGGCATCTGGCCGCCCTCGAAGCCCTGACGGACCTGGTAGCGGGCCTTCGTGCCCTTGGTGCCACGGCCCGCGGTCTTACCCTTCGAGCCCTCACCGCGACCGACACGGGTCTTCGCGGTGTTGGCGCCGGGGACCGGACGCAGGTGGTGCACCTTCAGGACGCCGGGACGCGAGGTCGCGACATCCTTCTTCTCGGCGGCCTTCGGCGCGGCCTTGGCGGCCGGCTTCTTGGCGGGGGCCTTCTCGGCAGCCGGCTTCGCGGCGGCCTTCTCGGCGGCGGGCTTGTCCGCAGCCTTCGCGGCGGGCTTGCGAGCCGGCGCCTTGGGCGCCTTCTCCTCGGCCTTCTCGTTGGCGTTCTCAGCCATCAGTCGAGCTCCTCAACCTTCACGAGGTGAGCGACGGCACGCACGTAGCCGCGGGTCTGAGCGTCATCGGGGCGAACAACGGAGTCGCCGATGCGCTTGAGACCGAGGCTGCGCAGCGTGTCACGCTGGTTCTGCTTCTCGCTCACCTTGGACTTGATCTGGGTGACCTTCAGACGTGCGGACATCAGGCACCTACCTTCTGTGCGGCCGCAGCCTCGGCCTCGGCACGCACCAGGCGCGCGGGGGCGACCTGGTCGAAGTCGAGACCACGACGGGCGGCGACGTGACGCGGCTCCTCGAGCTGCTTCAGCGCCTCGACGGTCGCGTGCACGATGTTGATCGTGTTCGACGAGCCGAGCGACTTCGACAGCACGTCGTGGATGCCGGCGCACTCGAGCACCGCACGCACCGGACCACCGGCGATAACACCGGTACCGGCGGCGGCGGGACGCAGCAGCACCACACCGGCGGCCGCCTCACCCTGCACCGGGTGCGGGATGGTCGAGCCGACGCGGGGCACGCGGAAGAAGTTGCGCTTGGCCTCTTCGACACCCTTCGAGATGGCGAGCGGGACCTCGCGGGCCTTGCCGTAGCCCACACCCACGACGCCGTTGCCGTCACCGACGACGACGAGCGCGGTGAAGCTGAAGCGGCGTCCGCCCTTGACGACCTTCGACACGCGGTTGATCGTCACGACGCGCTCGAGGAACTGGCTCTCCGAACGGTCGCGCGAGTTGCGGTCGCGGTTGGGGTTGCGCTCGCGACCGCCGCGGCGGGGCTCACGCTCGCGCGCGGCGTCGGCCTGCTCGGGGGCGGCCTGCGCGGTGGCGTCGGTCACTTCGGTCTCCTTGTTGTCACTCACAGGTTCAGCCCCCCTTCACGGGCGCCGTCGGCGATCGCCGCGACGCGACCCGCGTAGCGGTTGCCACCGCGGTCGAACACGGCGTCGGCGACACCGGCGGCCTTGGCGCGCTCGGCGACGAGCTCGCCGACCTTGCGCGCCTTGGCGGTCTTGTCACCCTCGAACGAGCGCAGGTCGACCTCGAGCGTCGAGGCGGATGCCACGGTGTGGCCCTTGCTGTCGTCGACGAGCTGCACGAACACGTGGCGCGCAGACCGGGTGACGACCAGGCGCGGACGCGCCTCGGTGCCCACGACCTTCTTGCGCAGACGCGCGTGACGGCGCGAGCGCGAGGCGGACTTGGAAGTCGTAGCCATGGTTACTTACCAGCCTTTCCGGCCTTGCGCCGAACGACCTCGCCGGCGTAGCGCACACCCTTGCCCTTGTAGGGCTCGGGCTTGCGGATCTTGCGGATGTTGGCGGCCACCTCGCCGACGGCCTGCTTGTCGATGCCACTGACCGTGAGCTTGTTGTTGCCCTCGACGGTGAACGTGATGCCGGCCGGCGGG
>NZ_LMPK01000013.1:20640-46967 GCF_001423825.1 Microbacterium sp. Leaf351
CGACCTCGAGGCCCTTGGAGTAGCCCTGGGTCACGCCGACGATGTTGTTGTTGATGAGCGTGCGGGTCAGGCCGTGGAGCGACCGCGACTCGCGCTCGTCATCGGGGCGGGTGACGAGAACCTGGTTCTCCTCGACCTTGACCTCGATGGGGCGGGCCACGGCGAGCGTGAGCTCGCCCTTGGGGCCCTTGACCGCGACATCCTGGCCCTCGACGGTCACAGTGACGCCGGCGGGGATGTCGATGGGAAGACGTCCGATACGAGACATGTCAGGTCACCACACGTAGGCGAGGACTTCCCCACCCACGCCCTTCTGCTCAGCCTGGCGGTCCGTGAGGAGGCCCGAGGAGGTGGACAGGATGGCGACGCCGAGTCCGCCGAGCACCTTGGGAAGCTCGGTCGACTTGGCGTACACGCGCAGGCCGGGCTTCGACACGCGCTTGATGCCGGCGATCGACCGCTCGCGGTTCGGGCCGTACTTCAGCGTGAGGGTGAGGGTCTGGCCCACGCGAGCCTCAGCGACGCCCCAGTCCGAGATGTAGCCCTCCTGCTTGAGGATCTCGGCGATGTGCGTCTTGAGCTTCGAGCTCGGCAGCGAGACGGCGTCGTGGTGAGCCGAGTTCGCGTTGCGCAGACGGGTCAGCAGGTCTGCGACCGGGTCTGTCATCGTCATGAGTGTTGTTTCCTTTGTTCACCAGGTTTCGAGGAGCCGTACACGGCACTCGACCTGTGGTGGATGGGTGTTACGCCTGGGCGTCCGCTCCGCGGAACGGGAAGCCGAGGTGACGCAGGAGCGCACGGCCCTCGTCGTCGGTGGATGCGGTGGTGACGATCGTGATGTCGAAACCACGCACGCGGTCGATGCGGTCCTGGTTGATCTCGTGGAAGACCGACTGCTCCTGCAGACCGAACGTGTAGTTGCCGTGACCGTCGAACTGCTTGTCCGAGAGGCCACGGAAGTCGCGGATGCGGGGCAGGGCGAGGTTCACCAGGCGGTCGATGAACTCCCACGCGCGGTCGCCGCGCAGGGTGACGTGGGCACCGATGGCCTGGCCCTCGCGCAGCTTGAACTGCGCGATGGACTTGCGGGCCTTGGTGACGATCGGCTTCTGACCGGTGATCTTGGTGAGGTCGTCGACCGCACCATCGATCACCTTGCTGTCACGAGCCGCCTCACCGACACCGGTGTTGACGACGACCTTCACGAGGCCGGGAATCTGCATGACGTTCGCGTACTGGAACTCTTCCTGCAGCTTCTTCTGGATCTCGTTCTTGTAGATCTGCTTCAGGCGGGGCTGGATCTTGCCAGCCGCCGCGGCAGTAGCGGTGCTCATCAGAGGTCCTTACCTGACTTCTTCGCGTAGCGGACGCGCACGGTGCGCTTCACGCCGTCCTTGACCTTCTCCTCCACGCGGTGGCCCACGCGGGTCGGCTTCTTGGTCGAGGGGNTGCCGCGGTCGGTCTGGCCGACGCGGGTGTGCTTGGTGACGTAGTTCACGCCTTCGACGATGACGCGGTTCTGCTCGACGAGGACCTCGAGGACCTTGCCCTGCTTGCCGCGGTCTCCGCCGCGCTCGGGCTTAGCGCCCGAGATGACCTGAACCAGGTCGCCCTTCTTGATGTTCGCCATGATCAGATGACCTCCGGGGCGAGCGAGACGATCTTCATGAACTTCTTGTCACGAAGCTCACGACCGACCGGGCCGAAGATGCGGGTGCCGCGGGGCTCCCCGTCGTTCTTCAGGATCACGGCGGCGTTCTCGTCGAACTTGATGTACGAACCGTCGGGACGACGGGTCTGCTTGACGGTGCGGACGACGACGGCCTTGACCACGTCGCCCTTCTTGACGTTTCCACCGGGGATCGCGTCCTTGACCGTGGCGACGATCACGTCGCCCAGGCCCGCGTAACGCCGGTTGGAGCCGCCCAGCACACGAATCGTCAGCAGCTCCTTGGCGCCGGTGTTGTCGGCGACCTTGAGGCGGGACTCGTTCTGAATCACTTCTTACTCCTTGGGTTCCAAGCAGCCGCGAGGGCTTACTTGGCCTTCTCGAGGATCTCGACCAGGCGCCAGCGCTTGGTGGCGCTGAGCGGACGGGTCTCGTTGATGAGGACCAGGTCGCCGATGCCGGCGGAGTTCGCCTCGTCGTGCGCCTTGACCTTCGAGGTGCGGCGGATGACCTTGCCGTAGAGCGGGTGCTTCACGCGGTCCTCGACCTCGACGACGATCGTCTTGTCCATCTTGTCGCTGACGACGTAACCGCGGCGGGCCTTGCGGTAACCGCGCGCGCCCTCCTCGCGGACATCGTGGGCGCCGTGCTCGACGACCTCGGTCGCCTCAGCGGTCTTCTTCGTGGTGGCCATCACTCAGCCTCTCCTTCGGCGGGAGCCGGGGCATCCTCGGTCTTCTTCGCCTTGCTCTTGCTGGCCTTCTTCGCCGGAGCCGCGGCCACCGGGGTGGCACGGATACCGAGCTCGCGCTCGCGGATCACGGTGTAGATGCGGGCGATGTCGCGCTTCACGGCGCGGATGCGGCCGTGGCTCTCGAGCTGGCCGGTGGCCGACTGGAAGCGCAAGTTGAACAGCTCCTCCTTGGCCTTGCGGAGCTCCTCAACGAGGCGCTCGTTCTCGAACGTGTCGAGCTCGCTCGGGGCGAGCTGCTTGGTGCCGACAGCCATTACGCGTCGCCCTCCTCGCGCTTGATGATTCGTGCCTTGAGAGGCAGCTTGTGGATGGCCCGCTGGAGGGCCTCGCGAGCGAGCTGCTCGTTGACGCCGGCGACCTCGAAGAGGACACGGCCCGGCTTGACGTTGGCGACCCACCACTCCGGCGAACCCTTACCGGAACCCATGCGGGTTTCGGCCGGCTTCTTGGTGAGCGGACGGTCGGGGTAGATGTTGATCCACACCTTGCCGCCACGCTTGATGTGACGGGTCATCGCGATACGAGCGGACTCGATCTGACGGTTGGTCACGTAGGCGGGGGTCAGAGCCTGGATGCCGAACTCACCGAACGACACCTTCGTGCCGCCGGTCGCCTGGCCATCGCGCCCCGGGTGGTGCTGCTTGCGGTACTTGACCTTGCGGGGGATGAGCATTATGCCGACGCTCCTTCTGCCACGGGGGCCTCGTTGCGGGGACCGCGACGACGGTCGCCGCCGCGGTCATCGCGACCACGGGGGGACTTCGGCGCGTTCGCCTGCTCGCGAGCGAGTTCCTTGTTGGTGAGATCGCCCTTGTAGATCCAGACCTTCACACCGATGCGGCCGAACGTGGTCTTGGCCTCGTAGAAGCCGTAGTCGATGTTCGCGCGCAGCGTGTGCAGCGGCACACGACCCTCGCGGTAGAACTCCGACCGGCTCATCTCCGCGCCGCCGAGGCGGCCCGAGACCTGGATCCGGATGCCCTTGGCGCCGGCGCGCTGGGCGCCCTGCAGACCCTTGCGCATCGCGCGACGGAACGCCACACGAGCCGAGAGCTGCTCGGCGATGCCCTGAGCGACGAGCTGGGCGTCGGCCTCGGGGTTCTTGACCTCGAGGATGTTGAGCTGGATCTGCTTGCCGGTGAGCTTCTCGAGGTCGGCACGGATGCGCTCGGCCTCGGCGCCGCGGCGACCGATCACGATGCCCGGGCGGGCGGTGTGGATGTCGACGCGCACGCGGTCACGGGTGCGCTCGATCTCGATGTTGCTCACACCGGCACGGTCGAGGCTCGTGAGGAGCAGCTTGCGGATCTTGATGTCCTCGGCCACGTAGTCGGCGTAACGCTGACCCGGCTTCGTCGAGTCGGAGAACCACCGCGACACGTGGTCGGTGGTGATGCCGAGGCGGAAGCCGTACGGGTTGACCTTCTGTCCCATTACTTGCTCGCCTTCTTCGCAGCGGCCGAGGTCTCGGCGACCTCGGGGGTCGAGAGCACGACCGTGATGTGGCTCGTGCGCTTCTTGATCTGGAAGGCACGGCCCTGCGCGCGGGCCTGGAAACGCTTGAGCGTCGTGCCCTCGTCGACGTACGCGTTCTTCACGTACAGGTCCTGCTCGTCCAGGTACTCGTTGAGCTGGTCGGCCTTCACGCGAGCGTTCGCGACAGCCGAGGCGACGAGCTTGTAGATCGGCTCGGACGCACTCTGCGGCGCGAACTTCAGGATGGCGAGGGCCTCACCGGCCTGCTTGCCCTTGATAAGCGCGACGACACGACGAGCCTTCTGAGGGGTCACGCGGATGTGCTTCACGCGTGCGATGGATTCCACCATGTTCTCTCCTCCTCTTTCTCTCTCCAGGAGCGCCCCCGCGTCAGCGGCGGCGACCCTTCTTGTCGTCCTTCTCGTGGCCGCGGAAGGTGCGGGTGGGCGCGAACTCGCCCAGCTTGTGGCCGACCATGGTCTCGGTCACGAACACGGGGATGTGCTTGCGACCGTCGTGCACGGCGATCGTGTGCCCGAGCATGGCCGGGATGATCATCGAGCGACGCGACCAGGTCTTGATGACGTTCTTCGAACCCGCCTCGTTCTGCGAGACAACCTTGCGAAGCAGGTGCTCGTCGACGAAGGGGCCCTTCTTCAGACTGCGTGGCATCTTCTTGACTCCTACTTGCGCTTCTTGCCGGCGGTGCGACGGCGGACGATGTACTTGTCGCTTTCCTTGTTGGCGTGACGGGTACGACCCTCCGCCTGACCCCACGGCGTGACGGGGNCACCACGGACGGTGGGACGCACGCCGAGCCAGCGCTTGCGGCCCGCCTTGCCCCAGTTGATGTTCGACTGCTCGGCGTTGCCGACCTCGCCGATCGTGGCGCGGCAGCGCGCGTCGACGTTGCGGATCTCACCCGAGGGGAGACGCAGCTGGGCGTAGGGGCCGTCCTTCGCGACGAGACGCACACCGGCGCCGGCCGAGCGGGCGAGCTTCGCGCCGCCGCCCGGGCGCAGCTCGATGGCGTGCACGACGGTACCGGTGGGGATGTTGCGCAGCGGCAGGTTGTTGCCGGGCTTGATGTCGGCCGCGGGACCGGACTCGATCACGTCGCCCTGCTGCAGCTTGTTCGGGGCGAGGATGTAACGCTTCTCGCCGTCGACGTAGTGCAGGAGCGCGATGCGCGCGGTGCGGTTGGGGTCGTACTCGATGTGAGCGACCTTCGCGTTGATGCCGTCCTTGTCGTTGCGACGGAAGTCGATGACGCGGTACTGACGCTTGTGGCCACCACCGATGTGACGGGTGGTGATGCGGCCCTGGTTGTTGCGGCCACCGGTCTTGGCGAGCGGGCGCAGCAGCGACTTCTCCGGCGTCGAACGCGTGATCTCGGCGAAGTCGGCGACCGACGAGCCGCGACGACCGGGGGTCGTGGGCTTGTACTTGCGAATAGCCATTTCTCTAGTCCTCTATCCCGACGTCAGCCGACGCTCGTGAAGATGTCGATGGTGCCCGACTTGAGCGTGACGATGGCGCGCTTGGTGTCCTTGCGCTTGCCCACGCCGAAGCGGGTGCGACGGGCCTTGCCCGTGCGGTTGATCGTGTTGACCGACGCCACCTGGACGCCGAAGATCTTCTCGATCGCGAGCTTGATCTCGGTCTTGTTCGAGCGCGGGTCCACGAGGAACGTGTACTTGCCCTCGTCGATGAGCCCGTAGCTCTTCTCGGAGACGACCGGCTTCAGGATGATGTCGCGCGGGTCCTTGCCGACGGTGCTCATGCGGAGACCTCCTCAGTGGCCGTCTTCGCCGCGACGAACGCGTCGTAGGCGGCCTTGGTGAACACGATGTCGTCGGAGACCAGAACGTCGTAGGCGTTCAGCTGGTCGAACGAGAGCACGTGCACGTACGAGATGTTGCGCACGCTCTTGAGCGTGAGCTCGTCATCGCGCTCGACGACGACGAGCACGTTCTTCGTCGGCGCGAGAGCGGTGAGAACCGCAGCCGCAGCCTTCGTCGAAGGTGCACCGTCGATCGCGAACGAGTCGACGATGTGAAGACGCTCGCCGCGAGCGCGGTCGCTCAGCGCACCGAGGAGCGCGGCGGCGATCATCTTCTTGGGGGTGCGCTGCGAGTAGTCGCGCGGCTTCGGGCCGTGGACGATGCCACCACCGGTCATGTGCGGCGCGCGGATCGAACCCTGACGGGCGTTACCCGTGCCCTTCTGCTTGAAGGGCTTGCGGCCGGCACCGGAGACCTCACCGCGACGCTTGGTCGAGTGGGTGCCCTGGCGAGCCGCGGCGAGCTGCGCCACGACGACCTGGTGGATGAGCGGGACGTTGGTCTTGACGTCGAAGAGCGCGGCGGGAAGCTCCACCGAGCCGGCCTTCTTGCCGGCGGCGCTGTGGACGTCGAGCGCGAGAGTCGTGTCAGACATGGACTCAGGCCCCCTTCACTGCGTTGCGGACGTACACGAGGCGGCCGCGGGCACCGGGGACGGCGCCCTTGACGAGCAGCAGACCCTTCTCGGCGTCGACGGCGTGCACCGTGAGGTTGAGGACGGTCACGCGCTCGCCACCCATACGGCCGGCCATGCGCATGCCCTTGAAGACGCGGCTCGGGGTCGACGAGGCGCCGATCGAACCGGGCTTGCGGTGGTTGCGGTGCGCACCGTGCGACGCGGAGACACCCTTGAAGTTGTGGCGCTTCATGACACCGGCGGTGCCCTTGCCCTTGCTGGTGCCGACGACGTCGACCAGCTGGCCCGACTCGAACACGCCCTCAGCCGTCAGTTCCTGACCGAGTGAGTAGTCGGAGGCGTCGGCGGTGCGGATCTCGGTCACGTGGCGGCGCGGCGTGACGCCGGCTGCCTCGAAGTGGCCCTCGAGGGGCTTGGTGACCTTGCGGGGGTCGATCTGGCCCGCGGCGATCTGAACGGCGTTGTAGCCGTCCTTCTCGACGGTGCGGATCTGCGTCACGACGTTGGGCGTCACCTGGATGACGGTGACGGGAACGAGCTTGCCGTTCTCGTTCCAGACCTGGGTCATGCCGAGCTTGGTTCCCAGCAGACCCTTCGAAACCTTGGAGTTGATGTCAGTCATCGTGGGCCTCAGAGCTTGATCTCGATGTTGACATCGGCCGGGAGGTCGAGACGCATCAGCGAGTCGACGGCCTTGGGCGTCGGGTCGATGATGTCGATGAGGCGCTTGTGGGTGCGCATCTCGAAGTGCTCGCGGCTGTCCTTGTACTTGTGGGGCGACCGGATGACGACCACGACGTTCTTCTCGGTCGGCAGGGGCACGGGGCCCACCACGGTCGCGCCGGCACGGGTCACGGTGTCGACGATCTTGCGCGCGGAGCTGTCGAGGCCCGCGTGATCGTACGACTTCAGGCGAATGCGGATCTTCTGTCCCGCCATTTGTCTGCTCACTCTCTTTCTCGCGTCTTACGTCGTGAACGCATCGGACGCACGGTGGCGCTCGCGCGCCATGGCACTTCTTCCGCTCTCGCGGATCCTGCACCGCTGTTCTGGTGTCATACCGGATGTGTCCACCCGGCCACCGCTCTCCGCACGCACGCGTGCGCCGACCGTTTCCGGATCGTGGAGTTTGGTGGGATGTTCTGCTGCCCGCGGCCTAGACCCGCGCTGTCGCGCTGCCTATGCACTGCCCTGGCAGTGATCCGGAGGAACCGCGCTCACGCGCGACAACAGCCCCGGAATGTGGAACCTCACTAGTGTACGTGCAGCCCGGGCGTGTCGCAAACCCGGGCGTGTCGCGGCATCCGCGTCGTTCCGCGGCATCCGCCCGCTACAACGACGACGGGGCCGGACCCGAAGGCCCGACCCCGTCGCAGGAAGCGCAGTGATTACTTGATGATCTTCGTCACCGTGCCGGCGCCGACGGTGCGGCCACCCTCACGGATCGCGTAGCCGAGGCCCTCTTCCATGGCGATGGGCTGGATCAGCTCGACCGTCATGTCGGTGGTGTCACCGGGCATGACCATCTCGGTGCCCTCGGGCAGCGTGATGACGCCGGTCACGTCGGTGGTGCGGAAGTAGAACTGCGGGCGGTAGTTCGTGAAGAACGGGTTGTGGCGGCCACCCTCGTCCTTGGACAGGATGTACGCGGTGCCCTCGAAGTTCGTGTGCGGGGTGACCGAACCGGGCTTCACGACGACCTGGCCGCGCTCGACGTCGTCACGCTTGGTGCCGCGCAGGAGCAGACCACAGTTCTCGCCGGCCCAGGCCTCGTCGAGCTGCTTGTGGAACATCTCGATACCCGTGACGATCGTCTTCTGCGTCGGGCGCAGACCCACGATCTCGACCTCGGAGTTGATCGCGAGCGTGCCACGCTCGGCACGGCCGGTGACGACGGTGCCACGACCGGTGATCGTGAACACGTCCTCGATCGGCATGAGGAACGGCTTGTCCTTGTCGCGCACCGGGTCCGGGATCGACTCGTCGACAGCGTCCATGAGCTCGATGATCTTCTCGGTCCACTCGGCGTCGCCCTCGAGAGCCTTCAGGCCCGAGACGCGGACGACCGGAGCGTTGTCACCGTCGAAGTCCTGCGACGACAGCAGCTCGCGAACCTCGAGCTCGACGAGCTCCAGGATCTCCTCGTCGTCGACCATGTCGCTCTTGTTGAGCGCGACCAGCAGGTAGGGCACGCCGACCTGCTTGGCGAGCAGCACGTGCTCGCGGGTCTGAGCCATCGGGCCGTCGGTGGCGGCGACCACGAGGATCGCGCCGTCCATCTGGGCGGCACCGGTGATCATGTTCTTGATGTAGTCGGCGTGACCCGGGGCGTCGACGTGAGCGTAGTGACGCTTCGGGGTCTCGTACTCGACGTGCGAGATGTTGATCGTGATACCGCGCTGACGCTCCTCGGGAGCCGAGTCGATCGACGCGAAGTCGCGCTGCACGTTGGTGGCCGACGGGTACTTGTCGGCGAGCACCTTCGAGATTGCGGCGGTGAGCGTGGTCTTGCCGTGGTCGACGTGACCGATCGTTCCGATGTTCACGTGCGGCTTGGTCCGCTCGAACTTGGCCTTAGCCACTGGGTCCTCCTCAGGACGGTCGTGTAGATGCCCCGGNGTTCATGTGAAGTTGTGGGATCCGGAAGGGATGCCGCGGGCACCGCAGCGCCCGCGACATCCGGGCGATCACTCGCCCTTGTTCTTCTGGATGATCTCGTCCGCGACGGCGCGCGGGACCTCGGCGTAGCTGTCGAACACCATCGAGTAGACGGCGCGACCCGAGGTCTTCGAGCGCAGGTCGCCGATGTAGCCGAACATCTCGGACAGCGGCACCTGGGCACGCACGACCTTGACGCCCGAGGCATCCTCCATCGACTGGATCTGTCCGCGGCGGGAGTTCAGGTCGCCGATGACGTCACCCATGTACTCCTCGGGGGTACGCACCTCGACGGCCATGACCGGCTCGAGAAGAACCGGGTTGGCCTTGCGGGCGGCCTCCTTGAAGCCCATCGAGCCGGCGATCTTGAACGCCATCTCCGACGAGTCGACGTCGTGCGCCGCACCGTCGGTGAGGGTCGCCTTGACACCGACCATCGGGTAGCCGGCGAGCACGCCGACGTTCATGGCGTCCTGGAAACCGGCGTCGACCGACGGGATGTACTCGCGCGGGATGCGTCCACCGGTGACGGCGTTGACGAACTCGTACGTCTGCTCGGCCGTGACCTCGAGAGGCTCCAGCTTGAACTGGATCTTCGCGAACTGGCCCGAGCCACCCGTCTGCTTCTTGTGGGTGTAGTCGTGACGCTCAACCTCCTTGCGGATGGTCTCGCGGTAGGCGACCTGCGGCTTGCCGACGTTGGCCTCGACCTTGAACTCGCGCTTCATGCGGTCGACCAGGATGTCGAGGTGCAGCTCGCCCATGCCCTTGATGACGGTCTGGCCGGTCTCCGAGTTCTGCTCGACGCGGAACGTCGGGTCCTCTTCGGCGAGCTTCTGGATCGCAAGACCCAGCTTCTCCTGGTCGGCCTTGGTCTTCGGCTCGATGGCCACCTCGAGCACCGGGTCGGGGAAGGTCATCGACTCGAGCACGACCTGCTGGCTCGGGTCGCTCAGGGTGTCACCGGTGGTGGTGTCCTTGAGGCCGATGACCGCGTAGATGTGACCGGCGGTGACCGAGTCGACCGGGTTCTCCTTGTTGGCGTGCATCTGGAAGATCTTCCCGATGCGCTCCTTCTTGCCCTTGGTCGAGTTGATGACCTGGGCGCCGGAGTCGAGTCCGCCCGAGTAGACGCGGATGTAGGTGAGTCGACCGAAGAAGGGGTGCGTCATGATCTTGAACGCAAGAGCGGCGAAGGGCTCCGTGGCGTCGGCGTGACGCAGGATCACCTTCTCCTCGTCCTTCGGGTCGTGAGCCTCGACGGCCGGCATGTCGAGCGGCGACGGGAGGTAGTCCACGACCGCGTCGAGCATCGGCTGCACGCCGCGGTTCTTGAACGCCGAGCCGCAGAGCACCGGGTAGAGCTCGCTGGCGATCGTGAGCTTGCGGATGGCGCCCTTGATCTCGTCGACCGTGAGCTCCTCACCGCCGAAGTACTTCTCGAGGAGGGCCTCGTCGCTCTCGGCGACGGTCTCGAGCAGCTTCTCGCGGTACTCGGCGGCCTTGTCGGCGAGGTCGGCGGGGATCTCCTGCACCTCGTACTTGGCGCCCATGGTCACGTCACCCTTGGCGTCGCCCGGCCACACCAGGGCGCGCATCTCGACGAGGTCGATGACACCGAGGAAGTCGGACTCGGCACCGATCGGAAGCTGCAGCACGAGCGGCTTCGCGCCCAGGCGCTTCACGATGGTCTCGACGGTGAAGTAGAAGTCCGCGCCGAGCTTGTCCATCTTGTTGACGAAGCAGATGCGGGGGACGTCGTACTTGTCGGCCTGGCGCCACACGGTCTCGGACTGGGGCTCCACGCCCTCCTTGCCGTCGAAGACGGCGACGGCGCCGTCGAGCACGCGAAGGTTGCGCTCGACCTCGACCGTGAAGTCCACGTGACCGGGGGTGTCGATGATGTTGAGCTGGATGCCGTTCCAGAAGCACGTGGTCGCGGCCGACGTGATCGTGATGCCGCGCTCCTGCTCCTGGGCCATCCAGTCCATCGTCGCCGCACCGTCGTGCACTTCGCCGATCTTGTGGGTGATGCCCGTGTAGAAGAGGATGCGCTCGGTCGTCGTCGTCTTTCCGGCATCGATGTGCGCCATGATGCCGAAGTTGCGGACCTTCGTGAGGTCGGTGAGCACTTCTTGTGCCACGGGTTCTTCCTTACGTAGAGGGAGGGATGTCGCGGGGGTGCCGGCTCCGGGGCACGAGGCTCCGGAGCCGGCAGGGGGCTGTTACCAGCGGTAGTGCGCGAAGGCGCGGTTCGACTCGGCCATCTTGTGGGTGTCCTCACGGCGCTTGACCGCGGCACCGAGACCGTTCGACGCGTCGAGGATCTCGTTCTGCAGACGCTCGGTCATCGTCTTCTCACGACGACCCTTCGCGTAGCTCACGAGCCAGCGCAGCGCGAGGGTGTTGGCGCGGTGCGCCTTGACCTCGACGGGAACCTGGTAGGTCGAGCCGCCGACGCGGCGGCTCTTGACCTCGAGGGTGGGGCGCACGTTGTCGAGCGCCTTCTTGAGCGTGGTGACCGCGTCCTGGCCGTTCTTCGACTCGACGCCGGCGAGGGCGCCGTAGACGATCGACTCGGCGAGGGACTTCTTGCCGTCGACAAGGATCTTGTTGACGAGCTGGGTGACGATCGGAGCGCCGTAGACCGGGTCGTTGACGACGGGGCGGCGAGGGGCGGGACCCTTACGAGGCATCTAACTCAACCCTTCTTCGCGCCGTAGCGGCTACGGGCCTGCTTGCGGTTCTTCACGGCCTGCGTGTCGAGCGCGCCGCGGACGATCTTGTAGCGGACACCGGGAAGGTCCTTCACACGGCCGCCGCGCACGAGCACGAGCGAGTGCTCCTGCAGGTTGTGGCCCTCACCGGGGATGTAGGCGGTGACCTCGACGCCGTTGCGGAGCTTCACACGGGCGACCTTGCGCATCGCCGAGTTCGGCTTCTTCGGGGTCGTCGTGTACACGCGGGTGCAGACGCCCGCCTGCTGCGGGTTCGACTTCAGTGCGGGAGCCTTGGTCTTGGAGACCTTCGGCGACCGGCCCTTGCGAACCAACTGCTGAATGGTTGGCACGTTCTCTCCTTGTTTGTGCTGCACGGTGACAGCGTTCGTGTCTCCCCCGGCTCGTCACGGTTCTTTGCGTTCCGTGTCGCTCCGGGCTCACGTGGATCCATCGGCGGCGCAGAATGACTGGACCGCGTTCTGTGATGGATATGCCGTGGGGGTGACCTGTTCGCAGGCCCTTCCCTGAGATGTGTGGGCGATGAACGCCTGCGTTGCACCGGGGCACAGCACAGGGCGCGCATGGGCGCACACCCGATCAATGATACGCGGGATTTTCGGGGTCGGTCAAACGCGCGGGATCACCGGAACACGAGCAGCAGCACGGCCACCGTCACCCCGAGCACCGCGAGGCCCGCGGCGGCGATGATCAGCACGGCGAGGCGCCTGCGTGCGGCACGACGACGAGCCGCGATGACGGATGCCCCGTCCACCCGATGCTGCGCGGGGCGCACCGGCGCGGGGGCCCGCTCGGCGAACACCGCGGCGGGCGGACGCGGGCGATAGATCGGCGGATCCGCGGCCGGCGCGCGACCCTCACGTGCGGGGAACAGCGCGTCGGGAGCGCCGGGCACGGGCGGGGCGGCTCGCCGCGAGACCCGAGGTGCCGTGGCATCGTCGGGCAGCCGACGGGCCGAGACCGCGGTCGCCTCCTCGGATGCGTGCGCGACCGGCGGCTGGACTCCGGCGACGGATGCCGCGGTCCGCCTCGCACTCGCCTCGGTGCGGTCGCCGGCAGGGTCGGCCCGCCGAGCGCTGAGCTCGGTGCGATCGTCGACAGGGTCGGCCCGCCGAGCACTCACCTGGGTGCGATCGTCGGCCGGATCGACCCGCCGAGCGCTGAGCTCGGTGCGATCGTCGAGCGGATCGCTCACCCCTCGACCCGGTTCAGCCGCACCTCGACGTCGCCGAGGAAGAACCGGTCACCTGCCTCCGCCTCGACCCCCGGCTCGATCTCGACGTCGGTGCCCATGACGGTGGAGAACAGCACGCCGTTCGTCGAGTGCAGATCGGTGATGTACCACCGGTCGCCCAGCAGGCGCAGAAGCGCATGGGTCTTGGACACCGTCCGGGTGTCATCGCTGAGCGGCACGAGCTGCGCACCGGGATGCGCGGGATCGGCGGCGGGGCGGCGCCCCACGATGACGACGTCGGCGGTCAGTTCCACGCTCGCGTTCCGGGCGGTGGCAAGCGACCAGCGCACCTTCCTCCGCCGGGCGATCACCGTCGCGTCGGCCCCGTCCTCGAGGTCGTCCTCGGCATGCCACTGCGCCGAGACCGCGCCGGCCGCCGAACGCGGCACCCCGGCGACGGGCGCTCCGGCCACCGCCGAGACCTCGCCCGTGATCTCAGGGAACACCGGGTCGACGATCGGGGGCTGCCACGCCCCCCGCGCCGGCGAACGGGTGAGAGACGGGGCATCCGTCGTGTCGGAGAGGCCGCCGGTCGCCTCGGGGGCGCGCCACGGCACGGGACTCGCGGGATCGTCGACGGCGGCGGAGGCCCGGCGCGCACCCGAGGCCGCATCGGAGAGATCGACCGTCTCGTTGTCGGCGACGGGCTCGTCGGAACGCATCGGCGGGACCAGTGCGTCGCCACGATCGGCGGGCGGGACCGACGACACCGGAGCCGAGGGCACCGAGCGGAACGAGATGCCCGCGCTCAGCTCGTCGATCTCGTCACGGCCGTCCCCGAAGACGGGGCGGGCAGGGAAACCGTTCGCATCCACCGGCACCTCAGCCGGCGGTGTCGGTGCCGCTGACGCGGGGGCCGGGGACTCCGGGGTGGGTCGGTCGAACCGCTCGCTGTCCTCCTCCGGCCACAGGTCCGCGAAGATCGACGAGCCCGGCGCGGGGGACGGCGCGGCGGGCGCCTGCCACGGGGTCTCGGCGACCGCAGGGGCGGAGGACGCGGGCGCCGCAGGCGGCGTCGTCGGCGGAGTCCACGCGGCAGGCGCCGCCGCGGCGGCGGCCGGCGTCGGCGCGGAAGCGGCAGTCGCGGCCGCGGGGGGAAGCGGCGCGGCAGGCGCCGCACCGGTCGATGCGGGACGGGCGGCATCGTCGGCGACCGCGAGGTCTGCCGGAGACGGCAGCGGCGCGGCGGACGACGCGGGCGCCGCGGCATCCATCGGCGACGACACGCGTGCAGGCGCCCGCAGCGATGAGCGGACGGGACCGGCGACCGGACCCGCTATCCATCGAGCGGAGCCGAATCCGACGACGGTCGCCCACACCGGAAAGAGCAGCGCCGCGAGCACGGTCAACCCGCTGCCGAGCCCGAAACCCTGGTTGACGCGGTGCGCCGCGACGACCACGACGACCCAGAGGAAGAGCCAGCCGAACACCGGCACGAGCCCCAGCAGCACCAGCCACGGCGAGAGCCCGCCGAGCTGCAGGAGGCTCGCGATGTTGAACACCGGCACCCACGCGCGCCAGCTCTCGAAGCCCGCCTTGCGGAACACGGCGGACAGCGACAACGCGACCCAGACGTACAGGGCCGCAACGATCACGAGGTACAGCACCAGCACGATGGCCAGAGTGGACGAGTTCGACATGTCCTAGCGCGCGGGACGGCGAGTCCGGCGCGTCCCCCTTCCGGTCGATCCTGCACGGGCGCCCGATCGGGTGGACGAGCGCGTGAACCTCGGCGCGGCGAACCGCACGAATGATCTCAACGATAGAGCCGTGGCGAGTTTTCGCCAGAACCCCTGGCCACCGGCGAAGCCGCGGCGCTCCACGTCGACGATGCGCCAGAACGCGTCCGCCTCCTCGGCGCTGGGCGGACGGGGCGAGAACACCGCCTCATCGGCGCCGTCGGCGAGCACCGTCCCGCTCGGTGTGCCGTAGAGCGCGGCGAGCTCGCGCCGCGTGCGGCTCGCCGGCCGCGCACGACCCGCGTCGATCGCGGCATCCACGTACTCATCCCAGCCCCCCGCCACCTTCTGCGCCGGATCCGCCTGCAGCCGGCGCGAGCGCCGCCGGAAGAACCTCGCCCCGGCCACGAGGAGGAACGGCCCCCCGAGCACAAGCAGCACGAGCAGCACGAGGCCGCCGATCTTCAGCGTCGCCCACAGCCAGGCGAGGTCCCAGCCGGAGTCACCCGCCGACGAAGCCTGCCGATCGGAGTCCTGCTGCACCGGGTTCGGCGGTGCGACCTCGTCGACCGAGTCGGGACGCACCTCGGTGACGTTCTCGGGGTCGCGCTGTCGCGTCACCTCGAGGCTCGGCGACTGGGCGTGCTGCGGGGTGGCATCCACCGCGATCCACTGCCCCTGGTCGTCGCGCACCTCCGTCCAGGCGCTCAGGTCGTCGGCACGGCAGGCTCCGTCCACGCACACGGGCACCGTCGCGTCCGCCGAGCTGAGACGGGCGCCGAGAACCACGCGGGCCGGGAAGCCGAGCTTGTTCGCGATGAGGGCGACCGCGACGGCGAACTGCTCGTCGTCGCCGACGGCTGCGACGTAGTTGTCGGTCGCCGCCGCCTGCGGGTCGGCCTCGCGTTGGAGCAGCTTCGCGAAGAGCTGGTCGACGCGCGCGAGCGAGTGACCGGCCGCACTGGGCTGGAAGGTGTAGTCCGCGAGCCCCGCCATCCACACCGGGGTCTCCCCCGTCGACACCGACAGGGCATGGCTGAGATAGCCGCGCGCCCTCAGCAGGGCGACCAGCCCCGACAGCGCCTCGCCCCCCGTGCCGGTCTGGTGGACCTCGACCCACTTCGTGAGGTTGTCGGGCAGGGTCACCGAGGTGGCCGCGCCTCCCGGAGCCCGCACGGTCGCGAGATCGGGGGTGATCGGGTCGACCCCTGTCACGCGATAGACGTCACCCGCGCCGAGGCCGTTCGGCACGGTGTCGACGCCCGCCTGCGCATCGGCGTTGTAGTAGAAGCCGTCGCTGAGGGCCGCGGCACGCGACCCCTGAAAGTCGACCGACGAGACCTGGCCGAGGGTCGGCAGCCAGATGCCGCTGAGGCCGCCGATCGTCACGGTTGCGTCGATCGCGGTGCCCGCACCCGCATCGAGGCTCGACGGCACGCGCACGAAGCGCCCGTCACCGGAGGAACCGGCACGGTAGATCTCGCCGTCGTACACGTCGAGGGTCGCAAGCCGCACTCGAGCGGGCGCGGTGCCCGTCGTCGTCACCTGGAAGAGCACCAGGTCGGCCTGGGTGTCGCTGAACAGCGACCGATAGGTGGAGAGCGGGCTCGGTTCGGCCGCGAGGTCGATCGTCGGCCCGACCGCGCTGCGGAGCACCTCGCGGTCGAGGCCGCGGGCGGCGAACGGTACGACCGCCGCCGTGACCACGACAGCCACGACCACCATTCCGGCGGCGAGGGCGAGCCGGCCACCCGAGAACCCCGTGCGCAGTCGCCGGGCGCGGATGCCGCTGGCCCCGGCCGCGGCCGCGAGCAGGCGCAGCCGCTGATCCCGCTCCCGCCATGCGAGCCAGAGAAGGGCGGCGACCACGGTCGCCACCCCCACGAAGGTCTCGATCGGGGCGGGGACGGACACCGGGCCGAGCACGAGCGGATCGCTCGTCACGGAGCGGCCGAAGAGCAGACCGAACACGGGCATCGCGACGGCCGCCGGCACCGCGAGCACCGCACGGCGGTCGGCCCGCCAGGCCGCCAGCAGCGCCAGGGTCGTCGCGACCAGGAAGGTCACGAACACGGGGACGAGCAGGTTGCGGTAGTCGCCGACGGGAAGGTCGACCGTGAGCAGGTCCTTCCACGCGAGCGCGACTCCGCGCGCGAGCTCGACGAACCCGCCGCCGAGCTGATCGAGCGCGCTCAGGCGCCCCGGCATCGTCACGGGCACGCCCAGCACGGCGACGGCACCGAGAAGCGCGAGCACCACCACCCACCACGGCAGTCGTCGCCGCGTCACCGCAGCGGCGATCACCGCACCCACGACCGCCGCGACCGCGACGACGACGAGCAGCCACGCGGTGCGGTAGATCGGCCAGGTCGCGACCGTTCCGAGCACGACCATCGTCAGCACATACGATGCCCCGGCCACCACCCGCGGCCAGGGCGACGCGGTGCGACCGCGTGCCGCGCTCACGACGTCGCCCCCCGCAGCAGCAGACCTGCGAGGTCGTCGACGGTGCCGACGGTGAGCACCGTGAGAGAGCCGAGCACCTGCAGGAGCGGATGCGCGCGCTCATCGCAGATGACGGCGAACACCGCGGTGTCCGCCGGGAACGCGAGCGCGATCTGCCGCACCCGACTGAGGGTCAGCGTGGACCCCAGCACGAGGAACGCGACCGAGAGCCGCTCGTTCGCCTCGACGGCGGCCCGGCACACCTGGTCGACCGGAACCGTGTTCTCCAGCCTTTCGACGCCGCTGAAACCGTCGAGGAGCGGCCGCGCCGCGATCGTCGGCAGGTGCTGCACCGCGCGCAGCCGACCTCGCACCACCCGGGGGATCGCGGACCCGGCCAGGATGTCGAGCTCGCGCGCGTCGCGAACGGCACGGAGCCCGAGCGACGCCGCGCAGGAGACGGCGAGTTCGAACTCGTCGGCGTCGGCGTACTCTGTCGCCGCGACCGCGAGCACGACAGCCATGCGCGAGCGACGCGACTCCTCGTACTGGCGCACCATCAGCCGCCCCGTCTTCGCGGTCGACTTCCAATGCACCTGTCGGCGAGAGTCGCCCGGTGTGTACTCGCGGATGGCGTGGAACGACATGTCCGCATCGACGAGCCGGCGGGTCGCGGCACCCTCGAGGTCGCGGATGAGGCCCGCACTCGTCGACGGGAGCGTGGCCGTACGCGGGTGCACGAACAGCTCGTGGACGTCCTCGAACGCACGCTCGCGGCGCAGCATCCCGATCGGATCGCCCCGTACGGTCGTCACCGGGCCCACCGTCACAATGCCGCGACGCAGCGACGGGATCTCCACCGGCTGAACCACCTGCTGGGCGGGACGCAGCAGCGGTACCCCGATCTCGATGAGCCCACGCCCGACCGGCACGTCGAGACGACCCGGAAGGGCGGTGCGTCGACCGACGTTTCGCACCACGATGCGACCGTCCACCGCGTCCCCCGCCACCACGCGCTGATGCGTCATCGTGAGGTCGACGTCGTACGACCGGCCGCCGAACAGGAACGGCACCGCCATCGCCAGCAGCAGCAGTCCGAGGCATCCGGCGACGATCGCCTCCACCCACCCGAACACGAGCCCGAGCACGAGGCCTGCCGTGCCGGCGACCGCCAGCACCGCACCCGCCGGGCGCACCGTGTCGCGCAGCCACTCCGCGGTGGCCGCACCCGCCCGCCGCAGCACGCCCCACACCTCGGTCAGCCACACGACGGCGCCCACGATGCGGCGGCCACCGACCGTGGTCACCTGCGTGCGGGCGGTGGTCGTGTGCCCCGAGGTCTGCGTGCGCGCGACGCGGGAGTCGTTCAGCGTCATGCGGTCTCGCGCTGAGTGGGAGGCGCGACGTCGAGCAGCACCTCGCCGACGACGGCCTCCTGGGTGACGCCGTCGAACTCGGCCTCCGGGTGCAGGATCAGCCGGTGGGCGAGCACCGCGACCGCGAGGGACTTCACGTCGTCGGGGGTGGCGTAGGTGCGCCCCTGCGAGGCGGCGCGCGTGCGGGTGGCGCGAGTGAGCGCGAGCGCCCCGCGGATCGACACCCCGAGGCGCACCTCGTCGGCCGAGCGGGTCGCGTCGACGATGCGCGCGATGTAGTCGAGGACGAGGGCATCGACATAGGTGTGCGACGCGAGGTCGGCCATGCCGGCGAGCGCCTGCGGAGTGACGATCGGAGGGAGATCGGCCGTGGCGACCGCGGCGCCGTCGAGGATGCGCACCGTCGCCGCGTGGTCGGGATACCCGAGCGAGGTGCGCATCAGGAACCGGTCCAGCTGCGCCTCCGGCAGCCGGTAGGTGCCCGCCTGCTCCACCGGGTTCTGGGTCGCGAGTACGAGGAACGGATCGCCGACCGCGCGGGAGACGCCGTCGACGGTGACCTTGCCCTCCTCCATCACCTCGAGCAGCGCCGACTGGGTCTTGGGGCTCGCCCTGTTGATCTCGTCGGCGAGCACGATGTTCGCGAAGATCGGCCCGGAGTGGAACTCGAACGACCCCGACTTCTGGTCGTACACGGTGATGCCGGTGATGTCGCCGGGCAGCAGGTCGGGGGTGAACTGGATGCGCGTGTTCGTGCCCTGCACGGACTGCGCGAGCGCCCGCGCGAGGGACGTCTTGCCGGTGCCGGGGACGTCCTCGAGCAGCACGTGCCCGTCGCTCAGCATCGAGGTGAGCACCAGTTCCACGATGTGCCGCTTGCCGAGGATCGCCCGTTCGACGTTGTCGGCGATCTGACCGAACGTCTGCGCGAACCAGGTGGCCTGCTCCTGCGTGAGGGTCATCGGGAATCCTTTGCGTGAGGGGACGGGGAACAGAGGGATGCCGCGGCTCAGCCGCCCGCGCTGGGCGGGTTGCAGTCGACGCGGAAGCTGGTGGAGTAGCCGTTCACGTTCCACCCGGTCGCCGACCAGTCGACGGCGACCGACAGGGTCGCGTAGTCGGCGCCCGCCGGAACCAGCCAGGGATCGTTCGCGTCCGGGGTGAGCTCGACCGGTCCGAGCAGTCCGTTGCGGTAGTAATGCACGTCGGAGAACGTGAGGGCGGCCCGGCTGTTCGACGAGGCCCCTGTGCGCTGCAGATCGGAGCCGGTCGTGCAGACGGCGCTCCACCGCGCCTGCAGCTGGTACGGCGCGGACCCGGCGGCGGGCGTCACATCGGCCCAGTTGCTGGTCGTGCCCCAGTCGTTGTGCACGTACCGCACCCGGATCCCCGGGTCGGAGCCGACGACGTTCGTCGGGTATCCGGAGAACTCCGCGTGGTTGTTCGTCGGCGGCTGCTCGGTCGAGGTCGGCGCGCTCTGGATCGTCCAGAACACCTGGTTCGGCGTGCTGGCGGAGACCTGCGGTGCGGGGGCGACCGTGAAGGTGTAGCCCTGCGGGGCGGCCTGGCTCTGCACGGCGCGCACCTGCTCGGTGTCGCCCGCGTCCCCGAAGGACGTGCCGCCGATCATCGACCGCACGCAGAGCGTGAAGGTGTACACGATCCCGTCGGGCACCGTCGACTCGACCTGATACGTGCCGGACCCGCTCGTGGGAGGTTGTGATGCCGTGCACCCGCCGGTGCCCTGCACGACGCCGAAGCGCAGCTGCGACCCATCGCCGCCGGGCTGGGCCGTGCCGGTGGCGAGGATCGTCGACGAGCCGTTCCCATTCGATGTGGCCTGCAGCGCCAGGGCGGCGTTCACCGGCGCACCCACGCCGTTCGTGTTCACCGTCGCCGCCGACCCGGCTGTCGACCCCGCGAGCCCGGGCGGGAGCGAGTAGCGCGAGACAGGTGTCACCGTCACCGGGGTCTGGGTGTTCGATCCGACCACGAACCGTGACACCGAGACGCTCGTCTGGTTCGGCGCGATGGTCACGGTGCGCGTCTCGCCGACGGCGCTCTGGATGCGCAGCGAGCCCGTCTGGGCCGCGTCGATCCCGCTCACCTGTAGGTCGACGACTTTGCCCGACCCGTCGGCGGTGACGAGGGGGGTCGCGGTGACCTGACCCGGCGTGGCCGGCGCGTCGTACGCCCAGCCCAGGGTGCGCACGCT
Organism: Microbacterium sp. Leaf351; assembly: GCF_001423825.1. Classification (NCBI taxonomy): domain Bacteria; kingdom Bacillati; phylum Actinomycetota; class Actinomycetes; order Micrococcales; family Microbacteriaceae; genus Microbacterium; species Microbacterium sp. Leaf351. Next base: position 41,366 of record NZ_LMPK01000013.1, read on the forward strand.
CGATCGCGACTCGCCGACGGCGTTGACCGCCCAGACTTCGTAGGTGCGTTGCTCGCCGTTGGGCGCCGAGATGTCGGGGCAGACACCGTTCGGGGCGCACTGAGCGACGACCTGTCCCTGCCAGCGCACGACGAACCCGGTCAGCGCCGGGTACGCCAGCGCGGCGGCGCCGGGGTCGACCCGGAGCGTCAAGGTGCCGTCGGCGTAGTCGGTCTGTCGCACGCTCGCGGGAGCCTTGGGGTATCCCTGCAGATCGAGCAGGATCGTGCCGTCGCGCTCGGCGGTCGTGATGCGGCCCTGCGCATCTTGCACGGAGAACGCGGCCGTGCACGTCGCGCCCGGGGCATCCGATGTCCACGAGGCGGTGACGCTCGTGGGCGACGCGACCTGGAAGCTCACCCCGACGCACGCGCCGACCGGACGCGCCGCCACGACGATCAGCGGCGTGCGCGGCAGCGGATTGACCTCGCCGCTCGCGCCGATGACCGCGAACGTGCACGAGGAGCCGTTCGCCTGGGAGCACTGCCGCGCCACGGTGCCGCCCGCGGGCAGCGTCGACGGCGCCGCGCCCACCCTCAGGATCAGACGCGCCGGCTGCACCGAGGTGTAGTTCGTGACGGTGACCACCACGGCGTCCTGGGCACCCGGGAGCGCCCGGTCGTTTCCGGTGACAGTGAGCACCGAGCCCGCGAGCGAGACCTGGAACAGCGACCCGGAGTACTGCACCGCGTAGCGGATGTTCTCCCAGTCGGGGCGCAGCTGCCACGTCGTCATCGTCTTGAGGTCGTACGTCTGGGTCTCCCCCGGGCCGACGGTGATCGAGGCCGGGGACAATTGCGGCTGCGGGTCGCGCGGGATGACGGTGATGGGCACCGACAGGTAGGTCCACTGCTGCTGGCCGACGACGCGGACCGGCACGCGGCATGCGTCGACCCAGGGGGCGTTCGCGTTCGCGTCGTAACGCAGCACGGTGCCCGAGACCACGGAGCACAGGGCACCCTGCCGCGCCCCGGAGGCCGAGACATCCGAGCCGACCTCGATCGTCGTCCCGCGCGGTGCGCTGACGAGGTCGGTCATGTCGAACTCCGCCGACTCCAGCTCGGTGACCTGCACCGGCCGGATGCTCGGCTGCAGCGACACCGACATGTCGTTGCGCCCCGGTACACGCAGGAACGCGTACGTCGAGACCTGCGTGTCGCCGATCTTCCCCGTGACGACGAACGGGATCAGCTCGGTCGCCTCGGGCACCGCGCCGGAGATCGTGCGTCCGTCGGCGGTGAAGCCCGCGACGGGATGCCACAGCGACACCGTCAGCGACGACACATCGCCCGCCGACCAGCTCGACCTGCCCGTGAGCACGTCGACACCGCCGACGATGTCGTCGCGATTCTCGGGAGTGAGCACGGTGTCGGCGACGATCGGGTAATCCGGCACGGGATCGCGGATGACCTGCACCACGATGAGTCCACGACCGGTGTTGCCGGACCCCGACTTCACGTCGTAGAGGAACGACGTGGTTCCCGGATCGGTGCCGGCCGTGATGACCACGATGCCGTCGGTCGTCGAGGTCACCCGCGCCTTCTCGGCCTCGTACTGCGGGTTGGGAGATCCGTCGTCGAGAGTCGCCGGGAGGTCGGGGCGCACGTCGGTGAGCGTCAGACCCTGCATCGTCGGATCGATGTCGTTGGCGAGGGGACTCACCCGCACACTGTTGGTCTCGCTCGCCTGCACCTGCACGTAGTCGGTGAAGGTGACCGGGCTCGGGTTCGACTGGTCGTCGAGCACCCCGACCCGCACCGTGCCCTTGCCGACCGCGCCGAACTCGTCCGTCACCTCGTAGGTGAAAGACACCTGACCGCGGTAGCCCGACACCGACGTGTAGAGGATCGAGGCGCCGTCGGGCGAGATCGTGGCGACACCGCTCTGCGGCTGCCCGTCGATGCCGGTGAGGGTGACGGTGTCGCCGTCGGGGTCCATGCCGTACCCGTCGAACGGGATCAGCACCGACTGACCGGCGAGCACGCGACCCTCGAGCGTGCGCGGGGTCGGGGCACGGTTCGTGTCGTTCGACAGCACGTGCACGTGCACGGTCGCGGTGGACTGCAGCCTCGGCGAGCCCGATGTGTAGTCGGAGTACTCCACGGTGTAGTCGCCGGGGGTGGCCGGGGCGAGGTAGCGTAGCGTGCTTCCCGAGGCGAAGGCGAGCGCATCCGGCGTCGAGGAGCGCACCGAGGAGGGATCGAGCACCGGCACCCCTCCGGCCGGCGAGATGTCGTTGTCGAGCACGGGGATGTCGATCTGAGTGCCCTCGCGCACGGTGACGGTGTCGTCGACGGCGATGGGGGCGAGTTCGGGCGCCTCGGGAAGCAGGTAGACCGTCGCGGTGCCGGTGACGCGGGAGCCCGCGTCATCGGTGCCGTCACTGACCGCATAGGTGACGGTGCCGAGCAGTCCCGACGCGCCCGTCGCCGTCGTACCCGAGACGCGGATGTAGCTCTGACCCACACCGTCCACGGACAGGCTCGCCCCCGACGCCGCGGTGCCGACGATGTCGTTGATCAGAAGCACCCGGCCGGTCGGGTTCGAGACGGCTTTCAGCACGTCGAGGGTGGCGTCCTGCTGCGGATGCACGAACGCGACGACCGGGGCCGTCGCCAGCTGCGCGGGCGCGTCGGCGGGGAGCAGGGTGATCTTGGCGGTGCCCGTGGCATCCGATTGCCCATCGGAGACCGTGAAGTCGACGCGATAGGTGCCCGCCGCCTGCGCCGAGAAGTCGAAACGGGTCGAGCCGTCCACGATCGTCGCGCTCGCGGCGGCCTGATCGAGCACCCGCACCGAGGTGAGGTGCAGTGAACCCGCCGTACCCGTCACGTGCGGGGCCACGTCGATCTCGGTACCCGCGCCGACGACGTCGACCGACGCGAACGACTGCACGGTGAGCTTCGGCTGGGGCGTCACCCTGATCGTCAGCGTGCGCTCGGCGGTCTTGCCGGTCGTATCCGACACGGTGACGATGAGGTCGATCTGCTGCTCGCCACCCGACCCGTCGTCGGCGTGCTGATAGACGACCTCCCCCGACGGGGATGCCGCGACGGTGCCGACGCCCGACGGGTTCTGCACGCTCAGCAGGAACACCGGGTCGCTCTCGGGGTCGACCCAGCCGGGCAGCACCGGCACCGTCACTGTGCCCCCTCGCGCGACCTCCGGGGNCACGACGGTCAGCGTCACGGTCGTCGGCTTCGAGAGAAGGCCGTCGGAGGTCGTGCCGTCGCTCACCGCGTACTGGAACGTGGCCGTGCCGCTCGCACCCGGCGCGACCTGCACGGCGAACTGCTGACGGTTGTCGGTGATGCTGAGGGTGCCGAAGCCGGGATCGAGTCCGGTGACGGAGGCCGGATCGATGCTCAGCACGTCCTGGTTGGGGTCGTGGTCGTTCAGGAGGACCGGCAGCGACACGAGAGCGCCCGCTCTCACCCCGAACGTGTCGGGCTCCGCGATCGGCGGCTTCGGGTCGATGACCACCTGCTGCTGCTGATCGCTCTGCGCCTGCGTCGGATCGGTGCGATCATCCAGCGACCAGTCCTGGCTGGATGTCACGAGGGTGCCGTCGGGCACGAGCCACACCCATCCGGAGCGCGTCTCGTTGAGGATGACCGCGTTCGCGCTCTGCACGAACGCCGGGCGCACGTCGTTGGGGAGGCTCAATCCGCCGTAGTCGAGCGTCTTGCGACCGGTCTTCGAGCTCCACAGCACCCCGCCGTCGGCGCCCGTGCCGACCCACGCCGCGAAGACCTCGCCGTCGTGCACGACGGGGGTCGCCGGAACACCGAGGCTCGCGCCTCCTTCGGACCCCTCCTCGACCCGCGGGGACGACCCGTCGACCGGCACGCTCACGAGTGCCGAGGCCGACGCGACGTAGACCGCACCCACGGAGGTGGAGGGTGCCCCGACCACGGCCGTGCCGGTGACCGGGATCTTCTCGGCGGCGCGCCCCTGCACGAGGACGTCGCCGGTGTCGGCGCCCACCAGCACCCACGTGTCCCCCGCGGCCGAGATCAGCGGCGTCGCCGGATCGATCGCGCTCGCGTCGTCCCGGCGCAGCTGCTTCCCCGTGACGATGTCGTAGACGAGCACCTGCTTGTCGCGCTTCGAATAGGCGTACAGCCGGCCGCGGGCATCGACCGCGATCGCATCCGCCGCAAACTGGGGCGCGTTGTCGGTGGCGGCGTCCGGGTCGACGAGGCTCGACGATCCTGTGGACAGCCGGCCCGCGAACACGGCGCCCGCGTCGGTCAGGTAGGCCGCGAAGTCGCCGGAGGTGGCGACATCCTTCGTTCCCGACGGTGTCGAGTCGGATGCGCGCAGGGTCTCCTCGTCGAGGTTCACCGGCTGCGCGGGGTCGATCTTCGTGAGCTTCGTGAAGCTGTCCGAGTAGAGGTACGCCCCGTCAGGTCCCTGCGCCACCTCGCTCGGGTTGCTGATCGAGCGCACGGTGTCGAGCTCTCCGATGCTGGTGTTCACCCGCGCGTACCGCCGGCCGTCGCCGGTCTGCAGCGCCCACACCGAGGTGTCGTACTTCGGCGTCTCCTGCGCATCGAGACCTGGCCACACCACCGCGAGCGCGACGACGAGACCGGCGACCACCACCGCGGAGACGGTGGCGATGATCCCGACGCGCCGCACTCAGATCACTCCGACCACGACGAGCACGACCATCACGACCAGAGCGGCCACCGCCGCGGCCGCGACACCGGCCAGCACCCAGGGCACCCGCGCACCGCCGCGCGTCGGCGCGGAGATGTCGGAGTCCTCATCGCGCGCGAGCCCGCGCACACCGGACTGCTCCCGCTTCTTGCGGCGTGAGTCGTGGACGACGTGCGAGCGCACGCTGCCGCGGAGCGTGGCATCCGTCAGATCGACCGCGGCGACCCCGGGCTCCCACTCACCCTGCGCCACCTCGAGGGGGGTCAGAGCCAGGCCGAGGTCGCGCTGCACCTCGCGCAGCGCCTCGGCGAAGGCCAACGCCGTCGGATACCGCTTCCGTGGATCCCGGCTCATCGCCCGCTGCAGCACCTGCTGCAGCTCGGCGGGCACGTCGGTGCGGGCGATCTCGGTGTAGCTCGCCCGGGCGATGCGTCGGCGCAGCTGGTCCTTCGAGTTCTGCCCGCGTTCACGTCGTTCGAACGGGCTGTGGCCGGCGAGAAGCGAATAGACGGTGGCGCCGAGACTCCACACCTCGCTCGAGATCGTGCCGCTGCTCTGCTCCTCGACGACCTCGGGCGCGCTCCACGGGATCGACATCGCGAGCACCTCCTCGCTCGAGGAGCGGGCGAGCGCCGACGCGATGCCGAAGTCGGCGAGCACCGGTGAGCCGAAGGTCGTCACGAGGATGTTGCTGGGCTTGACGTCGCGGTGGATGAGGCCGGCACGGTGCGCCGACTCGAGGGCGCTCGCCATGCGCACACCCGTGGCGAGCACATCGTCGACCGGCAGCCGCTCGAGGCGGTACCGCTGAGCGAGCGACCCGGGGCAGTACTCCATCACGATGTACGGGCGTCCGTCGGCCGAGATGCCGGCCTGGTAGACGGTGACGATCGAGGGG
>NZ_LMPK01000013.1:46980-50075 GCF_001423825.1 Microbacterium sp. Leaf351
CGACCTGTCGGCGCGGCATGTCCTGCGCATAGAGGAAGACGTCGGCGAATCCGCCGGATCCGAGAGGTCTCACGTAGGTCAGCCCGGGCAGGACGGGCGGCGCGGAAGGCATGCGCTGCGCCATCATCGAACCCCCGGAACCGTCCTCCGGTCACGCGAAGCGGTGTGGGTGGTGTGGTGCGCCCCGGAGCCCGCTCATGCTAACAAAGCGATAGGTCGCCCCCGGACGCTTGACACGGCGTTGTGGATGGCTCAGACGAGCGGGGTGGTGCCCCCGGCATCCGCATCGGGATCGGCCCAGAACGGGGCGTCGAGGGTGCGGGTGAGCTCCTCGAGCATCAGCGCGATCTGCGGCTCGACGTACTCGGCGACCGCGGCCTGGATGCGGATGCGATGGTGCAGAAGGATGCTGCACACCTCGCGGCCGACCATGTTCGCGTAGTCGTCGGCGAGGCCGACCTCCTGTCGAAGCGCGGCCTTGGCCTCGTCCGAGAGAGGCGGCAGGCTCGGGACATCCCCGTCGGCCTCGGCGGCAAGCCCCGCGATCGTGAACAGGAACGGCATCCCCGGAACGGGGTCGGGGTCCAGCGGCATGCCCTCGAACTCGGGCTCGAGCCCCTCGGTCGGGCGGTAGGTGCGCTCCCGGTTGCGGGCGGCCTGCTGGTCGAGTTCGGCGTTCAGCAGCGGCAGGTTCTTGGCCGTGTAGTCGGCGACCGCGTGATCGACGATCGCCTTGACCCGGGTCGACAGCCCGTGCTGCACGCCGTGCGGCACGTCCGAGCCGAGACCCGCGGCCGACAGCACCGGCGAGCCGAAGCAGCGTCGGCACGGTGCGGACCGACCCCGATGCGTCGCCGGCTCCCACCGCGGCAGCCAGCGCAGCCAGGCGTCCACCGCCTGGCTGACCTGTGTCTCGAGCGAACGCTCCACAGGAGAACACGGTAGTGCGCCCGACGCCCACGGTCACGGGGCGCGCGGTGCGGCATCCGATCTGGTCAGCCGCGACGGGGAGTGAACACCCGTACCGACAGCGCGGCGAGCGCCGCCGCGCCCGCCACGACGAGTCCGGGCCAGGATGCCGCGGCCCGCCCGACGGCCGACAACGCCACCGCCGGATCGCTCGAGGCGACGAGCACCCCCGCACCGAGAACCACCGCGTAGGAGAGGAAGGCCGCCGCGACGGCGGCCGGCACCGCCACGACCGCTCGCCCGGGCGGAAGGATCACGAGCGCCAGGGCGCCCGCTGCCGCCACGACCGCCAACGCTCCCGGCACCGGTCCGACGCCGCCTGCCGACACCACGTCGACATCGGTCAGCAGCGTGCCGAAGCCGAACCCGCAGACCACCAGCGCCACGAACAGCACCGTGGCCATCGCGACCACGAGGCGCCGCGGCATCCGATCGCTCCGGCGGCGATCAGGCCTGGTGCACGAGCTGGGGACCCGCCTCGAGCGTGCGCTCGTACTCGGCCTGCGCCTCCTCGTTCAGCGCGGTGATGCGACGTCCGCGGGCCGCGACCCACGCCGCGAACCAGATGGTCAGCTCACGACCGGCGATGAATGCGACGACCGAGAGGGGCGTGAGCACGTTGGCCTCGGCGAGCGTGAGGGTCTGGCGTGCCGTCAGCTGCCAGAACGGCGCATCGATGAGCGCACCCAGCACGACGCCGGCCCACGCGGCCACGCCGACGAGGATGCCGAAGATCACCCACAGTCCCCAGCGGGCGCGATTGAGGATCGCCCCGAGGAACCAAAATGCGACGAAGAACGCGGCGATCGGCAGCCAGAACGACCAGCTCGGCAGCAGCGCCAAGGCGGCGGTGCCGACATTGCCGAAGTCGACGGTGCGGTCGACGAAACCGCTGATGAGCGTGGCGACGGCCAGCACCACGCCGAACGCGACAGCCGCGATCAGACCGATGCCACCGGCGGCGGCGCGGTTGCCGCGCGGAAGCGGCGCTTCGGGCGCCTGCACGAAGATCGGGCTCGGCGCGTAGGCGACGGTCGGCGGCTGCTCAGCGAGTGTCGTGGTCTCGGCGGAGTACGCGGCTGCCGGAACATAGGCGGGTTCGGGCGCCGCGGCTGCGGCGGCGACGACCTCGGGACGCTCGTACCACGGGGTCGAGTCCGATGCCGCGGTCTCGGCGACCGGCGCGGGTTCGATGAAGACGGGCTCGGCGGCGGGTTCGACCACGACGGGCTCAGCGGCGACCGGCTCGGCGACGACCGGCTCGACCACGACCGGCTCGGCTGTCGCAGGGGTGTCGGCGGCCGACGCCGGGGCGGCCTCGACGACCGGCGCGGCCTCGGGCGCCGTCTCGACGGAGGCGTCGGAGACCGGCCGCTCCGGTGCGGCGTCGGTGTCCTTCGGGGTGGCGTCGCTCATCAGACCTTGCTCCTCACGCGGACGTGCGTCCGCAAAGCGAGGGTACCGCCGCACCCGCGCGACGCGCCGGAACCACACACCTCCCACGCCACACCGCGACACGATCCGGCGACGGTCCGGGTGTGACGGGCCGAGAGGCGGATGCCGCGGGTTACCCTCCCAGCATGCCCACCCGCCGTCTGCCCGCCGTCGCCCTCCTGCTCGCGGCCGGACTCGCCCTGGCGGGCTGCGGCAGCTACACCGCACCGCCGCGTGCCGTCACGCCGTCACCCGAGGGCTCGAGCGCGACACCGACCGCCGGCGCGACGCCGACGCCGGCGGCATCCGCTCTGGTCACCCCGAGTCCCGAGCCGTCCGCCACCCCCATCGCGATCCCCACCGACTGCCGGTCTCTGCTCACCGCCGACGTGCTGACCCAGCTCGGCAAGACTCCCCTCAACGACCCGGCCGTCGGCGGCGGAGTGCAGGCCGACGGATCGCTCGTGTGCAACTGGCGGGACCCGAAATCGGACACCACCGGCATCAGCACCCGCATCTCGAAGCTCTCGCAGAGCGACGCGGCCACCCTGTTCGCCACGCTGCAGGTCGACCAGAAGTTCGACTGCTACCCCGAGAACGGCGGCTCACGCTGCGGCAAGACCTGGAAGGACGCCACCTACCCCGTCATGGACGGGCGCACCGTGTTCTGGAAGGACGGCGTGCTGCTCGAC
>NZ_LMPK01000013.1:50145-54483 GCF_001423825.1 Microbacterium sp. Leaf351
GTGTAACCGAGCGGCCGCCAGTTCGTGAAGGTCGTCGACAGCCACGTCTGCCCCTCGATGACGTCGTCCTCGGTGACCGCCCCGATCGTGCGGGTGCAGCGGGTGCCCTGACCGAACGGCACGCACTGGAATCCGGTGCTCCCCAGCGCCGCGATCGCCACCTGCTCGGCACCCACGGTCACTGTCGAGATCGACGTCACGATCTTCTCGGTCCCACCCGGGCCCGTGAACGCGCACGAGAGCTGCACCTGCGGCGAGAGTGCGCCCACGAGGTCCTTCGCCGCGCTCGTCGGTGCATCCTTGGCCTCCACCAGCTGCACGCCCCGACGCAGCGCCACCGACTGCCACAGCGCATCGCCCAGATACGGCCCGCATCCCGTCGTCGGCAGGGCAGCCTCGGTCGCATCGACCGTCGGCGACGTCGTCGGACGCGACTGGCCGAGCAGCTGCGACACGAACCCCGCGCCGAACGGCAACGCCGGCAGCGCCAGCACGAGCAGCGCGAGCACCACGGCCACCGACAGCAGCCCGATGATCCACGCGATGACCTCGTTGCGTCCACCCACCCGCGCCATCCGCACCTCCCGCCCCCACGGTACGGACCCCGCGGCCGACACGCCGGAAACGGCGCGCGGCGGATGCACCCGGAAACGCCGAAGCGCCCCGGCACGAGCCGGGGCGCTTCGGTCGAGACGGATGCCGCGGCATCCGCTCACTCTCAGTTGTAGGTACCGGGAGCGATGTCGTCCGTCGAGAAGCTGTCGTAGTCGACGTAGGTGAAGTCGGCGTCGCTGTACGCGCCGTCCGACGCGAAGATGCGATTGGGGTACCGCTCGCTCTTCGCCTCCTCCGTGGCCTCCACCGTGACGTTCCGGTACTTCGACAGACCGGTTCCCGCGGGGATGAGCTTTCCGATGATGACGTTCTCCTTGAGACCGACCAGCGGGTCGCGCTTGCCCTCCATGGCGGCCTGCGTGAGCACGCGGGTCGTCTCCTGGAACGACGCGGCCGACAGCCACGACTCCGTCGCGAGCGACGCCTTCGTGATACCCATCAGCTCAGGACGGCCCGACGCGGGACGCTTGCCCTCCGACACCGACTCGCGGTTGATGTCGATGAAGCGACGCGAGTCGACGAGCTCACCCGGAAGGAGTCCGGTGTCGCCGTGGTCGACCACGGTGACCTTGCGGAGCATCTGACGCACAATGACCTCGATGTGCTTGTCGTGGATCGGCACACCCTGCGAGCGGTACACGCCCTGCACACCGCCGACGAGGTACTTCTGCACCTCGCGGGCGCCCTGCACGCGCATGATCTCCTTCGGGTCGAGCGTGCCGACCTGCAGCGGCTGACCGACGGTCACGTGCTGGCCGTCCTCGACCAGGAGCGTCGCGCGCTTGAGCACCGGGTAGACATGCGGCTCGTCGCCGCTGTCGGGCGTCAGGATGACCTTCTTCTGCTTCTCGGTCTCCTCGATCGTGATGCGACCGTCGGACTCGGCGATCGGCGACGCGCCCTTGGGGGTACGCGCCTCGAACAGCTCCTGGACACGCGGCAGACCCTGCGTGATGTCCTCGGCCGATGCCGAACCACCGGTGTGGAACGTACGCATCGTCAGCTGCGTGCCGGGCTCACCGATCGACTGGGCCGCGATGATGCCGACCGCCTCGCCGATGTCGACGACCTTGCCGGTCGCGAGCGAACGGCCGTAGCACTTCGCGCAGACACCGACGGCCGAGTCGCAGGTGAGCACCGAGCGCACCTTGATGGCGGTGACGCCCGCCTCGACCAGGCTGTTGATGAGCACGTCGCCCACGTCGGAGCCGGCCGGGGCCAGCACCTCACCCGACTCCGAGACCGCGTCGGCGGCCAGAGTGCGGGCGAACACCGAGTTCTCGACGTTCGGGTCCTTGATGAGGACGCCGTCGGCGCCGACCGAGGCGATCGGCAGCTCGAGACCCTTGGTCGTGCCGCAGTCCTCCTCGCGGATGATGACGTCCTGCGAGACATCCACCAGACGACGGGTCAGGTAACCCGAGTCGGCGGTACGCAGAGCGGTGTCGGCCAGACCCTTACGGGCACCGTGCGTCGCGATGAAGTACTCCGCCACCGACAGACCCTCGCGGTACGAGGAGATGATCGGACGGGCGATGATCTCACCCTTCGGGTTGTTCACCAGACCACGCATACCCGCGATGTTGCGGATCTGCAGCCAGTTACCACGAGCACCCGAGGACACCATGCGGTTGATGGTGTTCTCGTCGGGGAAGTTGGCGCGCATCGCCTTCTGCACCTCGTCGGTGGCCTCGGTCCAGATCTTGATGAGCTCGGCGCGGCGCTCCGCGTCGGTCGTCAGACCCTTGTCGTACTGACCCTGCACCTTCGCGGCCTGCGTCTCGTAGCCGGCGATGATCTCGGCCTTGTTCGGCGGGGTGAGAACGTCACTCAGCGCCACCGTGACGCCCGAACGGGTCGCCCAGTAGAAGCCGGCGTCCTTGATGCGGTCGAGCGAAGCGGCCACCTCGACGCGCGGGTACTCCTCGGCCAGCTTGTTGACGATCTGCGACAGCTTGCCCTTGTCGGCCTGCTCGCGAACGAACGGGAAGCCCTTGGGGAGGGTGTCGTTGAAGATCGCCTGGCCGAGCGAGGCATCCAGCAGACCGTGGCGCTCGTAGCCCTCGGGCGCCTGGCCCTCGAGGAACGTCAGCCCCGGAACGCGGATGCGCACCTTCGCCTGGATGTCGAGCGTGCCCTCGTCCTTCGCGAGGATCGCCTCGCCGACCGAGCCGAACACGCGACCCTCACCGGCGGCGCCCTCCTTGACCGTGGTCAGGTGGTGCAGGCCGATGATCATGTCCTGCGAGGGCAGGGTCACCGGGCGGCCGTCCGACGGCTTGAGGATGTTGTTCGAGGCGAGCATCAGGATGCGGGCCTCGGCCTGGGCCTCGACCGACAGCGGCAGGTGCACGGCCATCTGGTCACCGTCGAAGTCCGCGTTGAAGGCGGCGCACACGAGCGGGTGGAGCTGGATGGCCTTGCCCTCGACGAGCTGCGGCTCGAACGCCTGGATGCCCAGACGGTGGAGCGTGGGGGCACGGTTCAGCAGCACCGGGCGCTCGCGGATGATCTCCTCGAGCACGTCCCAGACCTCGGGACGCGTGCGCTCGACGGCGCGCTTGGCGGCCTTGATGTTCTGCGAGTGCTGCAGCTCGATGAGGCGCTTGATCACGAACGGCTTGAACAGCTCGAGCGCCATCTGCTTGGGCAGACCGCACTGGTGGAGCTTGAGCTGCGGGCCCACGATGATGACCGAACGGCCCGAGTAGTCCACGCGCTTGCCGAGCAGGTTCTGACGGAAGCGGCCCTGCTTGCCCTTGAGCATGTCGGACAGCGACTTCAGCGCACGGTTGCCCGTGCCCGTGACAGGACGACCACGACGACCGTTGTCGAACAGCGCGTCGACGGCCTCCTGCAGCATCCGCTTCTCGTTGTTCACGATGATCGTGGGCGCACCCAGGTCGATCAGGCGACGGAGACGGTTGTTGCGGTTGATCACGCGACGGTAGAGGTCGTTGAGATCGGATGTCGCGAAGCGGCCACCGTCGAGCTGCACCATCGGACGCAGCTCCGGCGGGATCACCGGAACGACGTCGAGCACCATGGCGGCCGGGCTCATGCCCGTCGACAGGAACGAGTTGACGACCTTCAGGCGCTTGATCGCGCGGATCTTGCGCTGGCCCTTGCCCTCGGCGATCTGCAGGTGCAGGTTGTCGGCCTCGGTCTGCAGGTCGAACTCCTCGAGGCGACGCTTGATCGCCTCGGCGCCCATGTGCGCCTCGAAGTACTGGCCGAAGCGGTCGTAGAGCTCGTTGAAGACCTCGTCCTCGCTCTTGAGCTGGCCGACAGCGAGCGTGCGGAACTCCTCCCACACGCGCTCGAGCTTGGCGATCTGCTCGTCCGCATTCTTGCGGATCGTCGCCATGTCCTTCTCGGCGGCGTCCTTGACCTTCTTCTTCTGGTCGGCCTTCGCACCCTCGGCCTCGAGCGCGGCGAGCTCCTCCTCCAGCTTCGCGAGACGGGTCGCGATGCGGGAGTCACGACGATCGGCGATCGTCCTCAGCTCGTTGCGGATGTGGCCCTCGTGCGTGGGCAGGTCACGGTGACGAGCGTCTTCGTCGACCGAGATGACCATGTACGCGGCGAAGTAGATGACCTTCTCGAGGTCCTTCGGCGCCATGTCGAGCAGGTGCCCGAGACGCGAGGGAACGCCCTTGAAGTACCAGATGTGCGTGACCGGGGCGGCCAGCTCGATGTGGCCCATGCGCTCACGGCGGACGG
>NZ_LMPK01000013.1:54493-65359 GCF_001423825.1 Microbacterium sp. Leaf351
CGCACTCCCAGTCGCGGGAGGGGCCGAAGATCTGCTCGCCGAAGAGCCCGTCCTTCTCGGGCTTCAGCGTGCGGTAGTTGATGGTCTCGGGCTTCTTGACCTCACCGAAGGACCAACGACGGATGTCGTCGGCGGTGGCCAGGCCGATGCGAAGCTCATCGAAAGTTGTTGCGTCGAGCACGAATTCTCCTGTGTCGAAATTCAGTTCTTGCCTGGCCGGGTTCAGATCTCGTCGATCGACGAGGTCTCGAACCGGGTGGAGATGTTGATGCCGAGCTCCTCCGCCGCGCGGAAGGCGTCGTCATCCGTGTCGCGGAGGTTCACCGCCGTGCCGTCCGCCGAGAGCACCTCGACGTTCAGGCAGAGCGACTGCATCTCCTTCATGAGCACCTTGAACGACTCCGGGATGCCGGGCTCCTGGATGTTCTCGCCCTTGACGATCGCCTCGTAGACCTTCACGCGGCCGAGGATGTCGTCGGACTTGATGGTCAGGAGCTCCTGCAGCGCGTACGCGGCGCCGTAGGCCTCGAGGGCCCACACCTCCATCTCACCGAAGCGCTGGCCACCGAACTGCGCCTTACCACCCAGCGGCTGCTGCGTGATCATCGAGTAGGGGCCGGTCGAGCGGGCGTGGATCTTGTCGTCGACCAGGTGGTGCAGCTTCAGGATGTACATGTAGCCGACCGAGATGGGCGCCGGGAACGGCTCGCCGGAGCGGCCGTCGAACAGCGTGGTCTTGCCCGAGCGGTCGATGAGGCGGTCGCCGTCGCGCGTCGGGTTCGTCGAGTCGAGCAGACCCGCGATCTCCTCCTCGAACGCACCGTCGAACACGGGGGTCGCGACCTTCGTGTTCGGCGCGGCCTCGAACGCGGCCTTCGGCAGCTGGGCGGCCCATTCCGGGGTGCCCTCGACCTTCCAGCCCTGCTTCGCGATCCACCCGAGGTGGGTCTCGAGCACCTGGCCGAAGTTCATGCGGCCGGGGATGCCGAGCGGGTTCAGGATCACGTCGACCGGGGTGCCGTCGCGGAGGAACGGCATGTCCTCGACCGGGAGGATCTTCGCGATGACGCCCTTGTTGCCGTGGCGGCCCGCGAGCTTGTCGCCCTCGGTGATCTTGCGCTTCTGGGCGATGTAGACGACGACGCGGCGGTTGACGCCCGAGCCGAGCTCGTCGTCGCCCTCCTCGGCGTTGAACTCCTTGACCGCGATGATCGTGCCCTGCTCACCGTGAGGAACCTTGAGCGAGGTGTCGCGCACCTCGCGGCTCTTCTCGTTGAAGATGGCGCGCAGCAGGCGCTCCTCGGCGCTCAGCTCGGTCTCGCCCTTCGGCGTGACCTTGCCGACGAGGATGTCGCCGGGACGCACCTCGGCGCCGATGCGGATGATGCCGCGCTCGTCGAGGTCCTTCAGCAGGTCGGGGCTGACGTTGGGGAGGTCACGGGTGATCTCCTCCTTGCCGAGCTTCGTGTCGCGGGCGTCGACCTCGTACTCCTCGATGTGGATCGAGGAGAGGGTGTCGTCCTTCACGAGGTCCTGGCTGAGGATGATGGCGTCCTCGAAGTTGTGGCCCTCCCACGTCATGAACGCGACCAGCAGGTTCTTGCCGAGAGCGAGCTCGCCGTTCTCGGTGGCGGGGCCGTCGGCGATGACCTCGCCGGCCTCGATGCGCTCGCCGGCCGAGACGACCACGCGCTGGTTGTACGACGTGCCCTGGTTCGAGCGGTCGAACTTGCGCAGGAAGTAGTCCTGCGTGCCGCCCTCGTCGAGCTGGATGGTGACGACGTCGGCCGACACCTCGAGCACGACACCCGACTTCTGCGCGGTGACCACGTCACCGGCGTCGATGGCCGCGAAGCCCTCCATGCCGGTGCCGACCACGGGCGACTCGCTGCGCACGAGCGGCACGGCCTGGCGCTGCATGTTCGCACCCATGAGGGCGCGGTTGGCGTCGTCGTGCTCGAGGAACGGGATGAGCGAGGTCGCGACCGACACCATCTGGCGGGGCGAGACATCCATGTAACCGATCTCGTCGGCCGGGAACAGGTCGACCTCGCCGCCGTCGCCACGACGGGCGAGGACGCGGTCCTGCGAGAACGTGCCGTCGGCGTTCAGCGGGGTGCTGGCCGGGGCGACACGGAACTCGTTCTCCTCGCTGGCGGTGAGGTAGTCGATCTGCTCGGTGACGCGGCCCGCGACGACCTTGCGGTACGGGGTCTCGATGAAGCCGAACGCGTTGATGCGGCCGAAGGTCGCCATACGGCCGATCAGACCGATGTTCGGGCCTTCCGGCGTCTCGATCGGGCACATGCGGCCGTAGTGCGAGGGGTGCACGTCGCGCACCTCGACGCCTGCGCGCTCACGCGACAGACCGCCGGGGCCGAGCGCCGACAGCGTGCGCTTGTGGGTCAGACCCGCGAGCGGGTTGTTCTGATCCATGAACTGCGACAGCTGCGACGTCCCGAAGAACTCCTTGATCGCGGCGACGACGGGGCGCACGTTGATCAGCGTCTGCGGGGTGATGGCCTCGATGTCCTGCGTGGTCATGCGCTCGCGGACGACACGCTCCATGCGGGACAGACCCGTGCGGACCTGGTTCTGGATCAGCTCGCCGACCGCGCGGATGCGACGGTTGCCGAAGTTGTCGATGTCGTCGACGTCGATGCGGATGTCGGCCGGCTTACCGGCGCGCACACCCTCGAAGGTCTTGTCGCCGCGGTGCAGTGCGACGAGGTACTTGATGGTCGCGACGATGTCGGCGACCGTGAGCACCGAGTCGGTGAGCGGCTTGTCGATGCCGAGCTTCTGGTTCAGCTTGTAGCGGCCGACCTTCGCGAGGTCGTAGCGCTTCGGCGAGAAGTAGAAGTTGTCGAGCAGCGCGCGAGCGGCCTCGGCGGCGACCTGCTCGCCCGGACGCAGCTTGCGGTAGATGTCGCGGAGGGCGTCTTCCTTGGTGAGGATGGTGTCCTTCGAGAGCGTCTCGGCGATCGAGTCGAAGCCGGCGAACTCGGTCAGGATGTCCTCGCTCGTGAGGCCCAGGGCCTTGAGGAAGACGGTGACCGACTGCTTGCGCTTGCGGTCGATGCGCACACCCACCTGGTCGCGCTTGTCGATCTCGAACTCGAGCCAGGCGCCGCGGCTGGGGATGACGCGCGCGGACACGATGTCCTTGTCGCTGGTCTTGTCGGCGACCTTGTCGAAGTAGACGCCCGGCGAGCGGACGAGCTGCGAGACGACGACGCGCTCGGTGCCGTTGATGATGAACGTGCCCTTGTCGGTCTGGAGCGGGAAGTCGCCCATGAAGACCGTCTGCGTCTTGATCTCACCGGTCTGGTGGTTCATGAACTCGGCCTCGACGTAGAGCGGGGCGGCGTAGGTCTTGCCGCGCTCCTTGCACTCCTCGATGGAGTACTTCTCGGGCTCGAGGTACGGGTTGGTGAAGCTCAGCTGCATCGTCTCGCTGAGGTCTTCGATCGGCGAGATCTCCTCGAAGATCTCGTCGAGGCCGCTGCGCTCGGGCACATCGGTGCGACCGGCGGCCTTGGCCTCGGCGACCCGCGCCTTCCAGGTGGTGTTGCCGACGAGCCAGTCGAACGACTCGGTCTGCAGCGCCAGCAGGTCGGGGACCGTCAGCGTGTCGTTGATCTTCGCGAACGAGAGGCGCGAAGCCGCGCGTCCGTTCTTGGGGGTGGTGGGGGCGGATGCGTTGGGCGCGGCAGCCAAGGGGTAACCTCCAGAGGCCCGATACGGGGCTCATCGTCCTTGTCGTCAGGTGGAGTGCTCTCTCCCCCGGTCTCGCACCGCACGCCGCTATCTGCGGGGGCACGAGCGCAGCAGCCGACCACCATATGAAGGCAGGGGGAGACAGAGCGCAACTACTGACTATACGTCGTTCTGGGCGACATGTCCAGCACGATTCTTGACGAGTTTCGGTTGCTGCGGTATAACCGCGCGTCGCTCCTCGGCGCGCCTCCCCCTCCCCGCCCGTCCTCCGCGCACCCTCGCACCTCACTCAATGCCGCGCGCCCTCCCAGCCCGCCCAATGCCGCGCGCTCCCGCGCCTCCTTCTCTGCCGCCCACCCACCCGACGCTCTCGAGGCGCTCTAGCGGCGCTCTCGCGGCGCTCTCCCGCGCTCACGCCGCGCGCTCTCCCCACGCTCACGCCGCGCTCTCCCACCCCCTCGTTTCGCCGAATCCACTCTTCGTCGGCGAATCCATGCCTCACGCACGTGCAGGGCGGGTGGATTCGGCGGGGAGAGATGGATTCGGCGAGGTGGGGTGGAGGCAGAGGGTGGGGTGGGGGTGGACGGTGGGACGGGCGGTGCGGGCGGGGGACGAGGGTGGGGCGGGGGCGGGGCTGGCGGGCGTGGGGCTGGCGGGCGGTCAGGATGCCGCGGCCGCCGCCCGCGCGGCGTGCACCGCGATCGCGGCCGCCGCCGACCAGGCCTGCGGGCGACACGAGGCCGGGTAGGGCACCGGGGACGCCACCGTGTCGGATCCGTCGCCGGCGTGGAGCTCCGGCATGCGGTAGTCGAACGCGACCGCCGCCGCGAGCAGTCCCTGACCGAGTACGGCCGCCTCGGCGTGGAAGCCCTCCGCCGCGAGCCCCGCGATCACGATCGCGGTGTCGTGGGTCCAGACGCTCCCGCAGTGATAGCTGAGCGGCCAGTAGCCCGCGGCATCCGTCGACATCGTCCGCAGTCCGAAGCCCGACGACATGTCGGCGCTGACCAGATGGGCGGCGACCGCCGCGCTCTGCGCCTCGGTGAGGATGCCCGTGCCGAGCAGATGCCCGATATTGCTCGTGACCGCGTCGACGCGCCGCTTGTCGGCGTCGAGCGCGATGGCGGGGTAGCCGCCGCGCGCGTCGTCGATCCAGAACGCGGCGGCGAAGCGCTGCTTCATCTGCGCGGCCCACGCGCGCCACTCGTCGCCGTCCGCGCGGCCGAACTCGTCCAGCAGGGATGCCGCGGCCAGCGCCGCCTCGTAGGCGTAGCCCTGCACCTCGCACAGCGCGATGGGGCCGGTCGCGATCGTGCCGTCGTTCCAGCGGATCGAGTCGCCGGAGTCCTTCCAGCCCTGGTTGGCGAGGCCGCGTCCGGACTCGTCGATGTACTCGAGGAAGCCGTCTCCGTCGCTGTCGGCGTGGTCGCGCAGCCAGCCGAGCGCACGGTCGAGGGTGGGCAGCAGCGCCTCGACTTCGGGCCGCGGCATCCCGGCGACGAAGGCGTCGTGCAGCAGGGTGATCCACAGCGGGGTCGCGTCGACCGTGCCGTAGTAGAGCGGAGGCAGCGAGACGTTCTCGCCGGGGATCTCGTTCTGCACCGCGCGCAGCTCGTGCATGATGCGGCCGGGCTGCTCGGATGTCTCGGGGTCGGTCTTCGCACCCTGGTAGCCGGCCAGCACACGCAGTGTCGATGCGGCCAGCTCGTGCCCGAGGGGCAGCGCGAGGCGCGCGGCCCACAGCGAGTCACGGCCGAACAGGGTGAAGAACCACGGCGCCCCCGCGGCGAGGAAGACGTCGTCGGGGGAGGCGACCGTCGCCATGCGCAGCGCCTCGAGGTCGCCGGTCGCGCGGGCGACCCAGCGGTCGAGGCGGTCGTCGCCGCTCGGGGCGAGCGCGCGCCAGTTGGGCGGCTCGGCGGCTCCGCGCACGACGGCGGCCGTGTCGGAGGCGGACACCCGCCACACCAGTTCGGCCGCGCCGCGGGGGTCGGCCGCGGCATCCCAGACTATCTCGACCTCGCCGTCGCCGGCACCGTCGACGAGGCGCGCGCCGGACACGGCGATCTCGGCGCGGGCGGTGTCGCGGCTCAGCACCGCGACGCCGTCGCCGACCTCGCGGACCACCGCGGTACGGTCGCCGCCGAGACCCGCCTTCACCTCGTGCAGCTGCGCGAAGTCGCCGGCGAGGGCGAGTGTCACCCGCGCCGCCACGGGCTCGTCGAGCCCGTTCACGATCCGGATGCGCTCGGTCATCCCGCCGGGGGTCACCGAGCGGGTCACCTCGACGCGCACCCGCGGGTCGGCGGTCGCGTCGTCGAGCCCGCGGGCGAGCGCGATGAACGCGAGGGACGCGGCATCCCGATGCTCGGTCGCGATCGGCTCGATCGCCGACCCGTCGATGCCCAGCACGATGCGGTCGAGCACCCGAACGTCGGAGTGGTACAGCCCGTGGATGGGACGCTCCCCCACCGTCCCGCTCGGCGACGACCACACCTGCGTGGGCGCGGCGAGCGCGACCACACTGTCGTGCAGCAGCGGCTGCAGGGGGGCGGACGGGATGGACGTGTCGGCGGCCTGCACGCGGACGTCGGTGGTCATGAAGAGGGTGCCTTCCGGTCGGACGGGAGAGAGAAGAATCGGATGCCGCGCTCAGCCCGCGGCGCGCAGAGCGCCGAGCACGCGAGGCTGGATCGGCTGCGGGTGCACGTCGCCGGCGGCGTCGCGCTCGATGCGCCACACCGCGCCGCCGGGCCGCTCGGCGATGACGTCGACGAGCTCGGTGCCGCGGTAGACGAGGCCGGTGCCCTCATCGAGCGCGTACCCGGCGGGGAGCTCGCCCGCCGCGATCGCGGCCTCGTGCACCACGCGCCGCGTCGGGTCGGAGTCGTAGTGCACGGCGAGAGAGCCGGGCACGAACGCCAGTCCGTCGGCGAGCACGTCGATGCCGGGACCGCGCGACGAGGTCGTCGCTCCGGCATGCCAGCACAGGGCGCCCGCCGAGCCGCCCGCCAGCACCACGCCGGCACGCCACGCCTCGTCGAGGATCACGTCGAGTCCGTGCAGACGCCAGAGCGCCAGCAGGTTCAGCACGCTGCCCCCGCTGACCCAGATGACGTCCTGGGCGAGCAGGTGCGCGCGCAGGTCGGGCACGTTGGGATGCGGGAAGAGGTGGACGTGCGAGGCATCCACCCCGACCAGTCTCGCCGCCTCGAGCTCGACGCCCTCGATGTGGCGCTGGTCGCCGCCCGCGGTGTTGAGATGAGCGACCCGCGGGCGCCGACCCTCGACGCGGGCGAGCGCGATCGCATGGAGCAGCATCGGGCCGTACGCCGCATCGCTCCACGATCCCGGCACGAACCCGCCGCACGTGGCGACGATCGTCGGATGCCGCGCGGTCACTCCTTCACCGCCCCGTCGCTGGAGTTCATGATGCGGCGCTGGAAGATGAAGAACAGCACCGCCACCGGGATCGTCATGAGAGCCGCCGCGGCCAGCTTGATCGGGAACTGGTTGCCCTGCGAGAGCTGGCCGCTCGCGAGCCCCGCGACGCCCTTCGTGAGGGTCGTCAGCGCCGGGCTCTGCGTCGACACGATGAAGTGCGCTAGCTCGTTCCACGACCCCTGGAACGACAGGATGATGATCGTGATGAGCGCCGGACGCGCCATCGGCAGCACGACCGACCAGAACACCCGGAAGCTGCCCGCGCCGTCGATGCGGGCCTGCTCCTCGACGCTCGGCGGGATCGACTCGAAGAAGTTCTTCATGATGAACACGCTCGCCGCGTCCGCCAGCAGCGGCACGATCATGCCCGTGTACGAGTCGTAGATGCCGAGCTGGTTGATGACGAGGAACTTCGGGATGAGGAGCACCACCGTCGGCACCGACATCACCGCCACCAGGGCGGCGAACACGACGCCGCGCCCCGGGAAGCGCAGGCGCGCCAGCGCGTAACCGGCGAGGGAGGCGAAGAAGGCGCGTCCGAGGGTGACGAAGACCGTGACGATCGCGGAGTTCATGAACCACACCGGGAAGTCGGAGTTCGCGAACAGGGTCGTGAAGGCCTGGGTGGTGAACGGGTTGGGGATCAGCGAGACCGGGTTCGCCGTGGCATCCTCATCGGTCTTGAACGCCGTCGCCACCTGGATCAGGAACGGGGCGATGTAGACGATCGCGAGCGCGCTCAGCACGACATAGGTGATCGGTCCGCCGAGGCGGAAGCTGCGACGGGCGCGACGAGCGGCGGTGGCGACGCTCACGAGCGACCCCCCTTCTCGATGACCGCGCTCTCGACGACCGCGCTCTGGACGACCGCGCTCTGATAGAGGCGCATGCGGCGGCGGGACACCTTGCGCTCACGCAGCACCCAACGCTGCAGCAGCGTCAGCACGACGATGATGACGAACAGGATGAACGCGATCGCCGCACCCTGCCCCCACTCCTGGTTGACGAACGAGCTCTGATAGGAGAGGTACGCGGGCGTCAGCGTGGTCTTGCCCGGGGCGCCCTGCGTGCCCGTGTAGATCTGGTCGAAGACCTGCCAGCAGCCGATCAGGCCGAGCGTCAGCACCGTGAAAAGGGTCGGACGCAGCTGCGGGAGGGTGACCTGCCAGAAGCGCTGCCAGCCGTTCGCGCCGTCCATGATGGCCGCCTCGGTCACGTCGCCGGAGAGGTTCTGGAGCGCCGCGATGAACAGCAGCATGAACGTGCCGCTCGTCGTGAACACGGCCATGATGATGAACGCCGACATGGCGACCGACGGGCCGCCCAGCCAGTTCCACCAGGAGACGCCGAGGAACGTGTTGTCGGTGAGGGCCGCCGGCCCCTGGGTCACGCCGAAGACGCCCAGCAGGTTCTGCACGATGCCGTGCGGGTCGTTGAACCAGTTCGGACCGTGGATGCCCACCCACGAGAGCACCGCGTTGACGGCGCCCGTCGCCGAGAACAGGAACAGCCAGAGCACGGTGATCGCCACCGAGCTCGTGACCGACGGGAAGTAGAACGCGGTGCGGAAGAAGCCGCGCCCGCGCAGCACCTGACGGTTCACGAGAACCGCCAGTCCCAGCGCGACGGCCGTCTGGATCGGCACGACCAGCAGCACGTACCAGGCGTTGTTCTTCAGCGCCATGCCGAAGTCCTGCGTGGCGAGGCCGCCGCCGGTGAGCAGCTGCGCGTAGTTGTCGAGCCCGACGAAGTGCACGCCGGACGAGAAGGGGCTGCCCCGGCCGCCCCAGTCGGAGAAGCTCACCCACAGCGCCATGAGGACGGGCACGCCGAGGAAGAGGCCGAGCAGGATGACGACCGGGGCGGTGAAGATCCACCCCGAGGCGGCCTCACCGCGCCGGAGCGCGGAGCGGCGAGGCCGACTCGTGGTTGCGGACATGATGGCGGATGCCCCTTACTTGGCCAGCAGCGCCTGCAGGTTCGTCTGCGTCGCGTCGAGGATCGTCTGCGGGTCGCTCGTGGCGAGGGACTCGAGCTTGCTGTTGAGGTCGGTCACGACGTCGGCCGAGCCCTTTGCCGTCGGCACGCCCTTGGCATAGGAGGCGGCGTCGAGGAACGGCACCAGCGCCGCGTTCTCGCTCTTCCACTCATCGGCAGCCGAGGTGATCGACGGCATGACGCCGAACGCCTTCGAGAACGCCAGCTGGCTGTCCTTGCTGGTCAGCTGCTCGACGAGCTTGAGTGCGGCGGCCTGGTTGGGGCTGTCGGCGGCGATGCCCCAGCAGTTCGTGAACTGCAGGGTGCCCTGCCCAGCGGGACCGGCGAGAAGCTCCACGACCTTGTACTTCACGTTCGGGTAGTCGGAGCTCATGGCACCCGTAATCCAGTTGCCCTCGATCGTCATCGCGGCCAGACCCTTGCCGAAGGCCTCACCGCCCCAGCCCGCGCCGAGGTCCTTGGCGTACTTCAGCTCGCCGCCGTTGAGCAGCTGCTTGACGTAGTCGAGCGCCTGCACGTTCGCGGTCGAGTTGGCGGTCGCCTGCGTCGAGTCGTCGTTCATGAGGTTGCCGCCGGCCTGCACCATGAAGGAGCCGATGCGGGCGTACTCGCCCGAGATGCCGAGACCGACGTGACCGGCGGTCGTGAGCTTCTTGGCCACGGCGGTCAGGTCGTCCCACGTCTTCGGGTAGTCGGAGTCGGTGAGGCCCGCGGCCTGCCACATGTCGGTGTTGACGATCAGCTGCAGCGTGGAGAAGTCCTTCGGCGCGCAGTAGAACTTGCCGTCGTAGGTGAACGAGCTCACCAGGCTCGGGTAGAAGTCGCTCTTGTTGGCGAGTTGGTCGCCGTACGCGAGCAACGACCCGTTCGACGCGTAGCCGGCGAGGGCGTCGGTCGAGAGGTAGAAGACATCGGCCGGCTTTCCGGCGGCGAAGCCCTGCGACAGCTGCTGGCTGAGGTTGGATGCCGCGACCACGGTGGCCTTGGTGCCCGAGCTCTGCGACCAGCTGTCGACGGCGGCCGTGACGGCCTTGGTCTCCGCGTCGCCCGACGAGCCGATCATGACCGTCAGCGGGTCGTTCGACGAGGTGAGGGTGCCGGACCCGCTCGTGGAGCTTCCCGACGAGAATCCCGACCCGCAGGCCGTGAGGCCGAGGGTCGCGGTGGCGGCGAGGGCGACGAACGCCAGGCCGCGACGTGCTGTAATGCGCATGTGATCTCCTTGTGTCCGCCCATCCATCCTCGGATGAGTCGAGAGCGTCAGCTGCTCTGCTGGTTTTGATCGTTCAATTTGAACCATCAAATCCGATCGCTGATAACGTACGAGGCGGGCCGGAGGGCTGTCAAGCGGGTGCGCGGCAGACCCGGACGTGCCTGCGCGACGCGGATGCCGCGGCCCGCGGCATCCGAGAGGGGGACACGATGCACTCGCAGCCGACCGTCATCGATGTCGCAGCCGCCGCCGGCGTCTCCCGTCAGACCGTCTCGAACGTGCTCAACTCCCCCGAGATCGTGCGGCCCGAGACCCGCGAGCGGGTCGAGCGGGCCATTCAGGAGCTCGGCTACCTGCCCCACGCCTCCGCCCGCCGGCTGCGCACCCGACGAAGCTCCACGATCGGCATCCGGCTCGACCACCTCGCCGCCGACGGCATCTCGGGGAGCGTCCTCGACCGGTTCCTGCACGCGCTCACCGAACAGGCCGCC
>NZ_LMPK01000013.1:65367-66368 GCF_001423825.1 Microbacterium sp. Leaf351
GACGCCTCAGCGACGGCGCGGACGTCGACGCGTTCGTGCTCACCTCGACCGTGCACGACGACCCGCGCATCGACTGGCTCTGGGGCCGCGGCATCCGGTTCGTCGCCTTCGGCAGGCCCTGGGGGCACCTCGACGCGCCGCATCCGTGGGTCGACGTCGACGGGCAGGCCGGCGTGCGCGCCGCGACCGCGCACTTCGTCGCGACCGCCGGACCCCGGGTCGGATACATCGGCTGGCCCACCGGATCGGGCACCGGCGACGACCGGCGCGCCGGATGGGCGAGCGTGATCGCCGAACATGCTCCCGCCGGAATGTCCGCCGACGGCCTGCTCGCCGACCTCGAGATCGACGCCCTCGAAGGCGTCGCCGAAGGCGGACGCGCGGCCCGCGAGCTCGTCGCGCGCACCGACGTCGACGCGATCGTGTGCGCCTCCGACTCCCTCGCGCTCGGCGCGTTCCTCGCCGTCGGCGACACCGTGCCGGTCTGCGGCTTCGACGACACCCCCGTCGCCGTGTCCCTCGGCTTCTCGAGCGTCGAGCAGCAGCTCGGCGAGGTCGCGCGCGCCGTGCTCGACCTGCTCGCCCTGCCCGACGACGCCACCGACGCCCAGGCCCACCGCCTCGTCACCCCGCGCCTCGTCGTGCGGTAGCGGCCGCGCCCTGGTCGGGGGGTGGCGCTGCTGCTCACGGCGGTCGCGGTGCTGCGCGTGGGTGGCGCCGCTGCGCGTGGGTCGCGGTGCTGCGCGTGTGTCGCGCCGCGGTCGCGGGGGTCGCGCTGCTGCGCGGCGGTCGCGGTGCTGCGCCGTCATTCCTCCTCGCCGAGTCCACATCTCTGCGCCGAGTCCATGCGCGGCGCGCGCCGGGCGTGTATGGATTCGGCGCGATGACGTTGATTCGGACCGGGGGTGGGTCGCGGGGCTGGGGCGCGTCGAGAGTACGCGGCGCGGGAGCTTCAGGGCGCGGAGGGTGAGTCTCTTAGCGTGGTGTCACTTCCCGCGGGG
>NZ_LMPK01000014.1:0-199 GCF_001423825.1 Microbacterium sp. Leaf351
GAACCAGGTGGCGATGAACCCTAACAACACAATTTTCGATGCTAAACGTCTCATCGGCCGCAAATTCGAAGATGCCACCGTACAAGCCGACATGAAGCACTGGCCTTTCGAGGTAGTCAGTGACGGTGGCAAGCCAAAGATCAAGGTCTCATACAAGGGAGAAGACAAAACCTTCTTCCCTGAGGAAGTTAGCTCAATG
>NZ_LMPK01000014.1:312-498 GCF_001423825.1 Microbacterium sp. Leaf351
CTGGCTTGAACGTTCTCCGTATCATCAATGAACCGACTTCTGCTGCGATTGCGTACGGCCTTGACAAGAAGGGGAGTGGAGAACGTAACGTCTTGATTTTCGATCTCGGCGGCGGTACCTTCGACGTGTCCATCCTGACCATGGAGGATGGTATCTTCGAAGTAAAGTCCACCGCTGGTGACACGC
>NZ_LMPK01000014.1:601-795 GCF_001423825.1 Microbacterium sp. Leaf351
CAAGAGGGCCCTTAGGCGATTGCGCACTGCTTGTGAAAGGGCGAAGAGGACTCTCTCTTCCTCCACCCAGGCAAGCATTGAAATCGACTCTCTGTTTGAGGGTATCGATTTCTACACATCCATCACCAGGGCTCGTTTCGAGGAGCTGAACGCTGACCTGTTCAGATCCACCATGGAGCCCGTGGAGAAGTCCC
>NZ_LMPK01000014.1:884-1172 GCF_001423825.1 Microbacterium sp. Leaf351
ACCGCTGGCGGTGTCATGACCACCCTTATTAAGCGTAACACCACCATCCCCACCAAGCAGACTCAGACCTTCACCACCTACTCTGACAACCAGCCCGGAGTACTCATCCAGGTATTCGAGGGTGAGCGTGCCATGACCAAGGATAACAACCTGCTCGGAAAGTTCGAGCTTACTGGCATCCCTCCCGCGCCACGTGGTGTACCCCAGATCGAAGTCACTTTCGACATCGACGCCAACGGTATTCTCAACGTATCTGCTGTTGAGAAGTCGACCAACAAGGAGAACAAG
>NZ_LMPK01000015.1:0-3393 GCF_001423825.1 Microbacterium sp. Leaf351
CGAACACGAACGCCCGCCACGACTCCGACATCGACTTCGCCGCCGACTCATAGAACGCGAAGTTGTCGCCGCGGCCGAGGTTCCACACCATCAACACCGCCGACGCCGCCGTCATCACCAGCACGGCGGCCCACACGGGCCACGGCTCGGTCAGCAGCCGCCGCAGCCGCACCCGCGGAACGCGGTCAGAGGGGGCAGCGGCACGCACGACAACCCAGCCTGTCGGTAGCGTCTGCGCAAGTTCTGCCCGCACCCTATGCGCGAGCCGTGTGCTCGCCGAGGGTCACGCGGCACCGCGGGCGAGGCGGTCCACTCTCCCCAGCGAGCGGTCCATGACGGCGCTCGCAAGGAGCACGAGCGCTGCGACGACCATGACCGTCGCGAGCCCGCGCAGCCCCGCGTCATCCGCTCGCACCGGGAAGAAGAGCCCGGATGCCGCAGCCGCGAGGATCGCCCCGAGATACATGAACGTGCGCAGCAGCCCCGACGATGCTCCGATGCGGACGGGGTCGGCCTGATGGAACAGGGCGTTCTGCACGGCGAGGTTCACCAGGCCCTGCGGGATGCCGATGATGACGCCGATCGCAGCGAGATACCAGAGCGGGCTCGCGCTCGTCGCGAACAGCAGCATGCCGCACGCGACGAGCTGCGCCGCGGCGCCCACGATCAGCTTCGCGCGCACCTCGGCGCGGCGCCCGGTGAGCGAAGCCACCGCGATGCCGACCACGAACGTCGGCAGCAGCAGCAGACCCGTCGCGGTCGGGTCGAGCCCGCGGTCGTCCTCGAGCCACTGGGTGTACCCGTAGAGGAACGCGTAGGACACGACCGCGGCGAGCACCGCGCGCCCGAACGTCACGATGAGCGGCACGTTCCCGGCGAACACCCGCACGTCGATGAACGGTTCGCGTGCGCGCAGCTCGCGCCAGGCGAACAGGCATGCCGCGGCCACCGCGACCCCGAGCAGCCACAGCGTCGAGACCGCCGGCGCCATGAGGAAGAACAGCAGCGTCACGAGGGTGGCCGTGAACAGTGCGATGCCGAGCAGGTCGAACGGGCGGCGCTGCGACGCGGCATCCGCTCTGCGCGGCTCGCGGGGCAGCGTGACGGCTCCGAGCACGAGGCACGCGAGGGAGAGGGGGATGTTGACCGCGAACGTCGCCCGCCACCCGCCGAGGCCGATCAGCAGCCCGCCGAGGGTGGGCCCGATGACGGCGACCGTCTGCGTCGAGACGGAGAGCACCGTCAGCACACCGGCGGGCGAGGCGATGCCGGCGCGGTCGCTCTCGCGTCGGATCAGCGACATGGCCGACGGGTATCCGGCGCAGGTGCCGAATCCGAGGATGACCCGCGCCACGACGAGCACCCAGAGGGCGGGCGCAAGCATGCCGATGATCCCGGCGATGCCGGTGAGCGAGACGCCCACGAGGTAGACCGGCCGGGGGCCGAACCTGTCGACGAGGCGACCGACGACCGGCTGACCGATCGCCGTGGCGACGTAGAGCGCCGAGACGAGCCAGGCTGTCTGGGCCGCGGGGGCGCCGAAGGCCAGCGCGATGGGCACGAGCGCGACGGCGATGATCGACGAGTTGATGGGGTTGAGGATCGCACCGAGCATCATCGACGGCAGCAGCCGACGGTCGAAGCGGTCGGCCGGCGGGCGACGCCGCCCGGCGGGTGCGGCGACGGCGCCGGTCACCGGTCGGCGACCCGGTCGAGCACGGCCGCGGCGCGGATCAGCAGCTGGCGTTCCTGCTCGGTGCAGACCTCGTCGAGTCGTCCGACGATCCACTCGCCGCGGGCGGCGCGGTTGCCCTCCTCGACCTCGGCCCCGGCGGCGGTCAAAGTCACGACCTGCCGTCTGCCGTCGGTCGGGTCGGGGGTACGCGAGATGAGTCCGCGCTGCTCGAGCGCCACGAGCGTCGCGGCCATCGACTGCGGACGGATGCCCTCGAGCTGGGCGAGACCGGCGGCAGTCGCGGCCTCTCCCTTGCTGAGCCGCACGATGACAGATGCCTGGCTGGGCGTGATGTCGTCGTCCGTGGCGACCTCCTGCATGCGCCGCCGCAGCCGACCGAACGCGACCCGGATGTCCTGGGCGGCGGTCACGGCGGAGGCGGAGTGCGCAGTCATATTCGACAGTCTAGCCTGATCAGTTTGACCTGACCAGTTTCGCCTGTTTATCGTGTGGTCATGACGACCTCACGCCCCGCCCTCCTGCTGATGGACTTCCAGCCCGCGATCGTCGCCCGCGGCGGGAGCCCCGAGATCTTCGCCGCCGCACGCACCGCCCTCGACGCGGCCCGCAGCCAGGGCATCCCGGTGTTCTTCGTGCGCGTCGCATTCCGGCCCGGCTTCCCCGAGGTGCCGCAGAGCAACGTCGCCTTCACCGCCCTCGCCGCCGCCGCCGGCGACGCGCTCACGGAGCAGAGCCCCGCGACGCAGATCATCGCCGAGCTCGCACCACTGCCGAGCGAGCCCATCGTCACCAAGCGCCGCTACAGCGCCTTCACCGGCAGCGACCTCGACGTGCTGCTGCGTGGGCAGGGCGTCACGCACCTCGTGCTCGCGGGCATCTCGACCAGCGGGGTCGTGCTCTCGACCTTCCGCCAGGCGTTCGACCTCGACTACGGCCTCACCGTACTCTCCGACGCGAGCGGCGACGGCGACCCCGAGCTCTCCGACCTGCTACTCACCCGCGTCTTCCCCCGCCAGGGCACCGTCGTCACCGCAGCCGAATGGGCCGCCGGCCTGGAGTGAGCACGGGCGCGATCAGCGCGCGCGCAGCACACCAGGGTCGATGCGGGCGGCGAAGCGGGTGACGTCGAGGCGCCCTCTCAGCGCACGCGCAACACACCCGCATCGATTCGGGCGGTGAAGCGGGTGACGTCCCCGATCTCCTCACCGTCGATCTCGAAGGCGCGCGGCTCGGCGAGGGTGATCTCGATGCGGGTCGCCTGCACGTGACGCATCGTCTCCGTGCTCACGGCGTCGTCGGAACCCCCGAACACGCGACGCAGACCGTTGTCCCACACCACGGTCTTCAGGTTCGCCGCCCACTCGAGCATGCCGGTCGCGCTGACGGCGAGGAGGTCGAGCGTGCCGTCATCGGGTGCCGCGTCGGGCAACAGGGTGATTCCGCCCTGGATGGTGCCGCAGTTGCCGATCAGCACGGTGTGGGCGGATGCCTCGACCGCCTCCCCACCGTCGACGACCGCCGTCACCCCGACCAGCTCCGTCGCCGAGATCGCACGGCCCATCGCCTCCACGTAGGCGAGCCATCCGGCGCGCTTCTTCAGGTCGTCGCTGGTCTCGGCGAGCATGTGGGCATCGAGTCCGAAGCCCACCATCACGACGAACCCGTGGGTCTCGATCGCTCCGTCACGGTCGATGTCG
>NZ_LMPK01000015.1:3407-7052 GCF_001423825.1 Microbacterium sp. Leaf351
TGCCGAGCGGCACCCCGAGGTTGCGCGCCAGCAGGTTCCCGGTCCCCCGCGGCACGATGGCGAGCTCGGTGTCCGTACCCGCGAGCACCTCCGCGACAGCTCGAACGGTGCCGTCGCCGCCGGCGGCGATCACCAGCGTGCAGCCGTCGGCGAGCGCCGCGCGGGCGGGCCCCTGACCCGGGTCATCCGGAGTCGTCTCGAACCACGAGGCATCCGTCACACCGACCGCGGCGAGCGACTTCTCGAGCTGCTCGCGCTCGATCTTGCTGGGATTGAACACGATTCCGATGCGCGCGGGGGTCACACGCCCATTCTGTCTGGTCAAATCACCGACGGGAGGCGGATAATACGTGCCATGCCCCGCCCCGGATACTCGGCGATCTCCAGCTTTTCGCGCGTGCGCATCCTGCACCTGCTGCAGGAGAGCCCCCAGCGCACCATCAGCGACCTGTGCGAGATCACGGGCCTGCATCCGAACACGGTGCGCGAGCACGTGCAGCGGCTGATCGACGGCGGGTACGTCGTGCCCGAGGTCGAGAAGCGCACGACGCGCGGCCGCCCTCGCGTGCTCTACTCGGCCGCCGATGGCGTGCAGGACTGGAGCCCGATCGCCGCCCGCAAGGCGCGCGACGCTGCCGAGCGCGGCGACCTGATGCGGCGCGTCATGCCCTGGACCGACGATCACGCCCTCGAGAACGACGCCGTGCACCAGCTCGACGCGCTCGTGGAGGACCTCGGCGACGCCGGCTTCGACCCGGTCGTCGACCAGCACCAGCTCACCGTCGACCTGAGCCCGTGCCCACACTCGGGCTCGGAGAGCGGAAACCGCTCCGTGCTGTGCGCCGTGCACCTCAACCTCATGGACGGCGTCCTCGCGCAGGCACGGGGACCGCTGCGGGTCGAGGGCATGGCCCCGTCGTGCAACCCGCACGAGTGCGTCGTGCACCTGACCCGCTGAGGTCGGCGCACCCGCACGCGGCCGTCAGCCGCCGATCGCGTTCATCCCGCGCTGCGGCTGCACGAACCCGGGTTCGTCGATGCCGTGCGAACGCCGCTTTCCCGCGACGCACGCGCGCAGCACCTCGTCGATGTCTCCGACCGCGCCGCCGCGCAGCACGGGCACGAGGTCGTACTCCGACCGCGAGAACAGGCAGTTGCGCAGCTGACCGTCGGCGGTCAGTCGCAGTCGGTCGCACCCCGCGCAGAACGGCGCAGTCACGGAGGCGATGACCCCGACCGATGCCGGACCGCCTTCGAGCAGGAAGCGCTCAGCGGGGGCGTGCTCGCGCTCGCCCGCCGGCACGAGCCGCCAGCGCTCACCGAGCGCGGCGAGGATCTCCTCGCGGGTGACCAGCTGCGCGCGGTCCCACGTGTGCGAGACATCCAGAGGCATCTGCTCGATGAAACGCAGCTCAGCCCGGATCGAGAGCGCGAACTCCACCAGCTCGACCAGCTCGTCGTCGTTGACGCCCCGCATGGCGACGGCGTTCAGCTTCACCGGGGCGAGAGCGGATGCCGCCGCCCCCCGCACGCCCGCGAGCACCTCGTCGAGGCGGTCTCGACGAGTGAGGGCGGCGAAGCGATCGCGGCGAAGGGTGTCGAGCGAGATGTTGACGCGGGCAAGCCCGGCGTCGATGAGCTCGGGGAGACGCCGGTCGAGCCCGATGCCGTTCGTCGTCATCGCGACTTCGACCGGTCCCCCGGGCCCTTCGAGCACCGACAGGCGGGAGACGATCTCCGCGAGGTCGCGGCGCAGCAGCGGCTCCCCGCCCGTCAGGCGCAAGGTGTTCACGCCGGCGGCGACGGCCACCGTCGCCACCTGCACGATCTCGTCCACGGTGAGGATGCTCTCGCGCGCGAGCCACTCGTTGCCCTGTTCCGGCATGCAGTAGGTGCAGCGCAGCGAGCAGCGGTCGGTCAGGGAGATCCGCAGGTCGCTGTGCACCCGGCCGTGGGTGTCGACGAGCGGCGCGATCATGTCTCGAGGCTAATGCCGCGGCATCCACCCGGGACGCGATCGGCCCCGAGCGCGGGCCAAAGGATCAATTATTCACGGCGAAACTCCACGGGCCTCACGGGAGCAAGCTGGGAGACTCCTTAGTGAGCCGAGACACGGCTCCGCCGGCCACGCCGACGCGCTGTGCACCCTCTGTAGGAGGCGACTTTCCATGGATCTTCTCGATCCGCTCGCACTGGCCCGCTGGCAATTCGGGCTCACGACGCTCTACCACTTCCTCTTCGTTCCGCTGACGCTGGGCATGGGCCTGGTCGTCGCCATCTTCCAGACGACCTGGGTGCGCACCGGCAACGTGCGGTGGCTGCAGCTGACCCGACTGTTCGGAAGCCTGTTCCTCATCAACTTCGCGATGGGCGTCGTCACCGGCATCGTGCAGGAGTTCCAGTTCGGCATGAACTGGTCGGACTACTCGCGCTTCGTGGGCGACGTCTTCGGCGCCCCGCTCGCGTTCGAGGGTCTGCTCGCGTTCTTCCTCGAGGCGACGTTCCTCGGGCTCTGGATCTTCGGCTGGGACCGCCTGCCGAAGAAGCTGCACCTCGCGACGATCTGGATCGCGTGGGCGGGCGCCAGCATCTCGGCGTACATCATCCTCGCGGCCAACGCGTGGATGCAGAACCCGGTCGGCTACACGATGTCCGCCGACGGCAAGCGCGCCGAGATGACCGACTTCTTCGCAGTGGTCACCAACAGAGTGGCTCTCGCGACCTTCCCGCACACGATGTTCGCGTCGTTCATGTTCGCGGCCGGCGTCGTGATCGCCGTCGCCGCGTGGCACCTGTCGCGCAAGCAGCACATCGACATCATGCGTCCGGCACTGCGGTTCGGGCTCTGGTTCATGATCGCCTCGTTCGTCGGCGTGTTCATCGCGGGCGATCTGCTGGGCCTCCAGATGGTGGCGACCCAGCCCATGAAGATGGCCTCCGCCGAAGCGCTGTACAACACGGCCTGCGGGGCGAATGCCTCGTTCTCCATCTTCTCGCTCGGCACACCAGACGGCACCCAGGAGATCTGGTCGCTGCGCGTGCCGTACCTGCTCGCGTTCCTCTCCGAGCACGACTTCACAGCGTGCGTGCAGGGCATCAACGACCTGCAGGCCCAGTACACGACGCAGTGGGGCCCCGGCGACTACACGCCCACCATCTGGATCACCTACTGGTCGTTCCGCTGGATGATCGGCTTCGGCGGACTCGCGGCCGTGATCTCGGCTGTCGGCCTCTGGCTCACGCGCAAGAACGCGAAGCGGCCCGTCCCGACGTGGGCGTGGAAGGTCGCGATCTGGAGCGCGCCGCTGCCGCTATTCGGCAGCCTCGTCGGCTGGATCTTCACCGAGATGGGACGGCAGCCCTGGATCGTGTTCGGCCTGATGAGAACCGCGAACGGCGTCTCGCCCAATGTGCCGGGCTGGACGGTACTGATCTCGCTGATCGCCTTCACCGCGATCTATGCCGCGCTCGCGGTCGTCGAGTTCCGCCTCATCGTCAAGACCGCGAAGGCCGGCCCGTTCCCGATCCTCGGGGGCAAGTCCGGTGAGTTCGAGGGCGGCGAGAAGCGCGAGGCCGACGCCGACGACATCCACATCCCCACGACGGTCTACTGAGCGGAAAGGAACATCATCATGGACCTCTCAT
>NZ_LMPK01000015.1:7058-8143 GCF_001423825.1 Microbacterium sp. Leaf351
CGGCGTGGGCATGTCCCTGCCCTTCCTCGGCAAGGACGACATCTCCCGTCGCCAGGTGATCAACACGATCGGCCCCGTCTGGGACCTCAACGAGACCTGGCTGATCGTGGCGGGCGCGTGCCTGTTCGCCGCCTTCCCGGAGTGGTACGCCACCCTGTTCAGCGGCTTCTACCTCGCGCTGCTGCTGATCCTGCTCTCGCTGATCCTGCGCGGCGTCTCGTTCGAGTACCGGCACCGCGGGGCATCCGAGAAGTGGAAGCGGCGCTTCGACACCCTCATCGTGATCGGCTCCGTGCTCCCCGCGCTCCTGTGGGGCGTCGCGGTCGCCAACATCGTGCAGGGGGTGCCGCTGGATGCCGACCACAACTTCACCGGGTCGCTTCTGACGCTGCTCAACCCCTACGGGCTGCTCGGCGGGGTCACCCTCGTGCTCGTCTTCTTCACCCACGGTCTCTACTTCGTTGCCCTGAAGACCGACGGTCAGGTGCACACCGACGCGAAGCGCCTCGCCACCAAGGCGGGTGTGGTCACGGTCGTGGTCGCGGCGGCGTTCCTCATCTGGACGATCGTCATGGCCGCCTCGAAGGGTGCCCCGGCGCTCGGGTTCGCGATCGCCGCCGCCGCGATCGCCGCGGTCGCCCTCATCGCGTCGATCCTGGCGAACCTTCGCGACAAGCAGGGCTGGGCCTTCACGTTCGGCGTATTGACCGTCGCGTTCGCGGTGCTGACCCTGTGGTTCTCGCTCTTCCCGAACGTGATGCCTTCCACCACCGACCCGGCGGGCACCCTCACGATCGAGAACGCGTCGAGCACGCCGTACACGTTGACGATCATGACCTGGGCGGCGTTCATCTTCCTGCCGCTCGTGCTGCTCTACCAGGGCTGGACGTACTGGGTCTTCCGCAAGCGCGTCACCCGCAGCTTCATCGAGAAGGCGGCGGCATCGGCACACTGACCGAGACCTCACCCACGCGGATGCCGCGGCCCCTCCCCGGGCCGCGGCATCCGTCGTCGTAGGCGAGGTGGTTTTGCCCGGCGGCGCTCGCAGGTGCCGTCCGGGCGCATGAGGCAGGATCGAAGACGTG
>NZ_LMPK01000015.1:8171-9017 GCF_001423825.1 Microbacterium sp. Leaf351
ACGCGCGCGCGACCCGCGGGTTCCTCGCGGTGCAAGCGGCGATCGTGCTGGCGCAGAGCGGTGTGATCGTGGGGTTCGCATGGGTGGTCTCCCGCGCGCTCACCGGCGCGATCGGCGGTGCGCCGATCGGCGAGCTGCTGCCGCTCGTCGCGGCGGGTGCAGCGCTCGTGCTGGTGCGCGGGGCGTTGATCGCGGCGTCGGAGCGGGTGTCGGCGGCAGGGGCCGCGCGCGCGTCGCTCCAGCTGCGCGCCGCCCTCATCGCCGCCGTCGAGAAGCTCGGTCCCACGTGGTTGTCGCAGCGCAGCACCACCGCGTTGGCGGTGACCGCCGGGCACGGACTCGAGGCGCTCGACGCCTACTTCGGGCGCTACCTCCCGCAGCTGGTGGCGACGGCGATCACCATGCCGATCGTCATCGTGGCGATCCTGCTGGCCGACCCGCTGTCGGCGGTGATCGTCGTGCTCACGATGCCGCTCATCCCGATCTTCATGGTGCTCATCGGTCTCGCGACCGGCGCAGTGCAGCGCCGGCAGTTCGACACGCTCACCACCCTCGCGACCCGGTTCGCCGACACCGTGCAGGGACTCGGCACGCTCAAGATCTTCGGCCGTCAGCACCGTGCCGCCGACAGTATCGACGAGGTGACCGGGCGCTACAAGCACGAGACGATGTCGGTCCTGCGGGTGTCGTTCCTCTCGGGTTTCGCGCTCGAGTTCCTCGCATCCATCTCGGTCGCCATCGTCGCGGTGACGATCGGCTTCCGGCTCCTCGACGGTGAGATGGTGCTGCTCGTGGGCCTGTTCGCCCTGCTCCTGGCCCCCGAGGCGTATCTGCCGCTGCGGCAGG
>NZ_LMPK01000015.1:9031-17407 GCF_001423825.1 Microbacterium sp. Leaf351
GCCGCGCGCGCTCAGGGCGGTCGGACGCGCGCCGTCACCGCCCCCACGGCGGAGGGGGGTGCGCTTCTGACGGCGCGCGGGCTGCGGGTTCCGCGCGGCGAGCGGATGATCGGTCCGATCGACCTCGACGTGCGCGCGGGCGAGGTCGTGCTGCTCGAGGGTGCCAGCGGGGCGGGGAAGTCGAGCGTCATCGCGGCACTGCTCGGCTTCGCCCACGCGGAGGGCGAGATCAGCGGCGGCGCGCGCGCGGCCATCGCGTGGATGCCCCAGCGCGCCGGGCTGCTCTCGGGAACCGTGGCGGAGAATGTGGCGCTTGGCGCCGATACCCCCGATGCCGTGCTCGTCGCCCGATGCCTCACCGATGCCGCGGCGGGCGATGTCGACGCGGGCATCGTGCTGGGCGCCGGCGGGGCGGGGCTCTCGGGCGGACAGGCTCAGCGCGTCGCGTTGGCGCGCGCCCTGTACCGGCTGCGTGCGACCGACGCCCGGGTGCTCGTGCTCGACGAGCCCACGAGCGCCCTCGACACGGACACGGAAGCTCAGGTGTGGGCGTCGGTGCGGGCTGCCGCCGATGCCGGCGCCGGCGTGCTGCTGGTCTCCCACCGCCCGAGCGCGCGGGCGATCGCAGACCGCCGTGTGGCCGTGGCATCCGTTCTCGTGCTGCCTGCGGAGGTGCCACAGTGAGCACCGTCAGCGACCCGCGCACCGCCGAGACCGCGCGCATCCTGCGCGACGCGCAACCGTCCGCCCGCCGCTTCTCCCCCGCCGTGCTCACGGGGTTCGGCACCGCCATCAGCTCGATCGCGCTGCTGGCAGCGAGCGGATGGCTCATCACCCGCGCCGCGGAGCAGCCGAGCGTCATCTTCATCTCGGCGGTCGTCGTCGCAGTGCGCGCGTTCGCGATCGGGCGCGGCGTGTTCCGTTACGGCGAGCGCCTCACGAGTCATGACGCGACCCTCGGGCAGCTCGCGCGGGTGCGTGCCGGGCTGGTGCGACGCCTCGTGCCCCTGGCCCCCGACGGCCTCGGCGGCGCCCGCCGCGGCGCCCTGCTGTCGAACCTCGTCGACGATGTCGAGGAGCTGCAGAACCTGCCGCTGCGCGTCGTGCTGCCCCTCGTCGTCGCCGCGACCACGAGCCTCGCGAGTGTCGTGTTCGTGGCGTTCGTCTCCCTTCCGGCCGCGGCCGTGCTGCTCGGATGCCTCGTGCTCGCGTTCGCTCTCGCGGTCTGGGTGGGGGCCGCGCTCGGCGCGCGCGCCGAGCGCTCACTCGCCCCGCTGCGCTCACGACTCTCCGACGCGCTCGTGGACGAGCTCGGGGCGCTCGACGTCCTCCAGGCGTACGGCGCCCAGGCTGCGGCATCCGCTCGGGTGCGCATCGCCGATGAGGCGCTGCGTCGCGCGACAGTGCGCCGCGCGACGGCACAGGGCGCGACGAGCGGAGCGGTGTCGCTGGTGGCGGGCCTCGCCTCGCTGCTGGTGCTGCTGTCGGCGCAGCCCGCATTCGCGGGCGGAAGCCTCGACGGGCCCTGGCTCGCGCTCATCGTGCTCATGCCCATGGCGATCTTCGAGGTGTTCGGTCCCGTGCCGCTCGCCCTCGCGTCCTGGCGGCAGGTGCGCGGCGCGGCCCAGCGCATCGCCGACACCGTGCCGGCAGAGATCCCGGCCGAGCTCGTGCGCGACGAGCCCGCCCCGACCGGCGAGGCGCCGCCGCTCGGCACGGGACTCTCGCTGCGCGGCATGAGCGCGGCCTGGCCGCAGCGCGCGGGTGTCCGCGATGAGGCCGACGACGCGGGCCGACTCGTCGACGTCAGCCTCGATGTCGCGCCCGGCGAGCGGGTTCTCGTGACCGGCCCGAGCGGTGCGGGAAAGACGACCCTCGCCCACGTGCTGGTGCGCTTCCTCGACTACAGCGGCTCGTTCACCATCGGCGGACGCGAAGCGTCCACGCTCTCCGGCGATGACCTGCGACGCACGATCGGCCTCGTCGAGCAGAACCCGTACCTGTTCGACGAGTCGATCCGGCAGAACCTGCTGTTCGCCGACGACGGCGCCTCCGACGCGCATCTGTGGGCGGCGCTCGGTCGGGTCGGCCTCGAGGACTGGGCACGCGACCGCGGCGGCCTCGACTCACGACTGGGCGAACGCGGTGCACTCGCCTCGGGCGGGCAGGCGCAACGTCTCGCGCTGGCACGCGCCCTCCTCGCCGACTTCGCGGTGCTGGTGCTCGACGAGCCCACCGCGGGGGTCGACCCCGCGGCATCCGACGCGCTCCTCGACGACCTGCTCACCGCTGTCGGCGACGACCACGCCGTCGTGCTCGTCTCGCACGTCGCCGTGCCCGCTCACCTCATCGATCGCGAGGTGCGCATCGTCGCGGGCAGGATGACCGCATGAGCGACCTCGTCAGCGTGCGCGAAGCCCGCCGCGAGGACGCCTGGGGCATCGCCCGCGTGCGCGTGGACACCTGGCGCGTCGCCTATGACGGACTCGTCGACGACCGGATCCTCGCGGCGCTCGACCCCGAACGCGAGGGGCACCGGCGCGCCGAGCTCTGGCTCGAGAACACCGCAGCTGCCGGCGCCGCTCAATTCGTCGCAGAGCAGAACGGAGTGATCGTCGGATGGGCGGCCGTCGGCGCCTGCCGCGACGACGACCGACCCGGCACCGGCGAGCTGCACGCGATCTACGTGCACCCCTCGCTCTGGTCGGCCGGCGTCGGGCATGAGCTCCTCACCGCGGCCACGGCATCACTGCGTTCGTCGGGGTTCGCCGAGGCATCCCTGTGGGTGCTCGACCGCAACGAACGCGCGGCCGGCTTCTACGAACGGCACGGGTGGATCGAGGACGGCGCCGTCAAGAGCGAGCAATCTTCTCTCGCCGAGGCCCCGCCGCTCATCGAACGCCGGCGCGTCATCCGCTTCGAGTGAGGATGCCGCGGCCCGACGGACGTCACAGAGTCGCTCGGCCGGGACTGCTATAAACGAAGCTCATCACGAAGCGATCCGGGGGGACATCGTGACAGCGGGTGCGCAGGGGGAACACGATTCGCTCGAGGAGTTCGCGGCGGGCCTGCGGCAGCTGCGGCTCGAGGCGGACAGCCCGACGCTGGAACGCCTGCATCGCGAGACGGGAGTCTCCCGCACCGTGCTCTCCGAGGCCTTCAACGGCAGGAAGCTGCCGTCGGCGCGCACGGTCGATCGGATCGCGGTCGCGTGCGGCGGCGATGCCCGCGGGTGGGCGACACGGCGCGACCGACTCGCACAGCGCGATGCTCCGCCGCCTGCGGCCAGAACCATCCGGCCCGCGCCCGTCACCGTGGCGCGACGTGTCGCGCTCGTGTGGGCAGCGGCCGCGTTCGTGCTCGGGACCGTTGTGACGGCGGCCATCGCTCTCACCGTCACCCACGTGGCTCGAGGCACAGCGCCGCCGCCTTCCGTCGCGGTGCGGGACGGCAGCGACCCGGCATCGACCTCCTGCGCCAACGATGCCCGCGTCGTCACCGGCGACGTGCGGGACAGCGGGCGCGTGGAGATCGAGATCCTGTGGTCCGACGCCTGCTCTGCCGCCTGGGCGCGGGTGAGTCGAGACGATGGCACCGATCGGGGCGCGACCCTCTCCGTCGCGATCTATCCGCAGAGCGCACCCGGCGGACCGCATCGGCAGAGCATCACGGTTCAGGGTGGAACCGTCGCGACCACTCCGCTGCTCGTGCGGGTGTCGGCCGACGAGCGACTGTGCGCGACGGGTGCGGTGACGGTGGCGGGCACCCCGGTCGAGCTCGGCACGCCGATCTGCATCTGACCGGCCGCGGAGGCCGCTCAGCCGAGCACGACACCGAACGCCTGCGTGCTCGGTTGCGACGGCAGGCGGGTGAACCCCAGCCGATCGTAGAAGGCGAGGGCAACGGCGTTGTCCGCCGCGGCCACGAGGTGGAGTCCTGGCACGCCGGCATCAGCGAGCGCCGCCCGCTGCGCGTCGATGAGACGGCGCCCCCAGCCGGCACCCTGGGCCGCGGGGAGCAGGTCGATGTGCAGGTGCGCCGGATACGTGTCGGCGAACGGCTCGGCGCCCGCGCGCCGGCCGTCGGCGTAACGCCGCAGTTCCGCCTCGCGGTGCGACAGGCCCGGGGCATCCGGCTCACGACGACGCACCGGCCACCAGTCGGTGCGGAACCACTCCTCGAACGCATCGGTGTCGGGAGCGGCGACGCAGTACCCGACCACGGCATCGTCCGCGTCCGCGATGACGAAGGCGAACTCGGGATGTCGCACCGTGTACGGCAGCGCGAAGACGTCGGCCCACAGCGCGTCATCCGACAGCAAGCCGGTCGCGTCGCGGCCGAGATCGGCGGTACGCAGGCATACGTCCGCGATCCGCGGGCGGTCGTCGGCACGGAGAGCGCGGAGGGTGTGGGGCATCCGCGCAGACTATCGGCCGCCCCGAACTCGTCTCCGCACCCGGAGATGCCACGTGATGCGCCCGGACGCANNNNGCGTCATGCGCGAGCAGCTGTCGGAGGGCTGGTGCCATGGAGGGGATGAATCGTGTCGAAGATGATGTCAGTGCTTTCGCTGCCGACCTGAGAAGGCTGCGGCTGCATGCCGACAACCCGACCCTGACGCGTCTGCAGCACACGTCGGGGGTGTCCAAGAGCGTGCTCTCGGAGGCCCTCGCGGGTCGGCATCTGCCGTCGGTGCGCACCGTCGACGCGCTCGTGCGCGCGCTCGGTGACGGCGATCACCGCGACGACTGGATCAGCCGCCGCGACGAGCTTGCGGAGCAGCGGATGCCGACGCTCGAGCATCCGAGCGGGCCGATCCCCACGGGCGCGGCGCCGATCCCGAACGACCTGCAGCGCAGCGTGACCGCGAAGGCGACGGTCGCGATCGCCGGTGTCGCACTGATCGCGGGCGTGGCGCTCGGGTCGTGGTCGACCGCGTGGATCCTGTCGCTGCGCTGATCAGCGCGGACCGGGCGCCCGGTTGTCACGCAGCCAGCCGGCCTCGCCGGCGAGGGCGGCACTGAACGCGGTCGCGGGGGCCGCGAGCACGTCGGCTGTGGCGGCGAGCTGCACGATGTGGCCTGCCTCGAGCACGCACAGCCGTGCCGCGAGCGCGACCGCGTCGGCGACATGGTGCGTGGCGAGCACCGTGGTGGTCGCCGGCAGCGACGCGATGGCCGCGCGCACATCCTGCGCGGTGAGCGGGTCGAGCGAGGTGGACGGCTCGTCGAGCAGCAGCACATCGGGCTCCGTGACGATCGCGCGGGCGAGGGCGACCCGCTGCCGCTGACCGCCGGACAAGGCGTCGGGACGACGGGATGCCGCGGCCCCCACACCGAGCCGGTCGAGCCAGTCCTGCGCGCGTGCACGCGCGACCGACCGGGGCACCCCGCGCGCCCGTGGCCCGAATGCGACGTTGTCGAGGGCGCTGAGGTGCGGGAACAGGTGGGGGTCCTGCGAGAGAAGCACCACGCGACGCCGCGCCGGGGGCACCGTGCGCGCGGGCGTCGACAGCTCGCGCCCGCCCACCGCGATGCGGCCGTCGTCCAGCGGCACGAGACCGGCGAGGGCGCCCAGCAGGGTCGACTTGCCCGCACCGCTCGGCCCCATGACCGCGATCGTCTCGCCGGGTGCGACGGCGAGGGCCGCGTCGAGGTCGAAGCCGTCGCGGCGCACGACGACCCGGGCGTCGAGCGAGGAGGTCATCGCACGCTCCCGAACCGCCACGCCCGCACGGCGACGAGCACCGCGATCGAGGTGACGAGCAGCAGCAGCGACAGCGCGACGGCCGTGGAGGTGTCGACGCCGGCCCCGTTGAACGCGGTGTAGATCGCGAGCGGCATGGTCTGCGTCACTCCCGGTGCGTTGCCCGCGAACAGCGCCGTCGCACCGAACTCGCCCATCGCCCGCGCGAAGCACAGGACGGTGCCGGCGACCAGCCCCGGGGCGGCGAGCGGAAGGGTGACACGCCGCAGCACGGTCCAAGGTCCGGCGCCGAGCGATGCGGCCGCGACCTCATACCCCGATCCTCGGGCGCGCAGCGCACCCTCGAGGGACAGCACGAGGAACGGCAGCGCGACGAACACCTGCGCGATCACGACAGCGGTCGTCGTGAACGGAAGTCGCACGCCGATGCCCGCGAGCAGGACGCCGCCCCATCCGTTCCGTCCGAACAGATACAGCAGCGCCACGCCGCCCACCATCGGCGGCAGCACGAGCGGCACGGTCACGGCCGCACGCAGCACCGCGGCGAGGCGCGGGCCCGACCGGGCGATGAGCAGTGCGAGCGGAGCACCGAGCACGAGGCATCCGAGGGTCGCGACGACCGCTGTCGACAGCGAGAGCCCCAGCGCCGACAGCGCGTCGGGCGACGTGATGTCCGCCGGGAGCGTCGCCCAGTCCACCCGAGCGACCAGCGCGGCGAGCGGCACGACGAGAAGCGCCAGCCCGAGCACGGCCGGCACCACGAGCACCCGCGGAAGTGTGCGGGTGCCGTGCGCGCCGGCGCGGCGTCGGATCACGGGGCTCCGAAGCCGTAGCTCTGCAGGATCTGCTCACCCGCCGCGCTCGTCACGAACGCCGTGAAGGCGGCCGCCGCGGTCGGATTCGGGGCGCCGGCGAGGGCGGCGATCGGGTACTCATTGACGACCTGGTCGGCTCCGGCGGGGACGATGGCGGTCACACCGCTCGCCCCGCGAACGTCGGTCGCGTAGACGAGGCCGGCGTCAGCCGCACCGGATGACACCTTCGTGAGCACGGCGGTGACGTTCTGCTCCTGGCTGACAGGGGTCACCGAGACGCCCT
This sequence comes from Microbacterium sp. Leaf351, assembly GCF_001423825.1. NCBI lineage: Bacteria > Bacillati > Actinomycetota > Actinomycetes > Micrococcales > Microbacteriaceae > Microbacterium > Microbacterium sp. Leaf351. The sequence continues at coordinate 15,836 of NZ_LMPK01000015.1, forward strand.
GGTTCTTCAGCAGGGTCTGGGACGCCGAGCCGCACGGCACGGCCGGCGCGCACAGCACGACCGACACCCCCGGGCGCGCGAGGTCGGCGAGGGTCGCGATGCGCGCGGGATTCGCCGACGGAACCGCGATCACGAGCGTGTTGGTCGCGAAGTTCTGCGGGGAGGAGGCGAGTTTCGCGTCCGTGACCTTCGTCATGTTCTTGGTGTCCGCCGACGCGAACACGTCGACGGGCGCGCCCTCGACGATCTGGGTGGCGAGCGTCGACGAGCCGTCGTAGACGATCGGCTTGACCGTCACCTGCGGATACTCGGCCTCGAACGCCGTCGCGACAGCCTGGAAGGCGTTGCGCAGTGATGCGGCCGCGTAGATCGTGAGGTCACCGCTGGGGGCGGCGGCGACCGACGAGCTCGCCGACGGGGTCGCCGAGCTCGATGCATCGCTCGCGCACGCCGTGGCGCCGAGCAGGACGGATGCCGCGGCGACCGCGGCAAGGATGAGGCGACGGGCGTTCATGGGCAGCTGCTCCTCGGGTGCGAGTGGGGTCTCAGGGCTTCGGGGTCTCGACGATGACGGTCGTGGCTTTCACGATCGCGACGGCGAGCGAGCCCGGTTCGAGTGCGAGGTCGCGTGCGGCTTCGGCTGACATGAGGGAGACCACGCGGTGCGGTCCCGCCTGAATGTCGACCTGCGCCATGATGCCGTCGATCTCGACGCGCGTGACGAGCCCCGAGAAGCGGTTGCGGGCGCTCGAGAGCCCCTCCGCGGGATCGGCGGGCTGCCGCCGGCGCTCGACGACGAACTCCGCGAGCGCGGCGCCGTCGATCTCGATGGGCGTGGCGTCGGTGGCTGCGAGAAGCCCGTGGTCGATCCAGCGGCGAACCGTGTCGTCGCTCACGCCGAGCAGGCGCGCGGCCTGGGCGATCTTGTAGGAGGGCACGAAAGCGATCGTATCCGCATCTGCGGCGCGATCCGGACGAGGTGATCGCACCTGCGGATGCCAGATCTCCTCTGTCTCCGCGGGGCTAGCCTGTGGACATGCCCTTCGCCCCCCTCGTCGACCCCGTCGAGGACCTTCCCGCCGACGAACGGGTGCGCACAGCCCGCCACCGGGTCATGTTCGACTTCGGGGATGCCGCCCAGCGCCGGCTCGCGGCCGCGCACGTCGCCGTGGTGGGTGCCGGCGGGCTGGGGTCGGCGGTGATCCTCGCGCTGGCCGCGGCCGGCGTCGGCACGCTCACCGTCATCGATGACGACGACGTCGACCTCTCCAACCTGCAGCGCCAGGTGCTGCACCGTCGCGGAGATGTCGGTGCGCCCAAGGTCGACAGCGCGGTGCGTGCCGCCGCCGACCTGTCCGCGACCCGGGTGATCGCCCGGCGCGCACGTCTCGACACGCGCAACGCCGCCGATCTGCTCGCCGGCGCGCACGTGATCGTCGACGGCAGCGACACGTTCGACACGCGACGCGCGGTGGCCGCGGCATCCGAGTCCACGGGCCTCCCCCTCGTGTGGGGCACCGTGCAGGAATTCGCCGGCCAGGCCACCGTGTTCTGGTCGAGGCCGAGCGCAGG
>NZ_LMPK01000015.1:17454-20791 GCF_001423825.1 Microbacterium sp. Leaf351
CCTGCAGATCGGCGCCGTGCTGGCCACCGAGACCGTGAAGCTCGTCACCGGCGTCGGCGAGCCGCTCCTCGGCCGGGTGCTGCTCGTCGACGCGCTGCGCGGCACCCAGCGCGAGGTGCCGCTGCGACCCGCACGGGTGAGCGCATGAGCGGCATGCGTGAGGTCGAGGAGCATCTCGCGGCGATCCTCGCGGCCGTGACCCCCACCGGAGACGAGCGTGTCACTCCCGCCGACGCGCAGGGCCGGGTGCTGCGCGCGGCGGTCGTCGCGCGACTCGACATCCCCGCGTTCGACAACTCGGCGATGGACGGGTTCGCCGTGCGAGCCGAGGATGTCGCGTCCCCTCCGGTCACGCTGCGCGTCATCGCCGACCTGCCCGCCGGTTCGGCGCTCGATCCGTCGTTCGGTGCCGGCGAGGCCGTGCGCATCATGACCGGCGCACCGGTGCCGACGGCGGCCGATGCGATCGTGCCGTTCGAGGACACCGTAGGCGGGCTCGCCGACTCGTTCGGGGAGATCACCGTGACGGCCCCGGCGCGACAGGGCGCATTCGTGCGGCGCCGCGGTGTCGACGTGCAGGTGGGTGACGAGGTCGTTCCCTCGGGAGCCGTGCTCGGCCCCCTGCAACTGGGCGCCGCGACCGCGGCGGGAGTAACGGACCTCGTGGTCGCGCGACGCCCGCGGGTGGCGATCGTCTCGACCGGCGACGAACTGGTCATGGCGGGTCACACGCCGGGGCCGGGACGGCTCCCCGACTCGAACGGGGTGCAGCTCGCCGCACTCGCGCTCGAGGCCGGCGCCGAGGTCGCCTTCCGCGCCGTCGTTCCCGATGACGACGCCGCCTTCCTCGCGGCGATAGCCGGCGCGGTGTCGGCGCGCGCCGACCTGATCGTCACGAGCGGCGGCATCAGCGCGGGGGCGTTCGAAGTCGTGAAGACGGCGCTCGCGGCGCCCGACAGCGGCATCGAGTTCGTGCGGGTGCGCATGCAGCCGGGGAAGCCGCAGGCCTTCGGGCGTCTGGCCGCGGGACCGCTGCTGTTCGGGCTGCCGGGCAACCCCGTGTCATCCGCTCTCTCGTTCGAGGTGTTCGTTCGGCCCGCGATCCGGGCGATGGCCGGGGCGCGAGACCTCGCACGGCCGCTGCTGAGGCTCGCGGCGGCGTCCGGGTGGCGAACCCCACCCGGACGCCGNCGACCCGGCCGCGTGGACCGTCGCTCCGGCGACGGCGGGCGGGTCGGGATCGCACCTGGCGGGAGGCCTCGCACGCGCCGAGGCGTACGCGATCGTGCCCGCCGACATCGACGAGGTCTCCGCCGGCGACCTGCTCGATGTCATGCTGCTCGGCTGAGCGCTCGACCTCGCCGACGCCGGCCGCCCACGTGGCGGTGCCATGCTGGTGACATGAGCTTCACGCACATCGACGACGCCGGCCACGCGCGCATGGTCGACGTGACCGCCAAGTCGCCCACCGTGCGCGCTGCGACCGCCCGCGGCTTCGTGCGCTGCGCCCCCGAGGTGGTCGCCGCCCTGCGCGACGGCGCCGTACCCAAGGGCGACGTGCTCGCCGTCNTCGGTGTGCACGGCGCGGTCGTCGACCTCGACATCGTCGACGGCGGGGTCGAGATCGTCGCCACGGTGCGCACCGCTGATCGCACCGGCGTCGAGATGGAGGCCCTCACCGCCGTCTCGGTCGCCGCCCTCGCGATCGTCGACATGGTGAAGGGGCTCGACAGGGCGACGTCGATCGAGAACGTGCGCATCGTCGCAAAGGAGGGCGGCCGGTCGGGCGCGTGGGTGCGTCCCGGTGAGCTGAACGCGGATGCCGCGGGGAGCCCCCGCGCGTGAGCGTCACCGTGCGCTACTTCGCCGCCGCCGAAGAGATCGCCGGGACTCCGGCCGAGCAGCGCGGCGCCGCGACCGTCGGTGAGCTGCGCGCGCAGCTGCTGGCCGCCCACCCGGGCTTCGACGGCGTCCTCCCGCGGTGCGCGCTGCTCGTCGACGGCGCACGCGTCGATGACGAGCACCTGCTGACGGGCTCCGAGACCATCGACGTGCTGCCGCCGTTCGCGGGCGGCTGAGCGGGAGGCTGCGCCGCGGGCCGGCGTCAGCCCCCGAGCCCCTTCCACAGCGACTCCCCGTCGCTGGTGAGCTGCTTCTTCCATACCGGCAGCTCGAGCTTGATCTGCTCGATCACCTCGCGGCAGACGTCGAACGCCGCCGCCCGGTGCGGCGCCGAGACCGCGATGATGACGGCATCCTCGCCGACCGCGAGCCGACCGATCCGGTGGCTGACCGCGACCCGCGCGACGGTTCCCGCCGCCGCCCGCTCGGCGATCGCGGCGAGCACCGTCTCGGCGTCGGGGTGGGCGGTGTACTCCAGGGCGACGACGGATGCCGCGGCATCCGGATCATGGTCGCGCACCCGACCGATGAAGGTCGTCACGGCGCCACACGCCGGGTCGTCGACGGCGTCGATGTGCTGGGACAGGTCGAGGGACGCGGCGCTGATGCGCGCGAGCACGCACGCGGGCGCGGACGCCGATGCGGCGCTCAATGGTCGCGCCCGTCGACCTGGTCGATCACATGACGGGCGATCTCGAGCACGAAGGCGACACCGGCCGAGACGGCGTTCGGAGACCCCGGCAGGTTCACGATGAGCGCACCTCCCGCCAGTCCCGCGACACCACGCGACAGCGCAGCCGACGGCTTGTCGATCGCCGACCGCCTGCGGATCTCCTCGGCGATGCCGGGAATCTCGGTCTCGAGGATGAACCGCGTCCCCTCGGGGGTCTGGTCGCGCGGACCGATGCCCGTGCCGCCGTTGGTGATGATGAGCCGCACGCCGCTGCCGACCAGGGTGACGAGCGCGCGAGCGACGGAGTCCTTGCCGTCGGCGACGATCATCGCCTCTTCGCACGCCCACCCGGTGCCTCGGAGCGCCTGCACCGCGATGGGACCGGAGGTGTCGGGTCGCTCACCTGAGGCGGAACGGTCCGACACCGTCAGCACGGCCGCCCGGAAGCTCATGGACCCAGGGTACCGCCGCATCATCGAGTGGTCTCGGCCTCGGCGGCGGCAGTGATGCGATTCGCCATGCCCCGGAAGATGGCGCCGTGGAACGGCAGCACCGACAGCCAGTAGAGGCGGCCTGACAGGCCCTGCGGGAAGAACACCGCCCGCTGCGTGTACCGCGCGCCGTCGCCATCGGGAGCGCAGCCGAGCTCGAGCCAGGCGAGCCCCGGCACCCGCATCTCGGCGCGCAGGCGCAGCATTCGCCCGGGCTCGACCTTCTCGACGCGCCAGAAGTCGACGACGTCGCCCTCGACGACCCGGGAGG
>NZ_LMPK01000015.1:20804-21438 GCF_001423825.1 Microbacterium sp. Leaf351
TTCGCGCCGCCGATGCCCTCGATCACCGACCACAGCGCCTCCGGTCGCGCCCGTGTCCGGGCCTCGCGGCGATCGGTGTAGACGGTGCGACCGGCCCATTCCGGGTCGCTCGGCAGCGGATCGCTCGGCGCACCCAGCACCTCGGCGTCCTGCCAGCTCGTCTCGACGTCGTCGGCGGCGACCCGTCCGAGGGCGAGCCGCACGGCCCGGCGGTACGGCGTCAGTCCGCCGTCGGGACGAGGGATCACCGCATCGACCCGGTGGTCCTTCATGACGCAGTCGTGCTGCAGCGACTCCACGAGTGGCCGCGCGATCGACCGCGGGATCGGGGTGACGAGATTCACCCAGTGCGAGGCGAGGCCGGGGGTCAGCACGGGAAGCGCGGCGATCGCCCGCTGCGGAAGCCCCGCCTCCACCGCGTACCCGTTCATCATCTGGCCATAGCGCAGCACGTCGGGTCCGCCGATGTCGTACGCGCCGGCGGCCGCGGCATCCGCCCGCGCGGCACCCATGAGGTAGTGCAGCACGTCGCGCACCGCGATCGGCTGGATCTGATTGCGCACCCACCGCGGCGCGGGCATGTACGGCAGCACGTCGGTGAGGTGGCGCACCATCTCGAACGACGCCGAGCCCG
>NZ_LMPK01000015.1:21472-25037 GCF_001423825.1 Microbacterium sp. Leaf351
GACCTCGGTGCGTGAGCGCAGGTGCCGCGACAGCCGGCCGTCGGGGTGCAGTCCCCCGAGATAGACGATGCGACCCACGGATGCCGCCGCCCCCGCCGCGGCGATCGTCGCGGCGGCCCGCCGGTCGAGGTCCTCGAAGTGGGTCCCGGCGCTCATGGAGTGGATGAGGTAGAAGAGCACGTCGACATCGCCGGTCGCGGCGGCCGCGGCATCCGCGTCTTCGGCGGAGCCCGGAACGACCTCGACCTGGCCTCCCCACGGGAGTGCCGCGATGCGAGCGGGGTCGCGCGCGAGCACCCGCACCCGATAGCCGGCCGCGAGCAGCCGCGGCACGAGGCGTCCGCCGATGTACCCGGATGCCCCCAGCACGAGCGCGCGCGGCGCCGTGCCGTCCGGACGGGACTCGGCCCGCAGCAGCGGTTCACGCCCGGTCGGGACTGCACGGGGATCGGGCACGCGAGGAGCACCGTCGTCGGGGGCGGCGGACGATCGGGAAGTCGTCATACGTCGACGCTACGCCGGCCGTGCCACCGGAGGTGGGGGCTTGCGCGACGCGGTCAGGGCGTGAGCTGACCGACCGTACGGGGGCGCACGACGAACCAGAGCGCCGCCACACCGATGACGCCGCACACGACCATCACGCCGGCCATCGTCGTCGCCGTGATCGGCGCACCATGCTCGACGAGTCCCGCGAGCGGCGAGATGAGACCGGCGACGCCGAAGTTCGCGGCGCCCAACAGCGATGCCGCCGTGCCGGCGGCGGCACCGTGGCGATCGAGCGCGAGCACCTGCGTGCTCGGGAAGGTGAATCCGGCAGACGTCATGAAGAAGAACAGCGGGATCAGCACTCCCCACAGACCCAGCTGCAGCTGGTCGGCGACGATGATCGCGATGCCCGACAGCACGAGAGCCGCGGTGGAGAACGCGAGCACCCACTGCGGACCGAATCGAGCCGCCAGACGCGACGACACCTGCACCCCGACGACCACACCGATCGAGTTCGACGCGAAGACGAGTCCGTACTCCTGGGCGTTCAGACCGAACCCCTGCTGGAACAGGAACGGCGACGACGACAGGTAGGAGAAGAGACCCGAGAACGCCATCGCCCCGATGATGAGAACACCGATGACGACGCGGTCTCCGAGCACGCGACGGTAGCGGGCGATGACAGCCCGCCCACCGGGCACGTTGCGGCGCGCGGCCGGCAGCGTCTCGGGGATGATCAGCACCGTGCACACGAGCATCACGAGCCCGTAGGCGGCCAGCACGACGAAGATGCCGCGCCACGGCATCACGGTCAACAGCGCCGAGCCCACGAGCGGGGCGAGCACGGGCGCGGTGCCCGACACCAGCGCAAGTCGGCTCAACATCATGACGAGCCGCTTGCCGCCGAAGAGGTCGCGGACGACCGCCATCGCGACGACGCCACCGGCGGCAGCGCCCATGCCCATGAACACCCGCGAGATGCCGAGCAGGACCAGATCGGGGGCGATCGCCGCGGCGATGCTCGCGAGCACGTGCAGGGCCGTCACCACGATCAGGGGGATGCGGCGGCCGAACCTGTCGCTCAGCGGGCCGACCAGAAGCTGGCCCAGCCCGAAGCCCAGCATGGTGCCGGTGAGCGTGAGCTGGATGGCTGCCGCCGTCGTCTGGAAGTCGGCCTCGAGCACCGGGAACGCCGGCAGGTAGAGGTCGATCGTGAACGGGCCGAGCGCGGTGAGAGCGCCGAGGATGATGACGTAGAGCGCGCGTCGACGCACCGGGATGGCATCGCCGGGATGCAGCATGATCGGCGCGGTCGCGGGGTTGGCGCCGAGCGTTCGGATGGCGCCGGTGGACGAGGGTACGCGGGGCGTGGACCCGGTGGTGGGGACGACGGGGTTCGGGGCGGTGTTGAGCACGTGGGGATCTTCGTGTTCGCGGGCGGAAGGCCGGGGCCGACGGCGAGGGCCTGCTCGGCCGGGACGTCACGCGTCGCGTTCGTCAGGTGGGGAAACCATGATCGAATCGATTCGGCTGAGAGTTCAAGGATAGCAACTCCCGCGCGTCCCGCAACGGCAGAACGGGGGCGATCCGCTCGGATCGCCCCCGTTCACTGCGTATCTGCCTCAGGCGGCGAGGTCCTTCGCCCGCTGTCCGCGCACGACGAGCGCGTATCCTGTGATGCCGACGATCAGCGCCAGCACGGCGATGCCGAGCATCAGGATGCCGAAGCCGTCCTGATAGGCGCTCACCGCGGCCTGGAACACCGCGGCATCCGGCTTCGCCCCACCCTTGGCGTAGGTGCCGACAGCCGTCAGCGCGTCGGTGATCTGCGAGCTGGACTGACCGCTCGCCCCCAGACGCGAGACGATGCCGCCGATCGTGAGCTGCGTGACGGCGACAGTCGAGATCGCCGTGCCGAGCGAGTAGAACAGCTGCCCGAAGGCGGTGCGCGAGCTCGTGACCGGTCCGTAGAACTCCGCCGGCGCCTCGCCGAGGATCAGGGTTCCGTAAGGCAGTGCCGCCGCGGTGGCTCCCAGCGCGATGAGGATGCCGGCGGGCACGAAGGCGAGCGGGCTCGTCGCGTCGCGCACGAGCGCGGCGGCGATGAATCCGGCGGCCGCGAAGATGCCGCCGAGGAGGATCGACAGCTGGCTGCTCATCCCACGGGTCATCAGGCGGCCCAGCACGATCGCACCCACGATCGAGGTGAGCGTGATCGGCAGCTGCCAGATCGCCACCTCGCTGGGGGCCATTCCGAGCACGTACTGCCAGAAGTTCGTCAGCTGCAGGAACGATGCGGCGACGCCGAAGTTGAAGATGAAGCCCGCGCACAGGGCGGCGAGGAACAGGGGGCGACGGAAGAGCGAGACCGGGAAGAACGGGTTGCGCACCCGCGACTGCTGGAAGACGAACGACAGCAGCAGCAGCACGCCGAGCGCCATGATCGCCCAGGTGAGCGGACTGGTCAGCGAGGNNNNCACGTCGCGCGACTCGGTGACCGACGGGGGCGTGTTCGGCAGCAGTGCGAACGCGGCGATGATGCTCAGCGCCGAGAGCACCGGCACGAGCACGAACGCGAGGCGCCAGTCGATGCCGGCGAGGATGCCGCCGCTGAAGGTGAACAGCACGGCCGAGGCGCCCGAGACCGCCGCGAACGTCGCGACGGCGGCAGGAAGTTTTCCGGGCGCGGCGAGCACCTGGATGAAGGCGAACGCGGCGGCATAGACCGCGCCCAGTCCGATGCCGGTGATGGCCTGGCCGAGGATGTAGACGAGGGCCGTCGGCGCCGCGGCGACGACGAGCTGGCCGATGATGCCGGTCACGAGCGCGATGACGAGCATGCGGCGACGGCCGATGCGGTCGGCGAGCAGTCCGGTGGTGATCACGGATGCCGCGATCGCCAGGGTCTGCACAGAGGCGGCGAGGGCTTGATCGCCGCCGACCATGTCGAGCCCACGGCTCGCTCCGACGAGCGCGGTGCTGGCGATGTTCGGGGCGGATCCCTGTACGGCGGCGAGGACGCCGAGGAAGGGGATCGCGAGGCGCGAGGCGGTGCGGGCGGCCGTGGGAACGGTCGAGG
>NZ_LMPK01000015.1:25086-26684 GCF_001423825.1 Microbacterium sp. Leaf351
CCAGCCGGCCGGGTCGCTGGTCCACGGATTGCGGTCGACCACGGCGAAGTCGGCGCGGTTGCCGACGGCGAGCGAGCCGCGGTCGTCGGCGTGGATCTGCCAGGCCGCGTGGGTCGTGATCGCGGCGAGCGCCTGCTCGGGCGTCGCGCATTCCTGGGGCGCGAGCACCGTGCCGTCCGCCTCGAGCTGGCGCAGCACCGCGGTGCGCGCGGCGTGCAGCGGCTGGACGCGGGTCACGTTGTAGTCGGAGTGCAGGCTCGGACGCAGTCCGAAGCGATAGGCGGAGGCGAGCCGATCCAGACGCTCGGCGCGCTCGGGGCCGAGGATCGTGTCGCGGAACGCGGCTCCCCAGTAGTAGACGTGGTCCATCAGGAAGCTCGGCGAGATGCCGGCCGCGGCCATGCGGGCGAGCTGGTCGTTCGTCGTCACCGACGCGTGCTCGAACCGGTGGCGGAGCGTGCGGTCGGTGCCGGGGAACAGCTGCTCGGCGGCGGTGAGCGCGAACTCCACGGCGGCGTCCCCGTTGGTGTGGATCATCAGCTGCCACCCGTCGTCGAGACCCGCCTTCATGACTTCGCGAAGGCTTTCGGGGGTCCAGTTGGCGTGGCCACCGTTGTTCTCGCCGAGGTACGGCTGCAGGAAGTAGCCGGAACGGCCCTGGTTCGACCCGTCCGCGACGAGCTTCCAGGCGTCGGCGCGCACCATGTCGTCGCCGCTGAACGGCGTCACTCCGGCCTCGCGCCACGCGGCCGCGACGGCTGCGGGGGTGTCGTATCCGGCGAGGATGGAGAACTGCGCGGTCGAGACGCGGGTCGGCAGTCGACCCGCGCCGTTGATCTGATGCAGCAGCGCGATCTCGCTGACACCGGCGATCGTGCCGGTCATGGCCTCGCGCATCGAGGTCACGCCCTGGGAGGCGAACTCGGTGAGGATCTGGCGGATGCCGCGTTCGATGCCCGCCGCATCCGGGCGCGGCAGGTTGCCGAGCAGGAGCGCGACCGCCGGAGACTCGCCGACGACGCCGGTGAGGCGCCCGTCGATGTGCTGCAGCGTGCCGCCGACGGGCTCCGGGGTCTGATCGGTGATTCCGGCCGCGGCGAACGCAGCGCTGTTGGCGTACGCGAAGTGCATCGACGCGTTGAGCACCACGACGGGCCGGTCGGATGCCACGCGGTCGAGGATGTCCCTGGTCAGCACCGGCTCTCCGGGGTAGAGGCTCGGGTCGAAGAGCTTCGCGAGCAGGTACTCGCCGGGCGCGGTGCGGGCCGCGGCATCCTTCAGCGTCGCGACGACGTCGTCGAACTCGGGGCACGCGACGTGCGAGACGTCAGTCCAGTCGAGTGTCATGAGCGAGGCCCAGATGTGCGCGTGGGGCTCGATCAGGCCGGGGATGACGACTCCCTCGGGGGCGATCGTGCGGGTATCGGGGCCGGTGAGGCCGTCGACCTCGGAGCGGCTGCCGATGCCGATGATGCGCCCGCCCGAGACGGCGATGGCCTCGGCGCGGGGGGCCGTGGGGTCACCCGTGGCGATCTCGCCGACGATGAGCAGGTCGGCGACGGAGCCGGCACGACGGGCGTCGCCGTAGCCGGCGGGGG
>NZ_LMPK01000015.1:26716-27903 GCF_001423825.1 Microbacterium sp. Leaf351
ACGAACGGATGTCGCGGGTCGGTGTCAGGAGACGAGGTGGTGGACGACCTGGGCTGCTTCGTTCGCGGCCAGGATCGCGAACAGAACGGTCATCATGACGGCGTTGTGCGCGATCATCTCCGTCTTGACGCGCTGCAGGGCACCGATGACGCGGTCGGAGGTGCTGAGGGCGATCAGGGCGGGGACGATCAGCGCGAGCGAGCCGACGATCGCGACGACGACGCACAGCAGGATCGTGATCGGCAGCGAGCTGTGCGCATCGCCGATGAGCGCGCCGCCCTTGAGCGCGAGCGGGATGTTCTTGGTGTTGGTGATGGCCATCACGAACCCGAGTCCCGCGGCGCTGAGGGGCGTGACGTTGTCGATGGCGGCCAGCCATGAGGGTGCCTTCGCGGTCTGGCCGGGCTTCGGGCGCCCGATCCAGCTGAGCACCGCGAAGAGCGCGAAGCCGATGGTGATGATGATCGCGAAGACGAACGAGACGGTCGAACTGCTTCCCGATGTGGAGGACGAGGAGCTGTTCGCGGAGAAGACGGCGCCGAGAGCGAGGAACACGAGCGAGACGATCGTGAACGTCGTCGTGTAGATCGGCGCGGCGGCCCGGCCGCGGGGCGCCAGCACGATGGCGACGATCGCCACGATCGGCAGCGGCGAGATCATCATGCCGACAGCGAGGGGGATGAGGTTCTGCAGCTCGTTCACGTGCGGGTTCCGTTCGATTCGCGTCGCCCGGAGGATCTCCCCGGTGCGTCTGCGATGACGGTACGTGCCCGGTTTCGGGCGTCAGGGCCGATGTTCGGCTGACACGACGCACGAAGCACTCACGCGCGCGCGACGCCCCTTTTCGGGCGACTTTGCACGGTTCTGCGTCGGTCGTGACCGGTCAGCAGCCGGCTGCGCGGGGATTCTCGACGCAGGTCTGGCCGACCAGCGCGGTGCGCGCCTCGAGCACCTGGATCGGCGCGGTCGTTGCCTCCGGAGTCACGAGACCGTCGACCGGGATCCAGGTGACGCCGTCGAAGGTTGCCTCGGCCGCGTAAGACGTCTCGAGGGTGATCGTGTACTCGCCGCGGGCGCCGTAGACGTGGCTCGTGGCCGTCGGCGTGAACTGCGGAACGCCGAGGGCCGCCCACGTCGAGCCGGCCGACACGGTGGTGCGGGAAGAACCGTCGCCGTACGTGAACAGG